>JADFYM010000011.1 GCA_015233035.1 Magnetococcales bacterium
CGGCATGAGCGTGTTGTCGTGCCCAGGTGCCTATGTGGGCCAACCCTTCGAAGGGTACATGCAGCAGGGCATGAATACGCATTTTCAACCCCATCATCCGGTTGAATTTGAGATGTATTACAGTGCCTGATCGCCATGCGTGGCTGAGGTCTTCACCAGGGGCTTTGCCCCTGGACCCCACCAGGGGCTTTGCCCCTGGACCCCACCGGGGGGGATAATCCCCCCCAGACCCCCTTGAGAATGATTAAAAAAAAGGGTGGGGGAGGGTCTGGGGGGGGCGGTTCACCGCCCTCCCCCAGAAATGGCCACCAGGATGATCCCGTCCATGTTGGAGCGCAACTTGCAGTAAGGGTGAACCAACATGGTGTTGCGCATGTTGTTATACTGCGCACGGTTACAGTTGACGAATATCGTCATTCCCGCGCAGGCGGGAATCCAAGAGGTCCAACAGGCCAAATAGATTCCCGCTTTCGCGGGAATGACGGAACAGGAAGTATCACTTATGACCATGTGCAGCATATAAATAATCTCCCAACCGGATGATGGGGTTGAAAATGCGTATTCATGCCCTGCTGCATGTACCCTTCGAAGGGTTGGCCCACATAGGCACCTGGGCACGACAACACGGTCATGCCGTTTCATCGACCCGTTTTTTCCAGTGTGACCGGCTGCCTGCCTTAGACCAGGTCGACTTTTTAATCATCATGGGCGGTCCCATGAGCATTCATGATGAAGACTTTTTCCCCTGGCTCATAGAGGAAAAACAGTGGATAGCACAGGCCATTCAGGCCGGAAAACCCGTGCTGGGCATTTGCCTGGGTGCCCAGTTGATCGCATCCGTCCTGGGTGCCAAAGTATACCGGAACCGCTGTAAAGAGATCGGCTGGTTTCCGGTGCGTAAAATGCCGCTGGTGTCAGAAACTCCCCTGACCGATTGGTTGCCGACGGCATTGGAGACATTTCATTGGCATGGAGAAACTTTTGATCTCCCCGCCGGTGCCGTGCATCTGGCCGCCAGCGCGGCTTGTCACAACCAGGCATTTTTGTATGACCAACGGGTGATGGGTCTCCAGTTTCATCTGGAGACCACCCCTGAGTCGGCCAGCCTGTTGCTGACCCATTGTGCCGATGATCTGCAACCGGGAGGCGAGTATGTGCAAACCGGGCGCGAGATCCAGGAAAAGGCGGAACATTTTTCCAGAATCAATCATGTCATGGAAAATCTGCTCGCCCGCTTTGCTGCCGCAGTCATCCCTGCCATGAGGTACCATTGATGAAAATCGGTGTTCCAAGAGAGATTTATCCAGAAGAAAAACGGGTCGCAGCCAGTCCCGATTCGGTCAAGCAAATGCTGAAGCTGGGCTATCAGGTGGTGGTGGAGAGCCAAGCCGGTATGGGTGCCCAGTTCAGTGACGAGAGCTATCGGGCAGCGGGTGCCGAAATTGCCCCCGACGCCAAAAGCTTGTGGGATGTGGCCGATATTGTGATCAAGGTGCGCCCCCCCATGCAAAACCCGGATCTGGGGGTGCATGAGGCCGAACTTCTGGGCGAGGGCAAAACCCTGATCAGTTTTTTGTGGCCAGCCCAGAACAAGGAGCTGATGGCCCAACTGGCGGCCCGCAAGGCGACCGTGTTGGCCATGGACTCGGTGCCCCGCATCTCCCGGTCCCAAAAACTGGACGCGCTCTCCTCCATGGCCAATATTGCCGGTTATCGGGCTGTCCTGGAAGCGGCGCACAATTTTGGCCGCTTTTTTACCGGGCAAATCACGGCTGCTGGCCGGGTGCCACCCGCCAAAATTTTGGTGATTGGGGCCGGTGTGGCCGGACTGTCCGCGATTGGCACGGCCGTCAGCATGGGAGCCATCGTCCGCGCGTTTGATACCCGGCCCGAGGTGGCCGATCAGATCACCAGCCTGGGCGCGGAATTTTTGCTGCTGACTTTCAAGGAAGACGGCACCGGTGAGGGCGGCTACGCCAAAACCATGAGTGCCGAGTTTATCGCCGCCGAGATGGCCCTGTTTGCCGAACAGGCCAAAGAGGTGGATGTCATCATCACCACCGCCCTGATTCCGGGGGTCAAGGCACCCATCCTGATCACGGAAGAGATGGTCAAATCGATGAAGCAGGGCAGCGTGGTCGTTGACCTGGCGGCGGAGCAGGGGGGCAACTGCGAAGGGACCGAAGCGGGCAAGGTGGTCGTCAAGCATGGCGTCAAATTGATCGGCTATACCGACCTGCCGTCCCGCCTGCCCACCCAGGCCTCCAATCTGTATGCACAAAACATCTGCCATCTGCTCAAGGATATGACCAAGGATGGAGTCTTCACGGTCAACCTGGAGGATGTGGTGCAGCGTGGCACCACGGTCGTCCATCAGGGCGAGATTATCTGGCCGCCACCGAAGCTGCCACCGCCGCCCCCCAAAAAGCCGGTGGCCGCGCCACCGCCCGCTGGCCATGGCAAGCCGGGGACACCCACGGCGGAAGATTCCCGCGCGACCCAGAAAAAGAGCCTGACCATTCTGGCGATTGGCGGTGCGCTGCTGGGTCTGATCGGACTGGCGGCTCCGCCCGCTTTTCTCGGCCATTTGACGGTCTTTGTGCTGGCCTGTTTTGTGGGTTACCGGATTATCTGGGACGTGACACCCTCCTTGCATACCCCGCTGATGAGTGTCACCAATGCGATCAGCGGTATCATTATCATCGGTGCCATGTTGCAGATTGGCAGTTCCTCTGGCATTGTGGTCGTCCTGTCCACCCTGGCTGCCCTGTTGGCTGTGGTCAATATTGCGGGCGGTTTTCTGGTGACGCAGCGTATGCTCAAAATGTTCAGGAAGGAGTAAAATTTATGAATGCAGGCGTCGTTACGGTATCTTATATTGCCGCCAGTGTGCTCTTCATCTTGAGCCTGGGCGGTTTGGCCCATCAGGAGTCCGCCCGGCGGGGCAATTTGTACGGCATGATGGGCATGGCCATCGCCGTTCTGTTCACCTTTGCCAACCCGAAATTGGGCAGTGTTGGCCTGTTGATTCCCGTCATGCTGGTGGGGGGTGGCCTGGGTGCTTTCGTGGCTGCGCGGGTGAAAATGACCGCCATGCCCCAGTTGGTGGCGGGTTTTCACAGTTTTGTCGGTCTGGCTGCCGTGTTGGAGGGGATTGCCAACTATCTGGATCCCTCCGTCCAGCACGCCAGTCGGGCCGAGATGTTTATTCACGAGACGGAAATTGCGGTGGGTGTCTTTATCGGGGCCATCACCTTTACCGGTTCTCTGGTCGCCTTTGGCAAGTTGCAGGGGCTGATCAAGAGCAAACCGCTCGCTCTGCCGGGTCGGCATGGCATGAATTTCACGGCGGCGTTGCTCTGCATCTATCTGAGCAGTCTGTTTGTGGGGCATCCGGGGGCGCATACGCACCTGATGCCTTTGTTGTTGATGACGGTGATCGCCTGCGGCTTGGGTGCGCATCTGGTGCTGTCCATTGGCGGGGCCGACATGCCGGTGGTGGTCTCCATGTTGAACAGCTATTCCGGTTGGGCGGCGGCCGCCACCGGTTTTATGCTCTCCAACGATGTGTTGATCGTGGTGGGTGCCCTGGTGGGCAGTTCGGGAGCCATTCTCTCGTACATCATGTGTCGCGCCATGGGTCGTTCTTTTATCAGCGTCATCCTGGGTGGATTTGGCGTGGAGGCGGGCACGGCGGTGGCCGCCAGTGGTCCGACGGAACAGGGTTCTGTCACCAGCATCACGGTTGAAGAGACGGCGGTTTTGTTGCGGGAGGCCAAGAGTGTCATCATTGTGCCCGGTTTTGGGATGGCGGTGGCTCACGCCCAACATCCGGTCTATGAGTTGACCCGCTTTTTGCGGGAGCGGGGGTGCAAGGTGCGTTTTGCCATTCATCCCGTGGCGGGCCGGATGCCGGGCCATATGAATGTGTTGCTGGCCGAGGCCAAGGTGCCGTATGACATTGTGTTGGAGATGGATGAAATCAACCCGGATTTTCCGTCAACCGATGTGGCCATTGTCCTGGGAGCCAACGATACGGTCAATTCCGGTGCCCAGGATGATCCGTCGAGTCCCATCTATGGGATGCCGGTGGTGGAATGCTGGAAGGCGGGTACGGTCATTGTCTCCAAGCGCAGCATGGCCACCGGTTATTCGGGCGTGGATAATCCGCTGTTTTACAAGGATAATGCCCGGATGCTGTTCGGCGATGCCCGGAAGACGGTTGAGGCGGTGTTTGTAGCCATTTCCGCGCTGTAGCGGGGCATTATCAAGGGGGTCCGGGGGGGATTATCCCCCCCGGTGGGGTCCAGGGGCAAAGCCCCTGGTGGGGTTGGGGGCGAAGCCCCATATGCGCTAACATACCGCAATCGATTGATTTTGTTATGTTCATATTATGGCTCCTGCGGGGCGGTATTGGGTGGGCAGCACCAGCTTCCTGCGGAAATGGGCTTCTGGTGAATCGCACACTGCGGCAGGGGCTCTGCCCCTGCACCCCGCCAGGGGGGATGATCCCCCCTGGACCCCGCAATAATATTATAAAAACTGCGGACAGACGGCTATGTTAGCGCATATGGGGCGAAGCCCCCACCGGCCAGCATGAGACGCGCGACCTCACTCCATCAGTGCCACCGATTTGACCTGCACCCACACCGATTGGCCCGGTGTCAGTCCCAACGCGGCGGCGGACCGTTGGGTGACCCGGGCGACGATGGGCGAATCGCCCACCTGTACCCGTACCAAAGCCAGACCCGGATGGGCATCCTGGGCAATCGCCATGACCTGGCCGGGAAACTGGTTGAGAATACTGGTGTGGTGCGGTTGCTCCAGAGCCAAACTGACATCCCTGGCCAGGATGCGCACCCGTATGGTCTGCCTAAGCGGCAGGTCATGTTCCCGCACCCACAAACTGCCGCCCGCAAAATCAGCCCGAAACAGATGCCATGCGGCATCGTGTATTCCCACGACCGCATTCAGCACCACGCCGGTCTCCTCACCAAGTGGAATGGGGAGATCGATACGCGCCAAGGTCTCATGCAGCGGACCGTTGGCCAGCACGCGGCCCTTTTGCAGGACGACCAAATGGTCGGCCAGGCGCGCCACCTCATCCGGGTCATGACTGACATACAGAATGGGGATCGCCAACTCCCGGTGGAGGCGTTCCAGATAGGGCAGGATCTCTTGCTTGCGGGTCAAATCCAGGGAGGCGAGGGGTTCGTCCAACAACAGAATGGTGGGACTGACGGCCAGTGCCCGGGCGATGGCGACACGCTGCCGTTCGCCACCGGACAAGGTGGCTGGTTTGCGGGTCAGGAGATGTTCGATACCCAGCAGGGCAATGGCATCCTCCAGGGAAACGTGACGCTTGGCCTGTGGCACGCGCTGCATCCCATAGGCCAGGTTATGGTATACATCCAGATGAACGAAAAGACTCGATTCCTGGAAGACATACCCGATGGGTCGGCGGTGGGTGGGCAGGAAGAAGCCCCTGGCTGCGTCCTGCCAGACGGTGCCGTTGACACACAGGAAACCGCTGGAGGAACGTTCCAAACCGGCCACGATGCGCAACACGGTCGTCTTGCCGGAACCGGACGGGCCAAAAAGAGCCGTGACACCGCGTCCCGGTATGTCCAGATCAATATCCAGGGCAAAGCCCGGATGGGCAAGTTGGCTGCGGAGGTGAATGGTTTGGGTGGGTGGGGTCATCGTTTCGGCCAGAGGGGGCTTTGCCCCCAACCCCACCAGGGGCGTTGCCCCTGGACCCCACCAGGGGGATGATCCCCCTGGACCCGCGAAACTGTTAGGAAAAAAATGAGGGCATTCATGGCCGCCGCCCGGTCGGGTTGAGCGTGTAGAGCACCAGCAACACCAGAAAGGCAAAGACTACCATGCTGGCTGCCAGACCGTGTGCCTGGGGATAGGCCATGGACTCGACATGGTCAAAAATCTGCACCGAGACGACACGGGTCTGGCCCGGTATGTTGCCGCCGATCATCAAGACCACGCCAAACTCGCCAATGGTGTGGGCAAAGCCCATGACGGTGGCCGTGAGATAGCCAGGCCTGGCCAGCGGCACCACCACACTGAAGAAGGTGTCCAGCGGTGAGGCGCGCAACGTCGCGGCAGCCTCCAGCGGACGTTCACCAATGGCCTCAAAGGCGTTCTGGATGGGCTGCACCACGAAAGGGAGGGAGTAGAACGAGGAGGCAACCACCAACCCCCAGAAGGTGAAGGGCAACAAACCCAACCCCAGAAACCGGGTCAATTGCCCAAGCGGTCCCTCAGGCCCCATAAAAAGCAGCAGATAAAATCCCAGCACAGTGGGCGGCAACACGATGGGCAGGGCCACCAGTGCGACCAGTGGCCCTTTCCAACGGGAACGGGTGCGCGCCAACCACCAGGCGACCGGAGTACCGAGCAGCAGCAAAATCAAGGTGGTAATTGTCGCCAGTCGCAACGTCAGCCAGATCGCAGTCCAATCGGCAGGTTCCAGCACACTGGGCCCCTTATTCCAGTTCGTACCCAAACGACTCGATTATCTTGCGAGACTGGTTGTTGTGCAAAAATTGCAGCAGAGCCTGGGCCGACGGATGGTCCTTGCCTTTGGCCAGCAGGACGGCATCCTGACGGATTGGTGTGTGCAACCCGGCCGGGACAATCCAGCCCGATCCGCTGCGCAACTTGCCATTTTCATACACCTGCGACAAGGCGACAAAACCCAGTTCGGCATTGCCCGTGCTGACAAATTGATGGGTTTGCGCGATATTTTCGCCCTGGACCAACTTGTCCTGGAGGGCAGTCAACAATTCCAGCTTGGTCAGGGTCTCCATGGCAGCGGCACCATAGGGGGCCAGTTGGGGCGCGGCCAAGGCAAGGTGCTTGAAGTTGCCTGTTTTCAATATTTGACCGTGATTGTCCACCAGATCAGGCTTGGCTGACCAGAGCATCAGTTTGCCGATGGCATAGGTGGCACGGGTACCGGGGACCGCCAGCCCCTCCTGTTCCAGTTTGGCGGGAGTCGCGCTGTCGGCGGCGAGCAAAATCTCGAAGGGTGCCCCGTTCTTGATTTGCGCATAAAGCGTGCCGGTGGCACCGAAGGAGAGGACGGCCCGGCGACCGGTCGCCCGTTCAAAGTTGGCGGCAATCATTTGCATCGGTGCGGTAAAGTTGGCGGCAACTGCGACCGGGATCTCATCTGCCATGGCAGAGGCCAGCAGGATGAGGGTGAGCAGGCTGGAGCATAGAGCGACAATTTTTATTCTCATGTTGGGGACTCCTGTCTCATGACGCGGCGACTGCCAGGATGACATGGGAAGCCTTGAGCAAAGCGCAGGCTGACGTGCCGACCTGGATGCCCAGGGATTTGGATGCCGCTTATAATAGCACAAAATCCGGTGTAGTTGGAGAAAAAATGCAGGCACCTCCAGGGCAAGCGCATTTGAAATTTTTTGACGCTCGATTCTGGGATCGCGGGTGTTTTGCCCGCAGTTCCAGGGAAAATCCCAGTCCTGCTGGCTCAAATGTGACCGGCGATTGCCCAGCCGTTTATGTCATCTGTTGACATTTTTTGCCAGACTGGCGCACGATGGAGCCATAGCAACCGCCCAAAGGAGACCATACCATGACCAGCAGCTTGCATGTGAGTTTACCCGATGAAATGCGGGCTTATGTCGATCTTCGTACCAATGGCAAAAAAGCCTTTGCCACCCCCAGCGAATATGTTCGCGCTTTGATTCGCCTCGACATGGAAAGAGAAGCAGAACGGCTTTATATTTTTGGTGAACTCTTGAAATCTGCGGAAGAGATCAAGAACGGTCGCACTTATTCCGCTGAAGAAGTCGAAGCCCGCTCAAAGGCTTTTTTGGATGAGCTTGGCAAAGAAGATCAAAAATGACACGCAAAATGTACCGCATGACTGCGACCGCCGAAGGTCACTTTTGGAAGGCTTTGCGTGAGAGCAGACAAAAGTGGGGGCATAAGCGGGCGGAAAAATACCGAGTCGATTTTTTGCAGGGATTGCAGCGCATCGCCGACAACCACCCAGTTTTTAACGCGCCGCACCGTGACGAGTTGGCCGCAGACACGGCCTTTTTAATTCACCTTGTAGAGCACCGCTACGTTGCTTTTCAGGAGCATGACAAAGAGACAATCATCATTGCTGGCATCTTTCACGAGAGCATGGACATTCCAACCAGACTACGGGAATTGCAAGGCTTGGTACGGCACGAGATCGACGCTCTCAAGCGCGAGATCGACCACGTATCACGCCATGCGACGTGAACATTGAACGTGCTGCTCTACCGCGCGTTCCGCAAAATCTTTTCTGCTGACGGAAAGCCCTACATGGCCCAGGCCCGCCAACCGGTGTGCATGGGAAAATACAACCCCAGCCGGATCGGATGGGCCGACACCCGCTGCATCAACATCCCATAGCGCGCCATCTGTTCCTGATACCGCAACCGCTCATTGTCCAGAAACGCCTCCAAATCACTCCCGTGATGCCAACTGCTCTTGAAGTCGATGACCCAGCGCACCCCCTCCCGATCAATAAAGGTGCGATCCAACACCAGCCGCTGCGGTCGACCCCGCACCACCCCCGTCAAGGCCAATTCGGAAAACGGCTCCTCATGCCGCGTATTGTCCAAAATCCATCGTCCCCGTTCATCGTTGACCGTGTTCAACAAGGCATTTTTGACCATCCCGACAGCCCGCTGCAACTGCGCCAGCGGCACCCCCAGCCGCTCCAGATGGGCGGCATAGGCCAGACGGCGGGCCTCCAGCCGTTGCGGCGTCCATTGGAGCAATCCCTCCTGGGCAATGGTGTGCAAAAAGCGATGCACAACAATGCCCACCAGACGCACCGTCTCCCCCGCCCATTCAAATTCCACCGGTTCTTCGTCCACCGCCCGCAGGGCAGCCTGCTCCCGCAACGCGGGCGGGGGCGGCGGAGGCGACCAGTCGGTCACCAGACGCCGCAAGGGAACCCCCACCGTCTTGGCCACAAACTCCCCGGCAGATTCATCCGGCGGTGGCCGATCCTCGGCAAACCAGGTCGCCACCTGCGGCCACAACAGATGCAGAAAAGATCCCGTCGCCGGGGGATCCCCGGCAGCCCGAACATGACCCAGCAGATGCAACCGCTCCCGGGCGCGGGTGGTCGCCACATAGAGCAACCGCCCGGCCTCAAAGGCCCCCTTGCTCTTTTCTGTGTGGCGAATAAAGGCGTGAATCGGATCATCCTGCTCCTGGTCCACCCGCTTGAGCGGTCCCAGCACCAGGCCAGCCGGATGCTCCATCCAGGCCAGGAGCGATTTTTCCTCGCTGCGGGGCGAACGTCCCAGACCGGGCAAAATGACCGTGTCAAACTCCAACCCCTTGGCCTTGTGAATGGTCATTACCTGCAAACCTGCCTCCGCCTCCGGGTCCACCCCTGCATAGAGCGCGGCCACCTTTTGGCTGAAGCCCGGCAAATCGGGCAACTCGCCGCCCCGTTCGGTCGTTGCCAGCAAGGCAAAAAATTGCCGGGCCGCCGCCAACCCTTGCGCATCGGGAACCGTGGCCGGTCCACCCAGAGCCTGCCAGGTGTGCTCGATCCAGAAACAGAGCCCACTGACACCCGGAAAGGCCTGACAGCGACGCCGCTGCTGCAAGGCCTCGGTCAATACAGCCACCAGCCGTGCCAGTCGCCATTGGCCATCCTCGCTCAAGCCCGGCCAGGCTGCGGGTGCCGCAATCCGCTCCCACAGGGTGGGGGGCGCGCTGGCCTCCCCGGCGGTCACCGGCGATTTTTGGGCCAGATGGGTCAAATCGGCCAACGACAACCCACACCAGGGGGCGCGCAAAATAGCCAGCCAGGCAATGCGATCCGCCGGACAGGTCAGGGCGCGGGTCAAGGAGAGCAGATCCTGAATCACCATCGATTGGGCCAGCGATGCCAGATCAATCCCCTGGTAACGCAGACCGGCTTGGCTCAACGCGGGCAGAATATGCTGCAAGTGCGACCGGGCCCGGACCAGAATGGCCGTCTTGTGGTTGGCCTGGCGGGCTTGCCGGACCAGAGCGACCACCTGGGCGGCCTCCGCTGGCGGGTCATCGGTGGCAAATGGATGGACCGTGACGGCCACCCCGGCCTGGGTAGTGCGAAAAGGGACCGAGGCATGAAAATGGACCGCACCCGCCGCCATGTCGTCCACCGGGGGCATGATCGAGGGAAAGGAGGCATTGACCCAGGCAACCAGATCGGCCTGGGAACGAAAATTGGCCGTCAGGGTCAAGGGCCGCAGGCGAATCTGCCCCAGCCCCATCTGCTGGGCGCGCAAAAACAGCCCCACCTCCGCCTCGCGAAAACGATAGATGGATTGCATGGGATCGCCCACCACAAACAGCGTGCGCCCATCCTGACCGCTCCAACCGGCGGTCAACCGCTCCAGCAGCCGATATTGTCCCTGCGAGGTATCCTGAAACTCATCCACCAATAGATGCTTGATTTGATAATCCACCTTCATGGCCAGATTGGTCGGGGTTTCCGGTTCGCCCAGGGCCGTTTCAGCCCGCATGGCAATCTCGGCAAAATCCACCTGGCCCAACTCCTGAAACCGGATGCTCAGTTGGGCCACCGCCATGGGCAACAGGTGCAGCAGGGCTTGCAATATTTCCCACTGGGCCTCGGTATAGTGGGGCGGCGGCAGCAGGCGCACCCTGGCCAGTGCCTCCCGCAGGCCCGGTCGCTCGGCAAGCAATTGACCGAGGGCGATGGTACACCCCTTCATCTCCGTAAACAGAGCCTTTTCCGTCGCCGACCGCCCCTGACTGGCGGGTGGAAAGCCGTTGCTGACATTGACCTGCTTGCGCCAAGTGTCGCCCTTGGTCAGCAGACACTCCACGATGCCCAGCCATTGGGCATAATGGTCCGGCGTGGCCGCCGGAAAGGGGGCCTGACTGTGGCAAAGGGTCACCGGGGAGGCGGACTGGGCCAAACGGAGATTTTCTCCGGCAAAGCCCGCCAGATGCCAGATTTCCTCTTTTTCCAGTTCCGAGAGCGATTGTTCGACGGCCAGCAGTCCGTCACAGACCACCTGGTGCAGGACTGTTTCCAGCAGGCGTCTGGCCTCTGCGCCCTGGGCCTGCTGGCCACCGATATGGCGCAACCATTGCTCGCGGCGCGCCAACAGGTTGGCCAACAGGGCTTCCACCTTGGCCAGATGGTTGTCCAGATGGTCGAGCAGGGTGGCAATGGCGGGGGACCAGCGGTTTTTTTCCTTGCCCAGCAGCAAAGTGGCCCGCGCGGCGGCCTGATAGTGCTCCGCCGGATCCTCGACAATGCCGAAATGACCGCCCAGACGGGACAAGATGGGCAGTTGCCGGGTCAGATTGGCACACAGGGCATCCAGGGTTAAAATGCGCAGGCGGCCCGGATTGTCCAGCAATTGCCACCCGAGTTCCTGGTCGCGGCGCAATGCCAGTTCGCCCAGGTGCCGGGTATGCCGGGCAAAGGAGTCGGCCTCGGCGGGTAGCTCGCGCTGGGCGGCGTGCAACGCCTCCACAATACGATTTTTCATCTCGGCCGCCGCCTTGCGGGTGAAGGTGATGGCCACCAGTTCTTCGGGTTGCTGAACCAGGGTCAACAGGCGCAAAAAACGTTGTGTCAGAAGACCCGTCTTGCCGGAACCGGCGGGGGCCTGGACAATAAAAGAGGCTGTGGGGTTGAGCGCGTCGGCGCGGGCCAGGGCGTCGGCCAGGGGGCGGGTCATGCCAGTTGCTCCTCTTCGGTCGGAATGGGACCCTGTTCCGGGTAGCGGCACAGGGGAGTCAGGTCGCAATAAAGGCAACTCTGGGGCAAGGGATCCACCCGCGCCTCGCCCCGGATGAATTGTTCCCCCAGGTTGGTGAGAACCGCCCGCCAGGAGCCGATCATCTCCTGCCAATCGGCCATCTCCGGTGCCTGTTTTTGAAAATGTTCCACGCGGGGCAACAAGCCTTCCTGATCGGCCAGGCCGTTGAAGCGGCACTCGCCTGCCCGTACCTGACAAAAAGCCAGAGCGGCCACCCGCTCGTCAACCGATTGGGCCCAGGCCAGGAGATACAGGGGCAACTGCGGATCCGCCGGTCGGTCGCCAAACCAGTCGGCGGTGCGGGTTTGTCCCGTCTTGTAATCCAGAACCACCAGGGAACCATCGGGCAGCCGGTCGATCCGATCCAGACGGACCCGCACAGTCAAGGCCCCCAGGGTCAAGGTACGCTCCATCTCCTGTCCGACCACGGTGAAGGCCACGTCGCGCCCCTGTTCCAACTGCAAAAAGGTGTGGAGCAGGCGGGTCAGACGGGCATCCTCCAGTTGGCGGAAAAAGGGGTGCAGCGGTTCCGGCCATTGCCGGGTGGCCTTTTCCAGGGTCTCCTGGACGGCCATCTGGACCAGGGGATTGTCGGTCGTGGCCACGGTCTTGATGTCGGTCTGCTCGGCACCGAGATGCTGCCAGAGTTGAGTCAAGGCACCATGGACAATCTGGCCACGCTGGGAGGCATCCAGGCCGATGTCTGGTTCCGGTCGTGCGGTCGCTCCCAGGCGGAAGCGGGCAAAGGCCTGAAACGGGCAGACCGCCTGGGCTTTCAACACCGCCGTGCTGACCGGTGGGGCATCCTGGGTGGGATACGGGGGGCCACAGTCGTCGAGCAGGGTGGCGCATTCCGCTGCCTCAAACAGCATTTGGTGATAGTCCGGGAGGGGTTCCATAGGGGGTTCGCTGGCACGCTGTTCGGGCAGGTGGGCAATCATGGGGGTCGGGCGCAAGGGCTGGTCGTCATTCCAGAGGGGATAACTGCAAACAATCTCCTCGGCGGATTGCAAAAAAGTCTGGAAGAGGGCCTGATGGTAGGCCGCCTCCTGGGCAAACGCGGCGTGGGGCATCCCATGGTGGCGTTGCAGGGCGATGGGCAAAAAGGGATTGGGGGCCAACGGGGGGGGCCAGGCATCCTCCGCGAGTCCCGTGATCCAGAGGTGGGTACAGGTTTCGCCCACGGCCTCCAGCATACCCATGATCTGGATCGGCGCGTCGTCTGCCTCGGGTTGAAAGGGGCGTTCCGCCAGCAGACGTTCCAGCAGGGCCAGGGCATCGGTCAGAGAGAGGCGTCCGGCCATTTTGTCCAGGGTGGCAAACAGGGCGAGTCCCTCCCGCCAGGCGACCACATTCTGATATTCGCCGCTGGTCAGACCGCGCTCGCCCGGCCAACCCAGCACGGTCAGCCAGCGGGAAAACCGCTCTATCCACACCGAGGGACGGGCCGGGGCGAGGGGCGAAGTGGCGGTGGGCGAAGCGGAATCTGGCCCGATTTCTGCGTGTTCGATTGTTGCCCGGTTGTCTTTTTGATCGGAATCGGCTAGAAAGGTTGCGAAGGTGGCCAGCGTGGCGGCCAGTATTGGGCATGGTGGTGCCTCGGTATCGCCACGGGCCGCCTCCCGCCGCAACTGGCTGGTCTGGATCTGCAAAAAACCTTTGTGCCGCAACCGGCTATCCAGCAAACTGCGGGCCGACCATTCGGTTTGGCCACCCTGCCAGAAGGGCGAATGAAGCAGACGGGTATACTGGATCAGGGCGAGGTTGCCTTTGCCCAAGCCCAGCAACAGCAGGGCGTCCCGCACCAGTGGGGTTTCGGTCAGGCGGGCTCCGAGGGAAATGTTGAACAGTTTGCTGCGCGGATCCAGGGTGGTCGGGTTTGTGCCGGGATAAAAGGTGCGGGAAAAAATCGCGACCACTTGCGGCAACAGATTTTCCAGGGTCGGGATGATGATGCCGATTTTTTGCTCCGGGGTCTGGGTGAGTATCGCCCTGGACCAGTGGGCGGCGGCCACCAGTTCGGCCTCGGTGGAGGGGTGGCCCACGCGCACGGCGCGGCCCGCCGGGCGGGATAGCGTCCATTCCTCGATCTGAATACCCGCCTGGGTCAAGGTGGCCCAGAGTGCGCCCAGGTTGGGGGGGATGGGTGGCTGGAATCCGGCCAGCAGGATCTGTTTGGGCAAGATGGCGGGTCCAGGGGGATCATCCCCCTGGTGGGATCCAGGGGCAAAGCCCCTGGTGGGGGTCCGGGGCGAAGCCCCGCAAGAGGGGTCCACCGGTCCGCCTGTTTCTGCCGCAGGGTCATGGTGTGCCAAGTGAGGGAGCAGGTAGGCAATCAGGCTGGCCCGATCCAGCCAGCCCCGTTGACGACAAAGGGTTGCAAATCGGGTAGACCAGGCGTAAAAAGCCTGAGCGTCTTCGTGATCATAGAGATCGGCTTCGGTCGGGGTGACCTGCCACTCCTGGAGCAGGTTCCAGGCTTTCTGGGCATTTTTGGCGGCCTCGTCCACCCGCAGCAGTCGTTCGCCCTCGGGGGAGGCGGTGATGATGCTTTCCCAAAGCAACCGCTCCTGCCAGGGAGTGAGCAGGGTTGGGGCATGGTTGCGGGCGCGGCCGGGATCGGTCTCCCGTTGGTCCAGGAGGTGTTCCCAGCACTGTTCCAGCCAGGTGGCGAGGGGCATGATGCGCGGGGTGGGCCAGACGGTTGCCCCGGCTGCGAGTTGTTCCTGATCCATTTGCTGGATCAGGGTGCGCGCCAGACGGCGGTTGACCGTCAGGATGAGACGGTCCGAATCCGGGGTGGGCAGGGTGTTTTGCATTGTTTTGACCAGTCCAGCGATGGGGTTTGGATGGGATCACTTCCAAAAAAGAGGAAACCGGGTTATGTTGAAGGATCGCGTCGCCATTGTCACCGGATCCAGCGGTGGAATCGGTCGAGTGGTTGCACAGCAGTTGGCGCGGCGGGGGGCCAAGGTGGTGTTGCTCAGTCGGGCGTCCGACCGTTTGGCGGCGGCTCTGGCGGAGGTGCGGGCATTTTCCCCGGCATCGGAGGCTTTTGCGGCGGATGTGTCGGTGCCGTCCGAGGTGGCCGAGGCGGTGAACAAAACCATGGCCCAGTTTGGCCAGATTGATATTCTGGTCAACAATGCCGGGATCACCAAGGATGGGTTGATCATGCGGATGAAGGAAGAGGATTGGCAGCAGGTCATGGAGGTCAATCTGACCAGTATTTTCCGTCTGACCCAATTGGTGTTGCGGCCCATGGTGAAGGCGCGTTATGGTCGGATCATCCAGATCTCTTCTGTCGTGGGCAGCACGGGCAATGCGGGGCAGGCCAATTATGTCGCCGCCAAGGCCGGGCTGGAGGGGTTCGCCAAGACGGTGGCTTTGGAGGTGGCCTCGCGGAATATTACGGTCAATTGCGTTGCCCCCGGATTTATTCGGTCGGCCATGACCGATCAGTTGAATTCCAAGACCAGGGAGGCTATCCTGGCCCGCATTCCTTTGGGGGTGGCGGGTGAACCGGAAGACGTGGCCCATGCGGTGGCCTTTTTGGCGTCGGCGGAGGCGCGGTATATTACGGGTCAGACCATCCATGTCAATGGTGGGATGTATATGCGGTAGGATGGGCTACGTTTGCAACGCCGAAGGCGCGGGAACGATAGAGGGTGCAGGATGACGGGGGCGTAAATTGTGCGGTTGCCCAACAGGAGAATTCTCCTCAAACCGGAGAATTCTATTTTTGATGCTGTACTTTAAAGGAAATACCTTGCTATGAGCGATATCGCGGCACGAGTCAAAAAGATTGTGATTGAGCAGTTGGGCGTGGATGCCGGTCAGGTGACAGAGGATGCCAATTTTGTCGATGATCTGGGAGCCGATTCCCTGGATACGGTGGAGTTGGTCATGGCTCTGGAAGAAGAATTCGGCTGTGAAATTCCCGATGAGGCGGCAGAAAAGATTGTAACAGTCAAACAGGCCATCGCCTACATCGAGGAGCATACCGCCTCCTGATTTTATCTTTAGCATTGCCATCGGGAGAAAATACCGTGGATCGTCGCGTGGTGATTACCGGTTTGGGTCTGGTGACCCCGTTGGGTCTGGGGACCGAAACCACCTGGTCTGGACTTGTGGCTGGGCGGTCGGGTATTGGACCGATCACCCGGTTTGATGCAACCGACTATGATTCCCGTATTGCCGGTGAATGCCAGGATTTTCAGGCCGAGGCCTGGATTCCGAAAAAAGAGATCAAGAAGATGGATCTCTTTATGCAATTCGGCATCGCTGCGGCGCAAATGGCCTGGGACGATGCGGGATTCCAGCGGACGGACGAGAATGCCCATCGGGTGGGGGTGGTGATCGGGTCGGGCATTGGTGGCCTGTCTGCCATTCAAAACCAGGCCATGCTGCTGCAATCCCGTGGTCCGAGCCGGATTTCGCCGTTTTTTATCCCCATGTCGCTGATCAATCTGGTCTCCGGTCATGTGGCCATCCGTTTTGGTCTCAAGGGACCGAACCATGCGGTGGTGACGGCGTGTGCCACAGGCACCCATGCCATTGGCGATGCCGTCCGCATGATCCAACGCGGGGAGGCCGATGCCATGCTGGCCGGGGGGGCCGAGGCGGCCACGTGTGAATTGGCTGTCGGCGGTTTTTCCGCTGCCCGTGCCCTGACCACGCGCAACAATGCACCGCAACAAGCCTCCCGGCCCTGGGACCGGGACCGGGATGGCTTTGTCATTGCCGAAGGGGCGGGTGTGGTCTTTCTGGAAGAGATGGAGTCGGCCAAACGACGGGGAGCCACCCTGTATGCCGAGGTGGTGGGCTATGGCATGTCGGGGGATGCCTACCATATCACCTCCCCGGATCCCCATGGTGATGGGGCGGTCCGCTGCATGTTGGCGGCGTTGCGGGACGGCCAGGTGGATCCCGCTGCGGTCGGCTATATCAATGCCCATGGCACCTCCACCCCCCAGGGGGATGCCGTGGAGACCGAGGCAATCAAGACCGTTTTTGGCCTGGAGCAGGCCAAAAAAATAATGGTCTCTTCCACCAAGTCCATGACGGGCCATCTCCTGGGCGCGGCGGGCGGGGTGGAAGCCATTTTTACCGCCTTGGCCTTGCATCATCAGGTCATTCCGCCCACCATCAACCTGGACAATCCCGATCCGCTCTGCGACCTGGACTATGTCCCCCACACGGCCCGTGACTGTCAGGTGACCTATGCCCTGTCCAACTCGTTTGGTTTTGGCGGCACCAATGCCTCTCTGCTGCTCAAGCGTTCCCCTTGATTCCTTCATCTGTCACCCCTGACGCGGCGCAGCCACCCACTTCTCCAGAGTCCGCGTTGGCTCCGGCGGGCTCGATCCCGCCCGAGTCGGCGTCGGGCGGGGAGGGGGGAGCGGTTGCGCCATCGCCCAAGAGAGGTAGACGGGGCTTGGTTTGGCTGGGTGTGCTCCTCCTCCTGGGGATGGCGGGTGGTTGGGGATGGATGGATTTTTATCGGTTTCTCCATCAGCCCTTGGCGGCCCCTGTCCTGTTGGAGATTGAGAAGGGCTGGCCCCTGGCGCGGATTGCCGAGACGCTGGAACAACGGGGTGTCGTCACTTCCGCCAATTGGTTTATGCTCCTGGCGCGCTGGGACCGCCTCCATTTTTCTCTCGAAGGGATTGAGCAGGGGGCTGGCATTCAGGCAGGCGAGTATGAGTGTGCCCTGGGCGAGACCCCGGACCTGGTCCTGGCCCGTTTGACGACGGGTAATCAGGTTGTGCATCGCCTGGTGATTCCCGAGGGAATGACGGTCGCCGAAATCGGAGCCAGAATGCGTTCCCTGGGTTGGGAGCAGGTGGAGACCCTGTTGACCGATTCGGAGTTGCCCAAACGGCTGGGTCTGGAGGGGATCACCCTGGAAGGCTGGCTCTTTCCGAGTACCTATCATTACCGCAAACATGATGCTGCGCTGGATCTGCTGGTCCGCATGGTCAAGCAGTCCCAACAGGTGCTGCATGAACAATGGCACAACGCGGCACAAACAGAGCGTGCGCCAACCGCTCCGCGTGGGGCACGTGCCATGCATCTTTCGCTGGCCGAGGTGTTGATTCTGGCCTCCATGATCGAAAAAGAGACCGGACAGGCGACGGAGCGGGCCCGAATTTCTGCGGTATTTCATAATCGTTTGCATAAAAAAATGCGTTTGCAGAGCGATCCCACGGTCATTTATGGCTTGCAGCGTGCGGTGGGCGGGCCGGGTTATGAGGGTGTGCTGACCCGGCAACATTTGAAAGAACCCACCCCTTATAATACCTATACCCAATTTGGCCTGCCGCCCACCCCCATCTGCAATCCGGGCAAGGCCTCCATTCAGGCCGCACTGCATCCAGAGGATGTGGACGATCTTTATTTTGTGGCGCGGGGGGATGGGTCGCATGTGTTTGCCAAAACTCTGGCGGAACATGAGGCCAATGTGGATCAATATCTGCACCATCACCCACCGCCCAAGAAGAGGTAGCGGCGCATGTCATCTCCTGATTCGGGGCGTCTTGTGGTGCTTGCTTTTTCAATCGTTTTGCGGGTCCAGGGGGATCATCCCCCTGGTGGGGTCCAGGGGCAAAGCCCCTGGTGGGGTGGGGGGCAAAGCCCCCGTCGGTTGCAACCATGATCAAAGTTCCCTATTCCGGTCGCCTGATCACCTTTGAAGGGGGAGAGGGGGCGGGCAAAAGCACCCAGCAGGGATTGCTGGCGCACCGCTTGCGGGCGCGTGGCCTGGAGGTGGTGACCACCCGTGAACCAGGGGGTTGCCCGTTGGCGGAAGAGATACGCCGTTGGGTGGTCCACGGGCAGGCTGGCACCATTACGGCCAGGACCGAACTGTTGCTGCTGCTGGCCGCCCGGGTGGAACATGTGCATCAGGTCATCTGGCCTGCCTTGCAGCGTGGGGCGTGGGTCTTGTGTGACCGGTTTCTGGACAGCACGTTGGCCTATCAAGGCTATGGGCGCGGGTTGGATCTGGTGCTGGTGCAGCAGTGGCATACCTGGGCGGTGGGATCTTTGCTGCCGGATCGGACCCTGTGGCTGGATGTGGCTCCCGCCATTGGGCTGGCCCGCGTCGGGTTGGTGCGCCCGGCCGGTTGGGCCCAGGATCGGTTTGAACAGGAGACGCTGGCCTTTCATCAGCGGGTGCAGGACGGTTTTCAGACATTGGCCCAGGCTTCGCCCGACCGCATCCGCCGGGTGGATGCCGCGTTGGCACCGGAGCAGGTGGCAAACCAGATTGGGATGGCTCTCCATGACCTCTTTTCCGACACTTGAGCAGATCATTGGCCACACGGCGGTGCTGGCCAATTTGCAGCGCGCCATGGCCGACCACCATCCCGGTCATGCCCATCTTTTTTTTGGTCCGCCCGGCGTCGGCAAGGCGACGGTGGCGGCGGCCTTTGTCCAGGCCCTGTTCTGCCCGGCCAAGGGCACGGCCGGGGGTTCCGGTTGTGGCCAATGTCCCTCCTGTCGCAAGGTGGCGCAAGGCAATCATGGCGATCTGGTGCGGGTGGTCATGGCAGAGGGCAAGACCCGCATCGGGGTGGACCAGGTGCGGCAACTGGCCGGTTTTTTTGCCTTGACGCCCATGGAAGCCCCCTGGAAAGTGGCGATTGTGGATGATGCCGCCACCATGAACGAAGCGGCGGCCAACGCCCTGCTGAAAACCCTGGAAGAGCCGCCAGCCCGCTCACTCCTGATTCTGGTCACCCG
This sequence comes from Magnetococcales bacterium, assembly GCA_015233035.1. Classification (GTDB taxonomy): domain Bacteria; phylum Pseudomonadota; class Magnetococcia; order Magnetococcales; family Magnetaquicoccaceae; genus Magnetaquicoccus. The sequence goes on from JADFYM010000011.1 coordinate 19,575, forward strand.
CCAACCGGGCAAATTATTGCCGACCATCCGTTCCCGTTGTCTGAAAACCCGCTTTTCCCTGTTGGCACCGGGTGAGGTGCAGCGTATCCTGTCCGGGCTTACCCAGTTGGATGACGAGACCCTGCGGGAGGTGGTGGCAGCCGGGGGGGGCAATGTGGGCCAAGCCTTGGCCTTCAGTCAGGGCGAACTGCCCGCGTTGCGCCAAAAATTTTGTCAGGAGATGGTCGATTTGCCAACGGTCACCCTGGGTTGCCTGTTTACCATGGCCGAACAGTGGAGTCCGCCAGAAAAATTTGCCCTCGTCTCGTCGTTGTTGAGAAAATGGTTACAGGAACGCATCCGTGCGGTGGTCTGTCATCCCGACACCCAGGAGAAGGGCAATGCAATCACCCAGGAAGATTGGTTGAAGGCTATTGTATTTATTGAACAGCTTTTGCGGCAAGCGGTCGTCGTCAATTTAAACCGCCGCCTGGTACTGGAGGCCGCGTTTATTCGTTTGGCGCGTCTCCAGGGAGCCGCCTATTGATACTCGGTTGTCTGAATGGAAAAAAATATGAGTGATGCCGTCATACCGGAACGGAATGAACCACCGTCAGAGCAGACAGGCGCGGAGGGGGGTATTCCTGCGGGCGACACCCCGAATGCGTTGCGCAAATCGGTGGCTGCCGTCAAGGTCCATCCTGCCAAGGAGGCCAGCGGGGCCAAAAAGGTGAACAAGCTGGTCGGGGTCCGGGTTCCTTCTGCCGGGATGGTATACCGTTTTGTCTCCACGCTGCGAGAGATCCAGGTGGGGGATGCGGTCCTCCTGCAAGACCAGGAAGAGGAAACGGTGGGCTGGGTGGTGTTTGTGGTGGAGGGACAGGCGGGCGAATTGTTTCAGGATCGTCTCTTTCCGGGCGGATTTGAAAAAATCATCCGGGTACTGTCCGAGAACGAACGCGATTTTTTGCACGCCCGCGAGGGCTTGGAACACCAGGCCAGAAAGGTGTGTCGGGAAAAAATTCGCGAATTGCAACTGCCCATGCGCTTGTCCAAGGTCCATTATCTGCCGGGTGGCGGCAAGGTGGTGGTCTATTTTACCGCCGAAAGTCGAGTGGATTTTCGTGAGTTGGTCCGCCTGTTGGGTAGCCAGCTCAAGGTGCGGGTGGAGATGCGCCATATTGGCGTGCGGGATGAGACCAAGCTGCTGGGTGGCATCGGTTTGTGCGGCCATGAATTTTGTTGCCGCTCCTATTTGGAAAGATTTCACCCGGTGTCGGTACGCATGGCAAAAAATCAGGAATTGTCCCTCAACCCGGAGGGGATTTCCGGTACGTGTGGTCGGTTGTTGTGTTGTCTGGAGTATGAGAATGCCACCTATCAGGCCCTGCGGGAGGGGCTGCCCAGGCTCAAACAGTCGGTGCAGGCCCTGGACGGACGCGAAGGGGTGGTACAGGCGGTCCATCCCCTGATGGGCACGGTGGATGTGCAGTTGGGCGATGGCAGTCGTGCCTGTTTTGGCCAGTGCGATCTGTGTGGGGGGGGTGAGAAGGGGGGGGTGGTCCCGGAAGAGGGGTTGCCGGAGGAGGGGGCAGCGGGAACGGAAGAAGCGGCGCGTGGGGCCGTGAGTGCGGCCAAAAAACGACCAGCCGAGCCGTCTGCGCCGACCAGGGGGGCGGCGACCACAGGCCGCCGGGCTCCACCCAGACGGGAGGCCCCGGAACAGCGGACCCGTCCGGGCGCGGGGGGGGTGCCGGTGGTGGTTGATGCGGGTGTCACGCCGGTACCCAAGGGGGGGACACCACTCCTGGAGGTTCCTGCGGTGGGGGCCCCCGTTCCGGGTATTGCCGATGGTCAGGCTCCGGCGAAGAAAAGACGCCGTCGGCGTCGGTCAGCGACCGGGGCCGCTACTGAGAAAAAGGAGACCCCATGAATACCACGCCGACGCACACGCCGCTGGTCGAACCGTCCGCCATGATCCTGGCAGACAGCCATGCGCATCTGGATTTTCCCGATTTTATCCAGGATCAGGAGGCGGTCATGCAACGCGCCCGGGCGGCGGGGGTGACCCGGATCAACACGATTGCCACCCGACTGACCGGGGTACCTGCCCTGATTAAAATAATGGACCGCTTTCCGGGGGTTTCGGCCAGCGTGGGCATTCATCCTCATTATGCGGGGGAGGCGGTGGATACGTCCGTTGCGGCCATTGTGGCGGCGGTCAGTCAGGATGACCGGATGGTGGCGGTGGGAGAGACCGGGTTGGATTTTCACTATCATCACAGTGCCGCGAGTCAGCAGGAAGTTGTGTTTCGGAACCATATTCAGGCGGCCAAGGTATTGGATTTGCCGTTGATTATTCATACCCGCGAGGCGGAGGCGGCCACGCGGCGCATTGTGGAGGAGGAGGGGGTGCCGCCACGGGGTGGGGTGGTCCACTGTTTTACCGGTTCCGCCGGGATGGCGGAGTGGGCGGTTGCGCAGGGATTGCACATCTCCTTTTCCGGGGTGCTGACCTTTAAAAATGGGGAAAATTTACGACAAGTGGCGCGGCAGGTGCCGTTGGACCGTCTCTTGATCGAGACCGATGCCCCCTATCTGGCCCCGATGCCGCACCGGGGTCAACGCAACGAACCGGCTTATGTGGTGCGGGTGGCGGAGACCCTGGCGCAGCAGCACGGGTTGTCGTTGGCGCAGATGGCGACCATTACCACGGACAACTATGTGCGTCTGTTTCGTCCGCTGGACCGGGGGGCGGGATCGCCGTCGGTGGCGGTCTCCCGTCCGCCCATTCTGGCTTATGCCATTGGCACCGGGTTGTATCTCAATATCAGCAAAGGGTGTACTCTGCGTTGTCATTTTTGTCCCAAATGGGTGGCCCCCATTGTCCACGAGTATGATCTCACCCTGGCCCGCAACCCCTCGGCGGAGGCGGTCTTGGCGGCCATGGGCGATTTTTCCCATTATCAAGAGGTGGTCTTTTGTGGCTATGGTGAGCCGACCTTGCGCCTGCCGACTTTGCTGGCGGTGGCGCGGGAGATCAAAAAGCGGTGTGACATCCCCATTCGCATCAACACCGACGGGTTGGCCAACCGGGTCTATCGAACGGATGTGACGCCGCAATTCCGGGGGTTGATCGATGCCGTTTCGGTTTCGTTGAATGCCCAGAATGAAGCGGTTTACAACCGCAACAGCCGACCGACCCTGTCGGGGGCCTATGCGGCGGTGTTGGACTTTTTGCGCATGGTGCAGGCGCATGTCCCCAGTGTGACGGCAACCGCCATCGAGGGGTTGGAAGGGGTGGATATGGCCGCCTGTGCGCAGATTGCCGAACAGTTGGGGGTGCGGTTTCGGCGGCGGTTTTTGAATCGGATGGGGTGATCATGGTGGGTGTCTGTCCCTTCGAGGCATGGCCGTAACTGGAATTTGTGCAGCAGTCTGCTGCACAATTGCCGTGGTTTCACCTGTGTATCTTGATTGACTGATGGACCGGGAACAGGCAAATGTCGACCAGGCGTTGCGGTTGCTCGCCGCAACCCGGCACCCGGTTTTTCCTCTGGAGGCCGAACTGCGGGATTGGGAAACCCAACATGCTTGATGCCAGCAAAGACCTCTGATGCAAAAGACCCACTGGGACGTGATCATTCTGGGGGCCGGGGCGGCGGGCTTGCTGTGTGCCGGTGAGGCCAGTCGGCGGGGACGCCGGGTGCTGGTGGTGGATCATGCCGCCCAACCGGGAGCCAAGATTCGTGTCTCCGGGGGGGGGCACTGCAACGTCACCAACCGCAACCTGGGCAAGGAACACTATCTCTCCGCACATCCCGGTTTTTGTGTGGCCGCTTTGCGCCAGTTTGGAGCCGACGCCATGCTGGAGCGATTGGCACAGGCTGGCATTGCGGTGGAAGAACGGGATGGCGGGCAATATTTTTGCCAAGGGTCCGCCCAGCAGGTGGTGGCCCTGCTCCTGGCGGCCTGCGCGGCGGGTCGGGTGACCTTCAGCCTGGGTAATGCCGTGCAGCACGCCGAGCGGACGGCCAACGGTTTTACCGTGCAAACCAGGGCCGGGCCAGTACACGGATCCGCCCTGGTGGTGGCCACCGGTGGACTCTCGTTTCCCAAACTGGGAGCCAGCGATCTGGGCTATCGTCTCGCCCGCCACTGGGGGTTACCCGTGGTGCCAACGCGACCCGCCCTGGTGCCGTTGCGGGTTGCCCATACCGGTTTTCTGGCGGCGGAAAGCCTGGCCGGGGTGGCGGTGGACGCTTGCGTCCGATATCAAAAGACTCGCTTTTCCGGTCCCCTGCTCTTTACCCATCGCGGCTTGAGCGGGCCGGTGGTATTGCAGATTTCTTCGTACTGGCAAATCGGGGAGAGCCTCCAGATTGATCTGGCTCCAGGGGTGGAGTTGGGACAACTGTTTCGTCAGGCCCGGTTGGACCATCCCCGGCAGGAGGTGGCCACCGTGCTGGCCGGGGTGTTGCCCAAACGCCTGACGCAAGCACTGGTAACCCATCTGGGCGTGACGGGCCGCATGGCCGAGGTGGCCGATACCCGCCTGCGACAGTTGGTTGATGCGGTGCACCGTTGGGTGGTGACCCCGGAAGGCAGCGAGGGCTATCGTACCGCCGAGGTAACGGCGGGCGGGGTGGATACTGGCATTCTTTCCCCCAAAACCATGGAATGCCGGACCATGCCGGGCCTCTATTTTATCGGCGAGGTGGTGGATGTGACCGGTCAGTTGGGAGGATATAATTTGCAGTGGGCCTGGTCGTCTGGCTATGCGGCTGGCCAGTGGGTCTGATACCAAATTGCAATCGAACGGGGAACAAGGCGACAGGCACGGGCACCCGTTATCGTCATTCCCGCGCAGGCGGGAATCCAGGAGTTCTGCGGGGCTGGCTGGATTCCCGCCTGCGCGGGAATGACGGAATAAGGAAGCGTCACTCACAACCACGTGCAGTAACGACGCAGCCAACGCCGTTACCCGTCTGATTGCAATTTGGTATGAGGCGTTACCCCAGTCCCACCGGGGGGGGGTAATCCCTTACAGGTGTCAGGTGTAGGTTTTTTCTCCCGCTCCCTCCGGGAGAGGGTTGGGGTGCGGGAAAGAGGCAGGAACACCTATTGTCCGAATTTCGCCGCAATGCTCTCACAGATACGGAACAGCATTGGCTTGATTCTGCATCGTTCCCAACGGACTCTGTTCCAACCAAGATTCAGGCGGCATGGCCGTCATCCAGCCATTTTCGGGCATTGCGGAACAACTGCAACCACGGACCTTCTTCCGGCCAGCCATCGGGGTGCCAACTGTTTTGCGCCGTCCGAAACACCCGCTCCGGGTGGGGCATCAGAATGGTGGCGCGCCCGTCGGTGGTGGTCATCCCCGTGATCCCCAATGGCGAACCATTGGGATTGGCCGGATAGTTTTCGGTGACCTGGCCCCGATTGTCCACAAACTGCACTGCCACCAGCCCATCCTGCACCAACTGTGCTGCCCGTTCTGGCTGGTCAAAGACCGCCCGACCCTCCCCATGCGAACACGGTATCGCCAATTGCCAGCCCGCCATGGGCGACAGCAACACCGAACGGTTGGCGGGAATGGTGACCAGCGTCAACCGGGCCTCAAAGCGACCACTCCGGTTGGGCAGAAACCGGGGCCACTGCTCGGCCCCAGGAATCAAGGTGCGCAAATGGCTCAACATTTGACAACCGTTGCACACCCCCAGCGTAAACGTATCAGAACGTTTAAAAAAGTCGGCAAAGGTTCGGCGCAGGGCATCCTGGAACAAAATGGACTTGGCCCATCCCGCCCCCGCTCCCAGGACATCCCCGTAGGAAAATCCCCCACAGACGGCCATACCCTGGAAAGTCTCCAACCCGCGCCGACCCGCCAATAGGTCACTCATGGGCAGATCCACCGGATCAAAACCGGCCCGCTGAAACGCAGCCGCCATCTCCATCTGTCCGTTGGTACCCTGTTCCCGCAGGATGGCCACCTTGGGCCGCTGGTCGGTGTTGATCATCGGGGCTGGCGGCCTGGGCCAGCGTATGGTCAAACCGGGATCCGCCGCATCCAACAGGGCATCATACTCCTGCCGGGCGGTCTCCGGGTGATCCCGCAGGGTGCGGATCCGCCAACTGGTCTCCGACCAGTGCCGCTGCCACGTCACCCGATCGGCCTGGAGGAGGGGAGCACCGTGCCAGAGAAAGGCCATCTGATCCGTATCGTTCAAGGTACCCATCGCCTGGACATGGCCAATCCCTTGCAACCGGGCCAACACCGCCGCCCGTTCTGTGCGGGCCACCTGGAGCACCGCACCCGGTTCTTCGCTGAACAAAATGGCCAGCGGATCCGTCCCCAACCCGGCCAATTCCACCGTCAACCCGGTATGTCCCGCAAAAGCCATCTCGCAAAGGGTGACCAGCAATCCCCCGTCGCTGCGATCATGGTAGGCCACAATCCTGTTTTCACGGTTCAAGGTCTGTATGGCGGCAAAAAATTGTTTCAGCAGTTCCGGTTCGTCCAGATCCGCCGGTTCGTTGCCCAACTGCGCATACACCTGGGCCAGGGCCGAGCCGCCCAGACGATTTTTTTGCCGACTGAGATCGATCAGGATCAACTCGGTCTCGCCCACATCCCGGCGCAGTTGGGGCGTGAGCGTCCGGCACACATCCGCCACCGGCGCGAAGGCGGAAATAATGAGCGAAACCGGTGCAATCACCTGTTGCACCCCCTCTGCCGTCTGCCAGACCGTCTTCATGGAGAGAGAATCCTTGCCCACCGGAATGCCAATCCCCAACTGCGGGCAAAGTTCCAGCCCGACGGCCCGCACCGTGTCAAACAACCGGGCATCCTCGCCGGGATGACCGGCAGCGGCCATCCAGTTGGCCGACAGCTTGACCTGATCCAGACGGTCAATGGCGGCGGCGGCCAGATTGGTGATGGCCTCCGCAATGGCCAACCGGGCCGAGGCGGGGCCGTTGATCAAGGCCACCGGGGTGCGCTCGCCCATGGCCATGGCCTCGCCGAGACGCTCCTGTGGTGCATAGCCGCGACTGGTCACGGCGACATCGGCCACCGGCACCTGCCACGGTCCCACCATCTGATCGCGACAGACCAGACCGGTCACCGACCGGTCGCCGATGGTGATCAAAAAGCCCTTGTCCGCCACGGTGGGCAACCGCAAGACACGACTGGCGGCCTCGGCCAGGTCGATCCCCTGGGTGTCCAGAGGCGGGAGGAGGGGAGTGCGACGCTCGACCAACCGCTCCATGGTCGGCGGTTTGCCCAGCAAGACCTCCAGGGGCATGTCGAGCAAGGGACGGCCTGTCAACGTGCCATCATCGGTCAGCAGCAGACGCAAGGCGGCGGTCGCCGTGCCCAGGATGGCAAACGGACACTGTTCCCGGGCGCACAGCGCGGCAAAGCGGTCCCGGTCGGACGGGGCAATGGCCAGCACATATCGTTCCTGGGCCTCATTGCACCAGATTTCCATGGGCGACATGCCGGGATCGGCATTGGGAATGGCGGCTTGGCGCAAGCAACCGCCCACGCCGCCCCCATGCAACAACTCCGGCACCGCATTGGACAACCCCCCCGCCCCCACATCGTGGATGGAGAGGATCGGGTTGTTCGCGCCCCATTGACAACAGCCGTTGATCACCTCCTGACAACGGCGTTGCATCTCGGCATTTTCCCTCTGGACACTCTTGAAATCCAATTCTGCCTGGGAGGCCCCACTGGTTTGCGAGGAGGCCGCCCCGCCGCCCAGACCGATGAGCATGGCGGGACCACCCAACTGCACAATCAGAGAACCGGGTGGCAACGGCTGTTTTTCAACCAGTTCAGCGGCGATGGTGCCCATGCCGCCAGCAATCATGATAGGCTTGTGATAGCCCCTGATCTCCTGATCAACCGTTTGCTCAAAGGTCCGAAAATAACCGGTCAGATTGGGCCGGCCAAATTCATTGTTGAAAGCGGCGGCTCCCAGTGGACCCTCAATCATGATCTCCAGGGCGGAGACAATATGCGCCGGTTTGCCGTGGTCGATCTCCCAGGGTTGTTCGGCACCGGGCAGGCGCAGGTTGCCGACCGAAAACCCGGTCAACCCCGCCTTGGGCTGGGAGCCCTGGCCGGTCGCCCCCTCGTCGCGAATCTCGCCCCCCGAACCCGTGGCCGCCCCCGGATAGGGAGAGATGGCGGTCGGATGGTTGTGGGTCTCCACCTTCATCAGCAGATGGGTGATGCCGGGTTGAAAACCGTAGACCTGGCTCTCCTGGTGCGGGAAAAAGCGTTGTCCATGGCCACCTTGCATGATGGCCGCATTGTCACGATAGGCCAGGATGGTCCCCTGGGGCGAGACGGCTTCCGTGTGGCGAATCATGCCAAACAGGGTTTCGGTCTGGGGAATGCCGTCGATCAGCCAACGGGCATTAAAAATTTTATGCCGACAATGTTCGGAGTTGGCCTGGGCAAACATCATCAGTTCGGCATCGGTCGGATCACGCCGCAGAGGGGCAAAAAAGTCCAACAAATAATCCAATTCCGGCTCGGAGAGGGCCAGGCCCAGTTGTCGGTTGGCTGCGGCCAGTGCGGCACGTCCCTCTTGCTGCAAGGGAATGGTGACCAGAGGCCGTGGGCTGGCGGTTTGGAACAATGCCCGCGCCTCCGCCTCGGTGGCCACGCAGTGCTGCGTCATCCGATCATGCAGCAGGGGGAGCCAGCGCGCCCGATCCGCAGGGGTCAATGTTTGCCCGAACCCGCACCAAAGTCCCCGTTCCAGGCGATGCACCGGAGTCAGACCGCAGCGATGGGCAATCTCGGTGGCCTTGGTGGACCAGGGGGAGATGGAGCCCAGACGTGGAATGATCCATAACGACTCCTGCACCGAGGCGGTGGCGGGGGTCTCCTGGTTATGCTCCGTGGTGGCGGAGAGCAAAGCCTCCAGAATGGCTCTGGTCGTCGGCGCAAGCGGTTCCGTCAGGGCAACAAAGTGGACATACCGGGCCATGACGAGGGGCACCCCCGCGTCACGCAGCCGTTCCACCCGGAACGGCGAGAGGGTTTCGGTGCTCGGCAGCACCAAAAAATAATACGGATCCAGGCCGTTGGGGGGCAAAACAGGGGAAAGGTTGGCGGCGGTGACATTCATGGGTCAACGCCGCAGACCGTTGATGGCCAGCAAGGCGGGCAGCAGGCCAGCAAGGCGGTAAAAGGCGACCTCCTCCTGGGCGATGGCGCGGACCTCTGCTCCACAGGTATTGCGCAGGGTTGTGGCATCCTCCGAACGGGAGCGTCCCAGCAGATGGGCCAACAACACGGCAAACTTTTTCTCCTGGATGGCCAGAAAGGCATCCTGGATGACGGGCGTACTGGGATATTGGCCCGTTTTTTGGCCAGCCTCCAGCAGTTCGTGGAAGGTGACCCCCTGCACGGCGGCCGCCGCCTTGGCGGCCTGGATGGCCTCAATCCAGTCGGGGTGCATGAGCTTGTAATAGTCCCGTATGGCCTGCTTGTTGAAATGGACAAAGAGGGTGTGCTCCTGCTCGGTCACGGTGCAGGTCACCCGGAGAGAGTCCGTATCGATGGTATCGACAAAGAGCAATTGATCGCCCTTTTTGGCCATTTCCCACTTGATATCCCAGAGGGTCAGGGACATTTCCTGGAACAGGCCTTTGACCAGTTCGGTTCCCAGGAGGGCCATGCGAATGATATCCAAAAATTGTGTGCCGGTGCATCCAGAGATATGCAAGGCCTCCTGGAAAGTCAGGGCACGATCTTCGGGTTCATATTTGCTGGTAAAATCGGCGATGGGGACCGGGAAAAACCGCCACAACGGCAGGCCGTCCATCCCCCATTCCTGCAAACGGAGCCGTTGGGCCTCGGTGCCCAGGCGCAGAAATTTCTGGTAGAGGGATGAACCGGGGGTCAACCCCAAACGGACAATATTTTCCAGGGGAACGACATGGCGGGTTTGGTTTTTATACGGGGAATAATCCCAAAAATGGTGGGATCGATAGGAAACCGGCAGGGGTTTGATGACCGCGAACCGTTCCACCAGGACAAAGGGGCTGACCTGCGGCGGGAAAGCATCCTGGAAGACCGCACCCGTTGTCCGATCGATCATGCCCAGGTGGTGGGTGGCGGCTCCGTGGGTCTGGAAATGGTCCAGCAAACTTTGGCCATCCGTTCGTTTGGCATGGATAAAATCCAGAAAGGGTTGCTGATTGCCATAATCACGCTGGATCTGCTGGCCAACGGTCTGCCAAGCTGCCGGGGTGTGCAGGCGAGAATAGATAAAATGGCGAAAGGCCGCCCGGCAAAGATCGCTGCCCGCAATGGCAAAGATGGATCCCACATCAAAGACCGACCCGGAAGAGGTGGTTTCACACACCATGCACGCGCTGCCCTCTTCCAGATGATACAGATTTTGCACCGATCCTTGGTAATCGGGGGTCGTCAATCGAGAGAGATCCACCTGTTTCCGGTTTGTCATTGTCGTCTCCACAGAAAGTGGCATGGATCATCCGGGCGACCAGTGCCGGGGCGGCGGGGACTCCCTGCACCCTTTTTTAAATCATGGAAGGGGATCGGGGGAGGCATTCCCGCCTGTGGCGTCTGGGGACAACGCCTCTGGTGGCCGAAACGATGATCGAGGCCCAAAAAATTCAAGAACCTAACGGGAGGAGTGCGGGAATTTGGGTGCCCAGCCCTCCACCGTGGCCCATTTATACCACGAATCACCCGCCACAAAACAGGGACATCGAGTGTATCGAGGATGGTCCGCACTTAGGCTGTGGCCAATTGAATGGGGGGCTGTGCAAAAAACCTTGACTGGCCGCCGTGCCGTTTGTATATTGACCCCTGTTTCGCGCATTCCTCGGTAGCTCAGTTGGCAGAGCAGGTGACTGTTAATCACCTTGTCCGTGGTTCGAGTCCACGCCGAGGAGCCAAATTTTTCAAGCATTCAAGGCCACTTTCCAGGTGGCCGTTTTTTTACAGATCTCGTTGGCAGAGGATGTGGGGGGTGTAGCTCAGTTGGGAGAGCGCCTGCTTTGCAAGCAGGAGGTCATCGGTTCGATCCCGTTCACCTCCACCAATTTAAAATCCGAGAACGCTATCTGTACCAAGGCCGCCCATCCAGGCGGCCTTTTCTGTGGGAAATTCACCAATAATTCCAATGGTTACGGAAGCGATCAAAAGCGAAACCCTCCCCCCGTGAGGTCGGCACCCCACCGGGTTTGGCCCAAATATGCCCAAAACCCTCTCTCTGTATCTGTGGCCGAGGACGGATGCCAATCCGACCTCAAGTCCGATTTTGGCCGACCTCGCCATAATAAATCAATCACTTACGCGACACGCTCAAAACGGTCCATTTCGACCCCGGTTCGCACCAAATTGGGGTCGAGTGTACCCATCGGCGAACCGGCGACCCCAGATGGAGGAGTTGGAAATCGGGTAATGCGCGTCGTCCGAACCATCAGATAACCTGATCATTCTCAGATGCACCAAGTCTCCTCGTCAGGTGTTCAATCAAATTTTCTCGATCTTTTGAGTAAAGATAGGCCACCGTGACGCCACGACCTGAAAAAAGGTTAATTTTGACACCCACATTTTCCATTCGCTGAAACTTGACCGCTCCGGGAGGATAATGATGCCGGCAATGAATGGATGGACCAAGCACAACTTTGTAGACGAAGGGCTGTTCTGCCTCAGTTGGAATCGGACAGTTGCCTTCGTTTTATAAGCTACATACAATGGCTACCAAACGGAGGAACGATCCATGGAAAAAAAGCGCAGAAGATATTCCCCTCAGGAAAAGACGGCCATCCTGCGGGAACACCTGATCAACAAGGTACCGGTCTCAGACATTTGTGACCGACATGGGCTGCATCCTACACTTTTCTACCAGTGGCAGAAAGTGGCATTTGAGGGTATGCCAGTGCTTTTTGAGTCGAGACAAGACGCTGAAACCTCCAGGCTTCGGAGGCAGAATGAGATGTTACAAGAAAAATTGGCCAACAAAGACGCCGTGATCGCCCAAATTACCGAGGAGTACGTTGCCGCAAAAAAAAGTCTTGGGGAAATCTGAGGCACTCTTGGATTTCCCCAAAAATCCGAGATGATGTGATCGCCTTTATCCGGGGTTACGCTGACCTGTCTGGACTGCCCGTTGTACGTCTTGTTGGTTGGATTGGCATCAGTCGAGGCAGGTTCTACGATTGGTGTGACCGTTACGGACAGGCCAATGACCACAACGGCACCGTTCCCAGAGATTTTTGGTTGGAAGATTGGGAAAAGCGAGCAATAATAGCATTCTATCTCGAACATCAGAAAGACGGCTATCGGAGATTGACGTTCATGATGCTGGACCGTGACATTGTTGCTGTCAGTCCGGCCTCAACGTACCGTGTTTTGAAAGAGGCGGGACTCATGCGCAAGTGGAATGGAAAGGAGTCCAAGAAGGGGACCGGCTTTGTTCAGCCGATTGGCCCCCACGAGCACTGGCATGTAGACGTAAGCTATCTAAATATTTCCGGCACGTTCTACTATTTTTGCGGGCTTCTTGATGGCTACAGTCGGTATATTGTGCAACTAGGTATCCACTTCGGTTAAGCCCTATCCACTTCGATCAAGCGTCTTTGTCTTGTGAATCTTCCCTCTTGGGTTCGCAACAAGTGATCGATACGGTGCTGGTTTCGTGACTACAGCTTGCTGGATCAGCCTGTGAAACAACAAGCCCCGGGCTTTGGATGTCCGACGATTGAAGCGGAAGGTGAACTCATCCAGGTAATACTCAAGCTGATCATTTTGGACACCCCCCTGCAGGGTTCCAATCAGCCACCGTTTCAGATGCGTCGCCACCAAATGCACGTGAGGCAGTACCTCATGGGCTTTTTTTTCACTCTTCGTTATGTTGACGATTTGATGATCAAAACCAAGTTCTTTCAAGCCGGAATACCCACTCCACCCATCAGTATGTGTGGTTGCTCCAGGTTCTACGACTTCCGTTACGAACGGAAGGAGGCTGGCGGAACTGGCATTTTCGACTCGGCGGAGACGTACCCGTCCAAGCTTTTTACCGTCCAACTCGACGGCAATGACGACAAGTACTTTCTTCTCTGCTCCTCTGCCAAAATGTCCCTCTTCAGGACCGCCGACATAGGTTTCGTCTATCTCGACGGGTCCATGAAGACAATCTCGTCCAGGACGGATCATCGCACGGCGCATCTTGTGGAGCCATGCCCATGCGGTCTGATAGCTCCCAAGGCCCAGCACACGTTTGATGTTCATGGCACTGGCTCCATTTTTTTGGCTGGTAATCAGCCACATTGCGTGAAACCAGGAACGGAGGGGCTTTCTTGTGCCTTCGAAGATCGTTCCAGCCGTTATGGATGTCTGGCCATTGCAGGCACGGCAGTAAAACAGGTCACGGGACGTATCAAGTGGAATATCAGTACTTTGGCATTTTGGACAGACAAAACCATCTGGCCAACGCAACCGCAAAATATACTCCTGGCACGCATCCTCGTTTGGAAAGCGGTCGTCAAATTCCTGCATGGTCCGTGGGTAGTCAACCCCTGGGATTGGGTGTCTGGTGGTCTCCATGCAGGGATGGTACAAGCATCACTGACTTGAGTCAAGTGGATAGCACTTAAACGAAGTGGATACCTAGTTTTTCGAATATGACTTGAACAGAAAACAGACCCATATGTTTGCCGGGCCGTTTAAGTTTGCGAGCGGAAGAATGTCATGCTACATTGCGGAAGACGAAATATTGTTGCAAACCTATGCAACTGGAGATCCGTTAACGGTCCACGGCAACAATAAAAAATTTCATTATAGTGAAGTGTTCAAGTTGAAGCGTGGCAGTGGAAAGTTCCCTGATCCTTCTTTTTCGTATATAGAATTTGCACAGGATCCATCGGTAGACAAAATAGGCAATACATATTTGAGTGGTCAGGAATCAAAATATGGATCTTCTTTCTTTATGGTGACCCCTGTTGGAGAAAAAACTTTTTGGAAAGAACCGTATAATATTAGCAATATAAGAACATTGGTTGCATCACCAAGAGGGTCAAAAATAATTTTCCTTTATCCTGCCGATGGCACCAAATACAACGACGGGAAAAGTGCTTTTGGTTGTTTTGATATTGAAACTTCTACATGGATTCCCGTCGATATACCACCAATTAAATCAAGTACACCAATAGTTATCGAATCCGTTAAATAAATATTTAACGCCTGTTAAGAAAGGAGATGTAAGATGGCCGGAGAATATGGCAGTATCAGTTACCAGGGTTTTAGTGCGCTTGATTTGACCACTTGGCTTCCGACTTTTGGCCTGTGGGGTGGTCCAAATTGGTCTGCGGGAATGAGAGGTAACGCAATGTCCGCAGCAGAACTTGAAAAGCAACCAGTGGCAAAAACTCCTGGCCCTGATGGGGAAGAGCGACCAAGTCTGGGGTGTCCAAATCGGGCCTTGGCTGTTGACCGGTTTTTGGATAGGATTCCCTGGAACCGTCGTTCGCGTGTTTACGCTGCGGCATCTTCAGGGTAGTATGGCCGCTTTTGGTGCTCTATTTGA
>JADFYM010000120.1 GCA_015233035.1 Magnetococcales bacterium
TCAAATAGAGCACCAAAAGCGGCCATACTACCCTGAAGATGCCGCAGCGTAAACACGCGAACGACGGTTCCAGGGAATCCTATCCAAAAACCGGTCAACAGCCAAGGCCCGATTTGGACACCCCAGGAGAACAGCCCCCAACGGGTTGATATTGTGTGCCTCACGGGGCTTTGCCCCGGACCCCACCAGGGGCTTTGCCCCTGGACCCCACCAGGGGGATAATCCCCCTGGAGCCCTGTCACTTGACCATCTCATGACAGACTTTTTAAACACCTAAAAACTCACGCAACAGCCGCCCGGTGGACTCGGCATCCGGGGCATGATTCACCTGCTCGCGAAACCGCCCACCCCCTGCCATGCCACGGGTGTGCCACGCCAAATGCTTGCGCGCCAGTTGATTGCCCAGCACCGGCCCGTGAAAGGCGATCATCTGCGCAAAATGGTCGAGAATCACCCGCGCACGCTCCTCCGGTTCCGGGCCGGGCAACTGCTCCCCGGTGCGCAAATAATGGGCCACCTCGCGAAAAATCCAGGGTTTGCCCAATGCCCCCCGCCCGATCATGATCCCATCCACCCCGGCCAGATCGCGCATTTGCCGGGCCGCCTCCGGCGTGGTGACATCCCCATTGCCAATCACGGGAATGGTCACCCCCGCCTTGATGGCACCAATCGCCTGCCAATCGGCCTGTCCGGCATACAGTTGCGCCCGGGTGCGACCATGAACCGTCACCGCCCGAATACCCGACGCCTCGGCAATCCGGGCAATGGCCAAACCGTTGCGCTGACTGTCATCCCACCCCAACCGTATCTTGACCGTGACCGGCACCGGCACCGCCGCCACCACCGCCGCCATGATCTGACCCGCCAGCCGTTCATCCCGCATCAAGGCCGCACCGGCATGACTCTTGGCAATCTTTCTGACCGGACAGCCCATGTTGATATCAATGAGAGTCGCCCCCAGATCACAATTCATCCGGGCCGCTTCCGCCATGATGGCGGGATCGGCACCAGCAATCTGCACCGCCACCAGATCGGTCGCCACCGCGTTCCGGGCGTTGGGAGCCGCAATCTTCAAACTTTGCGGGGTGCGACGGATCATCGCCTGCGAAGCCACCATCTCCGAAACCGTCAGATCCGCCCCATACGCCTGGGCCAGGAGACGAAACGGCCAGTCGGTCACCCCCGCCATGGGGGCCAGCCATAACGGGAGCGTGGCCCGGTCCGGCGCGAACAACTCCGCCAGGGGATCGCTCATGGGAGGATCGAGCGACCGGGATGGTCACCAGGGGCTTTGCCCCTGGACCCCACCAGGGCTCTGCCCTGGACCCGCCAGGGGGATGATCCCCCTGGACCCGCAAACGATACAGCCCTCAATGTCTGGGGGGGCGGTTCACCGCCCGCCCCAGTCATGGCCGAAGAGATCATCAAAGCCCACTAATCCAACGATCCAAAAGAGGTGCGCCGCCGCCGGGCCAACACCGCCCCACCGATCAACCCAATGACCAACACCGCCGCACCGGCCAGAAAAAAGGAGGTGTCCGTTTGCCGCTCCAGGATCCGATTGTCATCCGCCAGTTGTTTCATCTCCTGTTCCAGGCTTCTGGTCTTCTGCGACAGAGCCTCATTCTCTTTCGCAATCTCCACGGCGTTTTGGGAAATTTTGCGAATCCGGGCCAGTTCAGACTCCAATTTTTCCTGGGAACCCAATTGTTTGCGCAACTCATCCACCTCGGTCCGCAGACGATTGCGCTCCTCTTCGGCCCGCTTTTGCGCCTCCCGGATGGTATCCAACTGGGCCACCGGAGGCATCTCCGCCGAGATGAAACGATGCAGCAACCACCCTTCCAACCCGGAGGCAACCGCCCGCGCCCTGGTCCAGCCGGAAGCCTTGTCATCCTCCAGGATTTCCAATTCCTCGCCAAGCTTGAGCATCTGCACTATTTTATACCGCGTCTCCGGTCCGCGTCGCATGAGAACCCGACAATCGTCCACGGCATAACCCGTCTCCGCCTGGGCAGAATGGTCCAGACCGAACAGAGTCAGGAACAGCAGACCAGTCAGGATGACCAGGCGTCGTCTGGTCGGTCGACCAGGACGAGAGAAAACCATTTGTGACCGTGAAAAGGAGGTATTGATCATGTTTGCATACCGACCTGGAGGGGATGGATTGACCGCAAATTGCGGTGATACGGTTCGATTTTTGGCCTTGATTGTTGCTGCGGACTTGCCTGGGGAGGGCGGTGAACCGCCCCCCCAGACCCCCCCACCCTTTTTTTTTAATCATTATCAAAGGGGCCTGGTGGCCGCAACAATTTGCAGGGGAACCGGCCTGCCGCACCGGTTCGCGCCACCCGCAACAAAAGCGGCAGTCTAATGAAAACATCACCCAACGTCCAGGAGGAACAAAATGAGTCTGCCCGTCCGCATTGAAAAAGCCCGTGTCCTGATCGAGGCCCTGCCCTACATGCGCCGCTTTGATGGCAAGACATTTGTCATCAAATATGGTGGCAATGCCATGGTGGAGGAGTCGTTGAAGGAGGGGTTTGCCCAGGATGTCATCCTGTTGCGCCAGGTTGGCATCAACCCGGTGGTGGTCCATGGGGGTGGGCCACAGATTGGCCAGATCATGCGACAGATGGGGCTGGTGCCGCAGTTTATCGACGGTCAACGGGTCACCGACCAGGAGACGGTCAATGTGGTTGAAATGGTATTGGCGGGCAAGGTCAACAAGGATATCGTCAATCTGATCAACCGGCATGGTGGTCGGGCTGCCGGGGTATCCGGCAAGGATGGGCCCACCATTCTGGCCCGCAAACGGACCCACATGCGACCGGGCCCCGAGACAGAGGAGCCGGAAATTATTGATCTGGGCTGGGTGGGGGATGTGCAACACATTGACACCGGACTGCTGGACCTGTTCAAACAGTCGGACATTATTCCGGTGGTGGCACCGGTGGGGGTGGGGGCCAACGGCGAAACCTTCAACATTAATGCCGATGCCGTGGCGGGCCATATCGCCATGGCCCTGAAGGCGGAAAAATTAATCCTGCTGACCGATGTGGCCGGTGTGTTGGATGAGCAGAAAAAATTGATCGGCCAGCTTTTTCTGGAGCGGGCCACCCAGATGATTCGCCAGGGGACCATTGCCGGTGGCATGATTCCCAAGGTGGAGACCTGCCTCCGCGCCCTGGAGGCGGGGGTCAAGGCCACGCATATTATTGATGGCCGGGTGGAACATGCCCTGCTTCTGGAGGTGTTCACCGATCAAGGGATCGGCACCTTGCTCCGGGCGTCGTGAGCCAAGACAGTGGGGCGTGTAAAACCGCTGCTGGTGCTGGTGCATGGCTGGGGGTTGGGTCCCGGCCTGTGGCACGCGGTGCGGCGCGCCCTGCCGGATTGGCCCTGCCACACCCTCGACCTGGGTTTTTTTGGCCGCGCCCGCCTGGAGGTGCCGACCGGGCAACCGCTGCTGGCGGTGGGTCATTCGTTGGGTTTTTTATGGCTGTTGCACCATCTGGCGCAGTCCCCCTGGTCTGCGGACTGTGTGGGGTTGGTCAGCATCGGCGGTTTTGCCCGTTTTGGGCGGGCGGCTGATTTTCCCCACGGCATTGCGCCGCGTCTGCTGGCCCGGATGCGCCAACGGCTGCCCCAGGATGCCACGGGGGTGTTGCGGGATTTTTGCCGACAGGGCGGTGGGTTGGCGTCTCCCGATCCGGTTGTGACGGATACGGTCCCTTTGGTGCAGGGGCTGCATTGGCTGGAGAACTGGGACGGTCGTGCAGCCCTCGCCGCCTGGGCGGGACCGGTCTATTGCCTGGCGGCCCAGGATGATGCGATTGTCCCGCCTGCGTTGACCGAGGCTTGTTTTGCGGCAGAGCGCGTGCACTGGTTGGCGACGGGGGGGCATCTTTTGCCGTTGACCAGACCGGTGGAGTGTGGCGCGTTTTTGTTGAACATCCTGGGGGGCGGTGAACCGCCCCCCAAACCCCCCACCCTTTTTTTTTAGACGTTTTTACGAAGGGATATGATGGCGGTTGCACACAAAAAAGAGATCATCCGCGCCTTCGGCCAGGCGGATCACTATCAGGACCATGCCCATGTGCAACGCCAGGTGGCCCACCATCTGGCCAGCATGGTGCCCTCTTTTGCGCGCCCCACGCTGTTGGAACTGGGCTGTGGCACGGGCTTTTTGAGCCAGCATCTGCTGGAACGCTGGCCGGACAGTCGCTTGCTATGCAGCGACATGGCCTTGTCCATGGTGCAGCGGTGCCGTGCCCACCTGGGCGACCGGCAGAATGTGGTATACGCCGTACAAGACGGCGAGCAACCGGCCATCGCTCCCGGCAGTATGGACCTGATCGTGGCCAGCATGGTCATGCAATGGTTTGGCGATCCCCTGGGCAGTCTGGCCAGTTTGCATGATCTGTTGCGTCCAGGCGGCTGCCTGGCCTTTGCCACCCTGGGTCCGGGCACCTTTCGGGAGTGGCAGGTGGCCTGTGCCGACTTCGGTTTGCCCAGCGGTCTGGTGGCCTATCCCACCGCCACCGCCTGGCAAGAGGCCTGGCCGACCCCGGAGTTGGCCTGCCTGGAAGAAACGGAGGTGACCGTTGACCATCCCTCCGGGTTGGCCTTTTTGCGCGCCCTGCGGGCCATCGGTGCCCATCGGCCCGCTGCGGGCTATCAGCCCCAATCTGCGGGCCATCTGCGCCGCCTGCTGCGTCATCTGGAAATGGGAGAAGGGTTTGCCGTGCGTTATCAGGTGCTGTATGGGGTGTTTTATAAAGCGGGAAGAGCACAGTTCAAAGAGGATGCGTCAACCTGACCGAGTTTGGCGTCCTGTTTTGCAATGCCTGCCTTTCGGGTGGAAGCGATTGCACGCTTTCCACCAATTCGGTGTATACTGCGCACGGTCACAATTGACGAGTATCGTCATTCCCGCGCAGGTGGGAATCCAGGAGGTCCAACAGACCCAATGGATTCCCGCTTTCGCGGGAATGACGGAACAGGAAGTGTCGCTTATGGCCGCGTGCAGTATACATCACGGGAGGTCTCCTTGTCGTGTAGATGTCGGCAATCCTGATTGATGGCTCAGGTTAGCAGGTGCGCAACGTCGCGATCCGACAGCCTGCTGCCCTCGATACGGGTTGAAGAACCGATGCTTTCGATGGTGGCAACACGACGCAAGGTACGCATACGTTCGGGTGACAACGTGCCCAGAGCGCGCCATGCACCCTCCTCACCCACATATCCACCCATCAATCTATACTGCACACGGTCACAATTGACGAGTATCGTCATTCCCGCGCAGGCGGGAATCCAGGAGGTCCGACGGGCCAAATGGATTCCCGCTTTCGCGGGAATGACGGAACAGGAAGTGTCGCTTATGACCGTGTGCAGTATACACCGTGAAAGGCCCGCGATCCCAGGATCCAGCATCCCAAAATGGCCCCTGCGATTACCAAACGGAAGGTCTTGCCCTGGCTATTCCTACTTGATACACTGCAAAATTATGACTGAATAGAGATGACCGGCAAGAGAAATCGCTTGCAACCCATTCTTTCTGATTCATTTCAAATGCCATGAAAGGAACACAGACGTGTCCATTTCCGCCAGAATCGCCTACGAAACCTGCCCTCTCTGCGCAAGCAATGACATATATTCCATCCTTCAGGCAGATTGTTCCAAACATCAGCTATACAATCCCGTCATCCCGCCGGTTATAAATTGGGTCGGTTGCGCGGTCTGCGACCATGTGTTCACGGACGGTTATTTTACCCCCGAGGCACAAACCATCCTCTTCAGCAAGACCGAGCCTGACCAGGTGGTGGGACACGATCTGGAAAATCAACGCCATATCTCCGCCCGCATCATCGAAAAAGTGGCCCGCCAGATCGACCAGGGGGATTGGCTGGATGTGGGGTTTGGCAACGGTTCCCTCTTGTTCACAGCCCACGAATGGGGATACACCCCGGTCGGGATCGACTTGCGGGAAGACAATGTGCGTATCTTGCGCAGCCTCGGCTTTGAGGCCCACAGCATCCCCATCGAAACCTTCGATCATCCTGACCGCTTCAGCGTCATCAGCATGGCCGATGTCCTGGAACATATGCCGTTCCCGTGTCGGGGTCTGCAAGCCGCCCAACGGTTGCTCCACGCGAACGGGGTATTGTTCCTCTCCATGCCCAATATGGGCAGCCTCGCCTGGCAATTGCTCGATCATAAAAAGACCAATCCCTATTGGGGAGCCATCGAACATTTCCACAACTTCAGCCGGGAGCGGTTGTATGCCTTGCTCAAAACGCACGGCTTTACCCCCATCCACTATGATGTCAGCAAACGGTACCGGGTGTGTATGGAGATCGTGGCGGTCAAGACATCCCAGACTGGCAATCAGGACCATTAAACCCATTCCTTCGCGGGCATGACGGGAATGGGCGGGACACGAAATTCGCTCGTCATTCCCGCGAAGGCGGAAATCCAGGGTTCTGACTGGAATGGCCGAAACGATGATCAAGGCCCCCGCGAGGCATACAATATCAACCCGTTGGGGGCTTCGCCCCATATGCGCTAACATAACGCAATCGATTGATTTTGTTATGTTCATATTATGGCCCCTGCGGGGCGGTAGAGGGTGGGCAACACCAGCTTCCTGCGGAAATGGGCTTCTGGTGAGTCGCACACTGCGGCAGGGGCTCTGCCCCTGCACCCCGCCAGGGGGGATGATCCCCCCTGGACCCCGCAATAATATACTGCGCACGGTCACAATTGACACGTATCGTCATTCCCGCGCAGGCGGGAATCCAGGAGGTCCAACAAGCCCAATGGATTCCCGCCTGCGCGGGAATGACGGAACAGGAAATGCCACTTATGACCGCGTGCAGTATATTATAAAAACTGCGGACAGACGGCTATGTTAGCGCATATGGGGCTTCGCCCCCAACCCCCCACCGGGGACCGTGACGGTCCCCGGACCCCTGCAAAAGATGTGTGCATAGGGTAGCCCGGAGGGAGAGGGGAGAAAAAATCAGAGAATCGAGGGGATAGGGGAAAATCTACACTTGTAAGGGTGGGGGGGTGGGGGTGAAGACCCCCAACGGGTTGATAGGGTGTTCCTTACGGGGCTTCGCCCCGGACCCCACCAGGGGCTTCGCCCCTGGACCCCACCAGGGGGATAATCCCCCTGGACCCCTGCCACTGCGGTTGTTACCTCGCCTGCGCCCCCAACTTGAAAAAGGCAATGGCCTCATTCATCCTGCCGGACTGCCCGCTCAACTCTTCCGCCGTCGCGGCCATCTCCTCGGAAGACCCCGCATTCTGTTGAATCACCTGATCCAATTGCTGGATCGCTTGATTGATCTGCCCGGCACCCTGGCTCTGCTCCTGACTGGAGGTGTTGATCTCCTGGATCAGTTCAGCCGTTTTTTGAATATCAGGCACCAGCTTGTTGATGATCCCCCCGGCCTTTTCCGCCACATCCACACTGGAGGCGGAAAGATGACTGATTTCTCCCGCCGCCAACTGACTGCGTTCCGCCAGTTTTCTGACCTCGGCAGCCACCACGGCAAACCCCTTGCCATGCTCTCCGGCACGGGCCGCCTCGATGGCGGCATTCAATGCCAGCAGATTGGTCTGGCGGGCGATCTCTTCAATAATGCCGATCTTGGAGGCGATTTCCTTCATGGCCTGCACGGCTTTGACCACCGCCATGCCCCCCTCTGCCGCATCCCGGGCAGCTTGCTGGGAAATATGTTGGGTCGTATTGGCATTGTCCGTGTTTTGCTGAATGTTGGAGGTCATCTCTTCCATCGCCGACGAGGTCTCCTCGATGGAGGCCGCCTGTTCGATTGCCCCTTGCGAAAGCGTCTGGGCGGCATCCGAAATTTCGTTGCTGCCAATCGAAACCTGCTGGGCCGCCGTCGAGACTTTCTGGATCACCTCACGCAGTTTGATCGCCATTTTGTTCAACGCGGCTCCCATCTGCCCCACCTCATCCCTCGAGTGAACCGCTACCGCCACGTCCAGATCGCCATCGGCCATCAGGACCAGTTTGTCCGCCATCTGGCGCACCGGATGAACCACAAAGCGGCGAAGGGTGCCGACAAACAACAATAACCCGATCAGGAATACACTGCCAGCAATGATGCCCGTTTTCAGGATGATCTGCCACTTGGCCTCTTCCAGTTCCGCCAACGGCGAAGAGAGCAGAATGATACCCACCTGTTGGTTGACCTGCCAATCTTCCTGGTCAAAGCCGAACCAGTCCGTCTTCTGCTTGTTGCCATGACACTCCAGACAGCCAGCATCCGCCCGGATCTCGCGTGCAAAGAGAAATTGCCCACTGGCAGCATCGGCCCGGGCAATTTCCGGCTTGCCCGTTTTGGCCATCTCATCCATCATGGCGATTTCAAACGCAGTTCCCTGCGCCTTGGGGTCGCGGGGACGTTCCCGTTTGGCCACCCGAACCTGCATCCCGGCTTTTTCCGTGGCCACCCGCACTGCGTCCAACATGCGGATGACCGGAATGGTGCGATGCAGCGTGGTCTGTCTGGCGCACTGCAAACGGGTTTCAACCGATGTCATCTTGCGGCACGCATCGGCTTCCGTGAAGGCTGTCTTGGCAATCAATTCGTCCTTCCACATCTTGCCCATTTCCACCCGCACCGTCTGCCCGGCATCCAAGGCCGCCTGCGCCACCATCGACTTGCGATGTTCAAATTCGTGTACCGCATCCGACAAGTGTATGGCACCCAAAGAAAAGATGGCCAGCAAAAATAAAAGTGAAAACAGAAGGACCAACTTTTTTTCAATCGTCATATCGGAAAAAGACATGGTGATGTTCCCCTTGTTGTGATGGACTGTCCATGCGGAGCCCTGCCGTTGCCATGTACGCATCCAGTATAAAACCTGGGTGTGCAAATTGCTTGGGTGGAGGCAGGATGTGGCGATTGTCGAAGCGTGCTATAAAATATGCGGTTTGTCAAGTGCGCGGCAGGATCGGATCAGCGTGGGAGATGGGCAACAACCGTTTCAGCAACAGCGCACCGAATGTCCCTTGCCACCACCATACCGGGCCTCCTGGCGTACCCGCATAAATTCGGCCTCGCTCAGAATGGGCTGCTCCGGGTGGTGTTGGCGACGGTGGGCCACATAGGCCGGATAGTCGGGAAAGCCGATCATCCCCAGCAGGGTCTGCGCCAGCAGTGTGTACCAGCCGGTCATCGACGCAACAACTTTTTAAATTTCGGGTCCGGGGAACACCGCAACAACCGTTCAACAATCTTGCGGAACGTCTCGGGATCGGTGTTGCAGTTGGTCAGGGCGGCCAATATTTTCGCCATGGTCTCCCCCCGTTTGAGCGAGTTTTCGTAGGGGTGCTCGAACAGCAGACGGGAAATGGTGGTCAGATAGGCCACCATGCCGCCTTGCAGACTCTGGACCCGATATTTCCCGGAAAATTGTTTTTGCAGATGGCTGCTGCCGCCCCCTTTGCCGCAATAGATCAACAGGGGACGCACAGCCAGATGCGAGGCAAACCGCTTTTCAAACTCGGCTGTCCGTTCATCAATATTCAGCAGGTAGACCCTTTTGGAACCCGGAATGGCGGGATCCGCCTCCGTGCTGCCCCGTACATCAATAATAATGGGGGTGGCGGGGTCCGCCAGAAGCTCTTCAACCGTCATTTCGCCGTTGTAGGAAGACATGCCAGAAAGATATCCCGTACCGTTGCTGAAGAGAAGAGGCAAGGATAATTCTCCCCAGCCCCCCTTGCTTGTCAATGATTAAAAAAGGGTGGGCGGCGGTTTACCGCCCGCCCCGGACAGGACCACCAATCAAGACCGGTCAAAACGACTCAAACTCATCGTCCGTATGGGTCATTTTCAGAGCAATGCCGCTGGATTGGGTGGCAGGAGCCGCCAACGCCCTGGCGGCCGGTCTCTGCACCTGGGCAACCGCTTTGGGTTTGGCCGACCGGGACAGTTGGGCGGGCCCCCGCTTGGCAGTCGCATGATGGGTGTGCCCAAGATTGAAAAAGGCCATGGCCTGATTCATCCCATTGGCCTGCGCACTCATCTCTTCCGCCGTGGCCGCCAGTTCCTCGGAAGAGGAGGCATTGCGTTGTACCACCAAATCCAGTTGCTGGATCGATTGGCCAATTTGCGTGATCCCCTCGCGCTGTTGCCGACTGCAATCTGCAATACCCTGGATGCGGTCCGCCGTCTCCTTGATGTCGGGCACCAGTTTGCCGATGATGCTCCCCGCCTGTTCGGCCACGCCCACACTGGAGGCGGACAGATGGCTGATTTCCCCGGCGGCCACCTGGCTGCGTTCGGCCAGTTTGCGCACCTCGGCGGCCACCACAGCAAACCCTTTGCCATGTTCGCCCGCCCGCGCCGCCTCGATGGCCGCATTCAGAGCCAGCAGGTTGGTCTGCCGGGCGATCTCTTCGATGATGCCAATCCGGGAAGCAATTTCCCGCATGGCCGAGACGGCCTGATCGACGGCTTTGCCCCCCTGGGCCGCATCCTGCGAGGCTTTCAGGGCCAGATTTTGCGTGGTATTGGAATTGTCTGTGCTCAGTTGGCAACTCCCGGTGATGGCCTCCAGGGCCGCCGAAGTGGTTTCCACCGAGGCCGCCTGTTCGGTCGCGCCCTGGGAGAGGCTTTGCGCAGAATCCGAGATGGCAGAACTGCCGACCGCAACCTGCTCGGCCGCCGTCGAGACTTCACCAATGACCTCCCGCAGCCGGGCCACCATATTCTGGATGGCCAGATAGATGCCGGTGGCCGGGTGGCTGGTGTCAAGCCGGACGGTCAAGTC
The DNA here is from genome assembly GCA_015233035.1 of Magnetococcales bacterium. Taxonomy (GTDB): domain Bacteria; phylum Pseudomonadota; class Magnetococcia; order Magnetococcales; family Magnetaquicoccaceae; genus Magnetaquicoccus. The sequence continues at coordinate 10,819 of JADFYM010000120.1, forward strand.
TCCCTCGGCCACCTGGGCCGCCAGGGCGGCAATGACCGGCGGCTCGCCACCCACCTGCCGGACAATCCGGCGGGTGAGCAGGAAGGCAATCAGCAGACCCAGGATCACGGCTCCCAGGCTGAAGCCGAGCAAAAGGGCATTGGAAGCAGAGATCTGTGTCGTCGCCTTCTGTTGCTGTTCCTCTACCGTCGCATGGATTTTTTCGTCCACCGTATGCCGCACCGTGCGCATTTCCTGTTCGTGTTTGGCCTGCCCCTTGAGCGTCTCCAGCAGGAGATTCATCTCTTTCTGGTATTGTTCGATGCTGGCAATAATTTTTTTGGCCTGGTCTATATTGTTTTGCGCATGGAAGGTGGGCAGCAGTTCCTGCGCGTTCTTCAATGCCTCGGCCATGCCACCCAGGTCGCGTTGAATCGGTTTTTCCTCCCGGCCACGGGTGAGGAGGATCTCTTTCTCGCCAATGCGGGCATCCAGAAAATGTTCCGTCAACGCCATCAACCGGCCCATCTTGATCGCCCGTTCGCCCAGTTTGACAATTTTTTCTGCCAGTTCGGTCTCTACGGCGGCATTCTTGACCTGGGCAGCCAGTTGTGTGGCCAGGTCGCGGGCCTTTTGTTCCTCATCCGTCTGCAAGGCTTTCAATTCGCTGGTGACCGTATGGGCCAACCCCCGAACACGCTCCACCGTTTCCACATTTTTTTTGTCCAACCCGACATAGTCCACAAATTCCTTGCCATAGGTCGAGGTCGAGGCGATGATCTCATCCAACTGTTGCTGGTTCGCCGGATCATGAAATTTTTGCGTCCGGTCGAGTTGTGCCAGTTGTTTGAGTTCCTCGACATATTTTTGATTGGCTTCCACCTGTTTCGGATCTTTGTGAAGCATGAAATCTTTTTCCGCCCGCATGGCACCACTCATGGTCCCGTTCAGCGTGAACATATCCTTGTTTTTGTCAATCACATCGGCCAAATCCCCCAGCCCACGGTAACCGACCAAGGCAACCAGAATGGCCAGTATCAATACAACGCCAAAGCCCAAACCCAGGGTGGTTCCCAGTTTCAAGTCTTTCATGAACATCTTTCCCCAGATGTAAAATGTGATTGGATGTAAAGCAAAACAGGGAGAACAGCATGGATTGGGACAGATTTCCAGCCATTCTACACCCCCAGACGGAACATTCGCTGGGAATGCCACATAGCCGACGCTGTTGATAGCATTCCAGATAACAGAGGTCAAGGCAGAATTTCGTTGCTTAACAATATGATTTGTTATACCCGCGAGGGCGAATTGGTGGTTTTTTTGCTATTTTTTAAGATGTGCATACAGTCTGTATGTTTTTTAAACGGACGATATCGCTCGGGATATGTCGTTTTCATGCGGGGCGTTGCCCTGGACCCCACCAGGGGCGTTGCCCCTGGACCCCACCCTACCCTATGCACACAATTATTGAAACCCTTCCCATCGGGTCATGGTCATGATTCAATCGTGACCGATGTACATGAGGAAGGTGCTTCGGGTGGTCGCAGACCACATGT
>JADFYM010000121.1:0-685 GCA_015233035.1 Magnetococcales bacterium
CATTGGTGGCAGGGATCAAAGCCCGACCGGCCCTGGCGCTCGCCCTGCCCGGCAGATTGCCGTTGGCTTTAGTGACCATCCCGTTGCTGGCCACCGACCCCCCCCCGGAGACCGCCACCCCCGCCGCGCCGCCCACCGCCGCACTCACCGACGCCGCCACGGCCATGGCGTCAATATTGGTCCGGGAGACCAGATAATGATCCCCATCGGCACGGATCAGATAGGTGCCGCCATTCTCCTCTGCCAACAACCACCGCTCCCCCGCCGTGATCTGGGTCAAACGCACGGCACCCGCCAAGGTCACCCCCTGATTCTGGAAAACCTGGACGAGCTGCGTCAGAATGGCGGCATCACCCGTCGCATCCACTGCGGCTTCATCCACGTTGGGGGTCGAGCTGTCGTCCACATCCACCTGGGTCGCGTCATCCAACGCACTGGTGGTCAATCCCGCAGCCGTTTGAGCCACCGAAAAGAGAGGCACCCCGCTGGACAAGGCTGTGATGGGCACATCCCCCGTTTGGGTCACCACCTGATCGGCATGGGCGATATAGGCATCTACCTGATTGGTAATTTCATTATGGGCCAGGGCAATGCCGATGGAAAACGAGACCCCGGCGGTCCCACCCAACGAAGCGGCAATGGAAGCCGCCCCGGCGATGGCCCGAATGCTGGAGGCATCATCGGC
>JADFYM010000121.1:732-12280 GCA_015233035.1 Magnetococcales bacterium
AGGCCTGCCCCGCCACCCCGATCCGGTTGTCGGTGCTCACCCCCGCTCCGCTCAAGGCCACGCCAGCGGTCCCGCCACCGGACAGGGCCACCGAACCGGACAACACCTGGGCCTGGATGGGCTGGGTGGAGAGCGCAGTTTGCGTCAAGGCTCCGCTGGCCATGATGGAACTGTTCAGGATGAAGGCCCGCACCTGGGCATCGGCGGCACTGATATTGACCTGTTTCCACAGGGTGTCATCGCCATAATCCTGGGTCAGGAGCAGCTTGTCCTGGCCCTTTTGTTTCAGGGTGGTGGTACCAATATACTGATACACATCACCCGCCCTGGCTCCACGGTTGATCAAAACCCGGTCGCCCGTCTGCACGGTGGCCGGATCATCGTCCAGGGTCAGGTTGTGGTCTACCGGTGCATTGGGATTCCAGCCGATATAGTTGCGCGCAATGGCCACGCCGATGGAGGCCCCGACTCCGGCGGTGCCGCCCACCCCCGCCGCCAGCGAAACCGCCGCCACCAGGGCGTTGATCTCTGCGGCGTTGCGGGCATCCAGGATCACATCCAGGGCCGCCATCTGCGTGCTGTTTTCGATAGAGGCGTTGACATCGGTCAGAATAATATTTTTTGCCTCCGCTCCGGCTCCGCTTACCGCAATACCGGCGGTGCCGCCGATACCGGCGGCCAGGGAGGCCGCTGCGGTCGTCGCGTTGATGGCAGACTCCTCCCACGCCCGCACGACGAGATCACCCAGGCTCACCCCCTGCCCGACGCCGCTGATACAGGCGGTCACCGTGTTGTCGATGGTGTTGCGGGCCAGAGAGACCCCGATGGACACCGCCACCCCCGCAGTGCCCCCCAGGGCGGCGGCAATGGAAGCCGCCCCACCGAAGGAACAAATCTGGGAATCATCCAGGGCATCCAGGGTAATCGTGCCCGCCTGAACAGATTCGCCGTTGTTGGTGATGGTGGCGGCCACGTCCACGCTGATACGGTTTTCGGCCCACACCCCGGCACCGCTCACCCCCACGCCGGTGGTACCCCCGCCACCGATGGCCACCGAACCGGCCACCACCAGGGCACTGATGCTCTGTTGCGACAGGGCATTCAGGGTCAAGTTGCCCTTGACATCCAGACTGGTATCGATCAGATAGGCGCGGACAGTGGTTTCGCTGTCATTGCCGTTGCCATCATAGCCGATAAAGTTGCGCGCCACGGCCACGCCGATGGAGGCCCCCACCCCGGTGGTGCCGCCCACGCCTGCCGCCAGGGACATTGCCGCCACGGTGGCGGCAATGGTGGAAGTCCGCGCCGCCTCCAGCGTTACATCCCCGGCACTGGTGACCTGGCTGTCCCTGATAAAGGCGTCCGTAAAACCTTGAATGGCGTTGATGGCCACAGCACCCGCCCCGCTCACCGCCACGCCCGTGGTACCGCCCACCCCAATTCCCACCGAGGCCGCCGCCGACAAGGCGTTAATATTGGTCCGACTGACCGACAACTTGCCGCCAGTGTCCAATAAGGTATAACTGGTGCCGTTGGCATCCACCAACAACCACCCCTTGCCCGCATCCAACTGGGAAAGGGTAATCTGGGGCTTGACCAAGGCCCAGCGGCTGCTGTCGGCATAATTTGCGGTGCTCAGGTTGACGGGCACCGAGGTGGCACTGCCCAGATAACGATAGACCCGCCCGGCCTGACCGCCGTTTTTGTAACTGTCGGTCAACTTGACGGTATCATCGGTTTTCAGGTTGGTAGCGGCATCGGCAGAGGTATAGAGCCAATCGCAATGCACGGTATCGGCGGCGGCCAGGGCCACTCCCCGACTTTGCAGAGCCGCCGCGAGCCGGGCCAACGTCAGGGCGTCGTTGGTGGCATCGACCACCGATTCGTCTATATTCTGGGTGTCCGAGTCGTCCGGGGTGCGGACGGTTGCATCGTCCAGATTAGCGGCAGAAAAAGTGAGATCCCCCCAATTGACATCGAACAACCGTGCCCCCGTCGCACTGGAGGAGACATCCACGTTGCCCTGGGTGGTGACCAGACCGGCATTCACCCCCCGGATGGAGGCCAGCACATCCGCATCAATGCTGTTGAAGGCCAGCGACAAGCCGATGGAGATGGCCACACCGGTCTGCCCCGACAACGAAGCCGCCAACGAGGCCGCCCCGGCAATGGCGTTGATGCTGGCGGCATTGTCGGCATGAACCAGCACCGAGTCAGCCTGGATGCGATTGGTCGTGCTGCCACCCCCATCGATGAGGGCCTCGACACTGCTGCCGATACGGTTTTCGGAATAGACGCCAGCGGCACTGACGGTGGTGGCATTCTGGGAACTGCCCGCCACCGCCGCCGCCCCGGCCAACACCGTGGCATCAATGGTGGCGGTCGACTGGGCCGTGATGGTCAATACACCGACCGCCGCGACTTGGCTGTTCTCCAAAGAGGCATGAATGGTGGCCGGGGTCGTGCTGAAACTGAGCAGTTTCCAGACACTGGAATCGGCATAATTTTGCGTGGCGAGGTCAATACCGTCCTTATCCTTCGCCGTCTCGCCCAAATATTCGTAGACATCCCCATCCAACGGCCCACCAACCACCTGCACCTTTTTCCCGGCATCGAGCTCCAACACCGTGTCATGGGTGGTATAGTCTGAATTGACGGATACCCGCTCGCCGCCGATAAAGTTGCGCGCCACCGACAGGCCAATGGCGACCGCCGGGACGCTGCCGGTACCGAACACCCCCGACAGGGCCACCGCATGCAGGTAGGCGTCGATGGCCGATGTATCCGTCGCGGTAATGCTGACATCCCCCGCCGCCACTACATTGGCATAGGCAATCAACGCCTCATCGCTGCCCCGAATGGCATTGAAGGAGAGGGTACCCCCGCCACTGACGGCCATGCTGTTGCCGGTGCCCGCCGCCACCGCCACCGCCGTGGCGGTGCCATGGGCGTTGATCGCGGAATCTTTCGTCGCGCTGACGGTCAGTAAACCACCCACGTTCACCTGAGTCGGCGTCCCTGACAGGCCTTGCAGGGTGGCACTGACATCGTTGTGGATCTCGTTGCGCGCCGCACTCAGGCTGACCGCGACGGAGGTGGCCTTGCCACCGCCACTGGCGGTGATCGACATGGCACTGGCACTGACCTCGGCATCGATAAATGTGCCGCTCTCCGCCGTAATGGTCAGATCCCCCTTGACCTGCACCTTGGGTGCCGCATCAACAAAGGCCTGCACCCGGTCGGAAATCTTGTTCATGGCCACCACCGGGGCCACGGTGATGGCCGAACTGTCGTCGCTGCTCGTCAGTGCCGGATTGATCACCTTGGCCGAATTGACAATGTCCGCCTTGATCTCCCCATCCCACTGGGCATCCGCCTGCAACGACCCACTCGCATCAATGGTGGTATTTTGGGTCCAGGCCTGGGTCTCGGCACTCTTTTCATGCCCCAGACTGGTGCCAAACAGGGCATCCGCCGTGTTGAACAGAAAATTTTGCGACTCCCAACCAATGCTGTTGAAGGCCAGAACCACCCCCACCGAAGTGGAGGCCTCAATGGCACTGTCCACCGTGGCCTCAATGGTCGACGTATTGCTGGCATCCACCAGCACATCCCCTTGTTGAACGGTGGTTGTCCCCTGGGTGAGGGCGGTGGTGGTCACGGCACTGTTGAGAAGATAGGCATTGGCCCCGCTCAACACATTATTGGTGGCGATCACCACGCCGATACCCAAATCGTCCGCCGTCACCGAGGCATCATTATGGGCCAGGATGGTCGCCGTCTCATCGGCGGTCAGGATGACATCCCCAACGGCCGTCACCGTCTGATTGTTGATGAAGGAACGGACATCACTGCGCACATCGTTGCGCACCGCCAAACCACCGCCCGCCTTGGATCCGACATCCCCCAGGGGGGGTATCTGGGCCAGGGCCTGGTCGCGCAACATGCTGAGAAAATCTTCGTCATCCAGCCCGCGCCATTTGGTTTTGTCGCTATAGTCCGTAGCACCCAGGTCCACCGTCTGCGGTGTGGTGCCAATGTACCGATAGATCGAGCCAGCCGTGCCCGTGACCAGACTCCACAGGGAGGTATCGGTAAAATCCTGTTCATCCAGGCTGGGCTTGTCCAGAGGATCTTTGCCCACATATTCGTAGGTGTCCCCCTCGCTGCCACCCCCCATGTCAAAGTCCAGGGTGACCCGCTGGCCATTTTCCACGGTGTCCGGTTCATCACTGGTGACATAGTCCGCATCGTCCAGAATCACCAGATCGCCAAATTTGACGGTTTGTGTCCCCGAGCGGTCGGAATAGTCAATCCCTTCCGCCGTAGCCACCGCATCTTGCGCCAGACTGACCCCGCCATCGCTGGTGGCCGCCGCCGTCACCTCCAGTTTGGTATTGGCCACAATGTTTGCGCTATCAACTGAATGGATGGTCACCCCCCCGCCCGCGTTCACGGTCCCCGGAGGAACCACACCCGTAGAGGTGGTGATATAAGCAGTCGCGCTGCTGTTGACCATATTGGTTGCCAACACCGCACCGACGGCCAGGGCCGAGGCATCCCCCGAAATGGCCTGGGCCTCCGAGTCCGTCGAGTTTTTGAGGTTCGCCCGGACGGTGGCATCCGAGGCGGCACTCAAGGTGACGGCCCCGGCAGCATTCACCGTGGTATCTTGCAGATAGGCCGTGACCTTGGCCGTCTGCGCATCCCCCAGGACCGAATCTCCCAGCAACGCATCAATGGCATTGAACAAAATATTCTGGGCTTTCCAGCCGATGGTGTTGAAGGCCAGGGTGGCGGTCACGCCATTGCCGCTCGAGGTGGTAGAATTCAGGGTTTTGGCATTGATATAAGAGGTGTTCGAGGCATCAAGAGCCACATCACCAGCGGTGGTGGTCACCGTGCTGGCATTGATGTGGGCATCGGCCCCGCTCAAGACCAGATTGGTGGCAATGGTGGCGTTGACCGCCAGGGAACTGCTGCCGCCAAAGGCCCCTTCGCCCGAAGAGGCCTCGACGGTGCTGTCCGCCGTAGCCCGAATGGTGGCATCCTCATAGGCATCGACCGCAATGGAACCCGCCGTCACCGTCGCGGTGTCGATGGTGGCCAACACCGCACTGCGCACATCGTTGCGCACCACCAGACCACCAATAGCCATGGAATCCGACGGAGAAAAATTAATGTCGGGAATAATCTTGGCGGGCGAAACATCCGCCCAATAGCCCACATCGCTATAGTCCTGACTGGTCAGATCCACGGTCTGCGCCGTGCCCAGGTAGCGATACAGCCCGCCCGCATCGCCCCCGCCCGCATAATCCTGGGTCAGGCGGACCAGATCGCCAAATTTCAGATCCTTTTCGCCCGCATTGCTCAGATAATCCGCCCCGCCCAGATTGTTCAGCATCCCCTTCAATACATTCACGCCACCGGTATTGTTGGTAATCGATGAGGCTTCCAGCTTGGTATTGGCATAGACTCCCGCCGTGTCCTGGGCCACCACCGAAAGATCGCCATCATCCGTCACACTGTCCCGATTGAGTTGGGCCGTGGCACTGCTGTTGACCATATTGCTGGAGAGCACCGCACTGGCTGCCTTGCTTTCGGCCCCAAACAGGGCCGAGGCCTCCGAGGTGGCCACATTGCTCACCGTGGCGTTGATCTCCGCGCCCGAGGTGGCGTTGACCGTCAGCCCACCGCCAATGGTCAGGGTGTTGTCCGTGGCACTGGCCAGCACGGCAGCCGTCTGTGCAGCACCAATGTCCGTCCCGACCAGGGCATCGATGGCGGCAAACAAAATATTTTGCGCCTGCCAGCCGATGGTGTTGAAGGCCAGGGTCACCCCCACCGCCGCATCGCTGGCACTGGTGGCCGCATCCAGCGAGGCATCAATAGCCGCATTATTGTTCGCCCCGACCGTCAGGCTGCCCCCCGCCGTCACCGCACTGTGGGTGAGGGTGGCACTGGCACTGCCCAGGACCAGATTGGTGGCAATTTGTCCATTGACCGCCAGCGATCCCCCCGTGCCGAACGCACTGCCCTCCCCGGCGGTGGCAGTCCCCTCCAGATCGGCCTCAATCTGGGCCGCCTGGGTCGCCGAGATCGTGACGTCCCCCCCGGCCGTCACGGTGGTATTGTCGATATAACTCGTCACATCGCCCCGCACATCGTTGCGCACCACAATGCCGCCCACCCCCATGGAACTGGAAGCGGCCAGATTGCCGAGGCTGGGCACCATGCTGTCCAGACTCTGCTGGGTCACCTGAACCCATTTGGAGGGATCCCCATAGATGGCGGTGCCCAGATTCAACGTGGTATCACTGCCAAGATAGCGATACAAACCACCGGGCAGCCCCGCCAGGGTGCTGGACAATCCCGCAACAGCATAGTTTTGGTCCACGCGCACCAGGTCGCCCTGATGGATCAACTGGGAACCGGACAGGGTGGTAAACTGGTAGGATTCCTGCAACGCCGTCGTCAATGCCCCCAGAATACTGGCCTGGGGGTCACTGCTGGCACAGGCGATGGCCTCCATGCTGCTGGAAGAGTTGATGGTGGCGGCATTGCTCGCCGCCACCGTCAGGTTGCCACTGACGGTGGCCGTACCCCGCGTCGTACCGGTGGGATGGATATAGGCCTCGGCCTGCGCCTGGACCATATTGCTGGCCAGCACCGCGCTGGCCGCCATGCTGTTGCTGTTCAGCAGAGATTTGGTCGCCGCAGTGGCCGAATTGCTCAACGTGGCATCAATCTCGGCAGTGTTGTCCGCCGTCACCGAGAGGTCTCCTCCCACAGCCAACCCGGTGCCCACAATGGTGGCACTCACCATGGCCGGAGCCGCAGTGCCAATGTTGGTCCCGATGAGGGCGTCGATCCCCTGCGAAAGAATATTGTCTGCCTGCCAGCCAATGGTGTTGAAGGCCAACATCACCCCCACCGCGCCATTGCCCGTACTGAGCACACTTGTGTTGGTGGCCGTGATGGTGGCCGCATTGCTGGCCGCCACCGTCACATTGCCGGTGGTGATCGGTTGCCACAGCGTCGTATCAGAATAATCCGTCGTCCCCAGATTGACCGTTTTCTCAGTACCCACATAACCATAGAGACCACCGGCCGTGCCGCTTCCGGTATAATCAGCGGCCAGGGCGACCGTATCTCCCGTCTGGAGTGTTTTGCTGCCATTGGCAGACTGGTATTTCGCCGCCGCCCAGGCAGCCTGGAAAGAGGCCGTGGTGATGCTACTGTCAGTGATGGTGGCCACCGTATTGCCGAGCACCAGATTGGTGGCAATCACCCCGTTGACCGCCAGGGAACTGCCACTGCTGAAGGCACTGCCCTTCGAGGTGACCGACGAACTGTCGGCAGTGGCCGTGATGGTGGCCTGCTGGTTCGCCGCCACGGTCACCGTATTCGCCTGGACCACAGCCTGGTCAATGAAAGCCGTCGTATCGTCCCGCACATCGTTGCGGACCACCAGACCACCCACCGCCAACGAATCCCCACCGCCAACCTGCAACCCATCGGGGAAAAGCGCGGTCGCCTTCACCTCCTGCCACAGGTCGCCATTGGAATAATCCGTACTGCCCAGATCGATACTGTTGCCGGTGCCCATGTAACGGTAGATGCCACCGGCATGGCCACCCGCTGTATAGTTGTTGGCCAAGGCCACCGTGTTGCCAAACTGGAGTGCCTTGGTCCCGCCGGAAGATTGATAGGTGGCCAAGGTCGCCGCCGCTGCTCCAAACCCCCCATCGGAGGTGGTCATGGCGGAGGAAACCACCTTGGCATTGGCATACACTCCGGCTTGATCGGTGGCGGTCACGACCAGATCGCCCCCCGCCAGAATATCCACCGTCTCATCCTCTTCGATATACGCCCGCGCCGTGCTGCGCACCCGGTTGCTGACCAGCAGGGCGGCCACGCCCATGCTGCTGGCCCCAAACAGGGAAGAGGCGGTGGATTCCGCCGCATTGCTGACCGTGGCATTCAACACCGGCACAGACTCCGCCGTCACCGCAATGTTGCCCGCCGCATGAACCTTGGACAGGGTGATGGAGGCCGTGGTATCCGCCGCATCCAGTGTGCCGGTAGAGGTACCCAGCAAGGCATCCAACCCCGCCGTCACCACATTGCCCATCTGCCACCCGATGGCATTGAAGGCGACCGACACCCCCACCGCCGAACCGGAGCCGCCGGTTGTTTTGAAACCGGCATCCACCGTGGCATCCACCGACTCGCCGTTGCTGGCCGACACGGCCACATCCCCGCTGGCGGTGGTCAAAGTGCTGTGGTCCACGGCCGCCGTCACCACCCCGGTCACATCATTCCAGGCATAGGTGCCGCCCATGCTGAGGCTGTAGCCGGACAGGTTCACCCCCTGATCGGCCACGCTCATGCCTTGCGTTGCGGAGGCAATCTGCATCCCGTTGGTGGCCGAAACCGTCACAGCCGCCGCCGTCAGGGTGCTGTGGGTGACCTGGGCCACCACATCCTCGTCGATGGCATTGCTGGTCACGGCCATTCCCACCGAGATGGACGACAAAGAGCCCAGATTGGCCTGAAAATTACTGCTGGTGGCCGTAAAGGTGGCATTATCCAGGGCGGTCGCGGCAATATTCCCGTCGGCAGCATCAATGGTTGCCTGGGAAATCAGGGCCGAGGTGCTGCCGACCGCGCTGTTGGTGGCCACTTTGGCCACCGACGCATAGGTGGCACTGTTCAAGGCAGCGAGGGTCAGACCATCCGTCTTCAAATTGGCCCCGGCGACCGACACCAGCACCTGATCCTGCAAGAGGTTGATCGACTGCACGCCGATCAGATGCGAGTTGACCGTCCCCGTGACGCCCCCCGCACTGGCATCCTGGTTGGTGGCACTGACCTCGACCGCCCCCGTATTGGATCCCCCCTTCCCCGCCAAAGTCACCACATCCGTGCCATCCCCGATAAAGGCCTGGGTCGTCCGGCTCAAGGTGATCCCGCCCGTCAGCAGGTCAAAGCCCGTCAGAGAAGACAACGAACTGTCATCAGAAGCCAGGGTGCTGGCAATGGTGGTGGTGTTCACCGCATCCACCGCCACGCTGCCCACCTTGTTGCTGCCGATGATCAAGGTGGCGTTGCCTTTGACCCCCGCCACCGTGAGTTGGCTGGCGGTAATGGTGGCCGACCCTGTCGCGATGCTGGTGGTGGTGGCGGTCAGGGCAATGTCACTGGTGGCCTGCATCGACAACGCGGCGGCCTCCACATGGGCCGTGCCATCAATCAAGGCCTGGGCAACTGTGGTGGCGTTGAGGGAGAGCGCGCCGCTGCTGGTGCGGTGGACGCTGGCATCCGCCGAGACACTGGCGGTCAAGGCCAGATCACCGGTGGTGATGAGGGAACCATCCACCAGCACCTGCGCCGTCCCCGCCGTCCCCCCGAAGGTGGCGGCGGTATGGCCCGTGTCAGACCAGACGGAGGCCGCCGTCAGGGTGATATTGGCATTGGAGAGTACAGAAGATCCGGCAGGCAGCAGAATTTGCTCGGCCGCCACCGTCAGTTGGGTGTTGCCCAGGGTGAGACTGTTGAGGGCGGAGATGCCCAGACCGGTCAACCACTGGGTCTGGGTGCTGCTCACGGTGGCACCGCCGAGGGTCAGAATGTCATCGCCCGTCCCGCCCTGGACTGTCAGGGAGGTGCTGGGAGTGTTGAACAGGATCGACTCAAAGGTGGAACCGGACAACAGCAACCGACCGTCCGAAGTCGAGGCGAGATGGGCGTCCAGATCATCGCCATTGCTCATCCCCAGCACCCGTTGAGTCGTCTGGGTCGTATCCACGATGGGTTCCAGTCCGACATAGGTGATGATATCGGCGTCGCGCTGGACCGTACCGGAATTGGGACCGGTCGCGGCATAGGCCACCGTGTCAAACGCGCCCCCATCCAGCACCAGGGTATCAAACCCACCCACACCGCCATCGATACGACCGGCCATACTGCCCGTCGGCGTAAAGACGAAGGTATCCCGATTGTTGGCTCCACCGGTCAGATTTTCCAGGCCAGCAAAGGCAATTTGCCCGGCATGGCCACTGCCTGCCCCGTCGACGGTCCAGGTTGTATCCCCATGCAAGACCACCAGATCGTCCTGCCCGGCGGAACCGTCGATGCGGAAATTCAAGCCACTGGCCTGGTCGAAGGTATAGGTGTTGTCCCCCTGGCCGCCCACAATGCTGGAGATATGATCGGCGGTGAGGAGAAAATCGCCCAAAGGTGAGGTACCCTGCACCCGCACCGTACCCGCCGCATTGACCGTCACATCCAGATTGCCCGCAAACCCGGAAAAGTCCAGTGTTCCCAGATTCAACCCGCTGCCCAGCAGGGTTTGCTGGGTACCCATGGGAATCAGGTTGACCGCTCCCTGGCCCGAACCATCATTTTCGCAGTTGAGCAACATGCTGTTGGGCATCTGCTCGGTCACCAATTGCACCCGATCTGACAGATAGAGCACCTTGAACCACAGATGGCCATCACCAAAGCCGAACAGGCCCGAGCCCAGCGTAAAACCGCCGCTCATCGAGCCAAAAGTCATGATATCGAAGGTGTCGCCCGCCTTGGGGGTAAAGCCGTCCTGCAAGGAGACGGTGATCGCGCCCGACAGATTCGCCTGTCCCTTGACCTGAAGCTGGTCATAATTCGCGCCGGGGTTCAAACCGCCAATCTCCAGGTGGAGGGTGCCCTCCTGGGTCTGAGTAAAGTTGTTCAAGGTCAGCACACCCGCACCCGTGCTGTCGCCGGGGCTGATGATGCCCTGATTGGTCACATCGAGGGGCAAAGCACCACTGCCGATGAGGGCCTTTTTGCCCTCCACCAGCCACGACAGGGCAGAAGGCGACGCAGTCAGATTGGGCGGAGAAGAGCCATTCGCGGCGGCGTTGGCAGGCACATGCAGCAGCAAGTCGGCGGCCTGATTGACCCCGGCAAACAGGCGATTGTCGCTGCCCGAGACACCGGTCGCCAGACGAGCCCCCTGGGACAGGGCATCCACCGTGATGGTATCGGTGACGGTAAAATCCGACAGGTTGTGCCAACTGTGTTCCAGCAGAGTGTCGGCAGCCAACAGGATGCGATCCTCCAGTCTTTCCACCCGGGAGCGTCCATGCGAGTTGGCAGCAGAAGATCTCTTGCGCGTGAGCGATGAATGTTTGGCCATATCCCTGTTCCCCAGTTTTCGCTTTATGTGTTAAGCAATCAGACCTGTATAGAACTACCATTAGCACAACAACCAATCCGGCATTATCTACTACATCTCGTCTTGCCAAAACCGATGCGCATTCTGACATATTTTCAAATGGAATGGTAGCGTTATTCAGCGTCCATCATTCGATTTTCGGCCAAGACAACGGGTGGACAGACAATCCTCCCTATTGCCAACCAAGAGGACGGATTAAGCTGGGGTGTCCAAAAACGGCCTCCACGGTCCAAATTTATTGCCCAGGATCTGGGCCTCGTCAGCAGACACCTCACTGCCCCCCCATTCAATATTTTGGGACATTGACCGGATTTTCAGCATAGTCCC
>JADFYM010000122.1 GCA_015233035.1 Magnetococcales bacterium
TGTGCCGGTCTGGAACATCTGGATGAACGCTATGTGCGGGCCATCGGGTATAATGCCAAGGCCATCCGGCGGGAGCGACCCAAAATGGTCCTGCTGGCCGATATTGTGGGCGAGGATGCGGCGACTGTGGCGGCGGCGGCGGCGCATGTCATTCAATTGGCCCAGGCCCGTGGCGGGGAGGGGTTTACCGCGACAACCCCCGAGGGACGCGCCCAATTCTGGTCCGACCGTTCCCGCACGGCAGCCATCGCCGTCCATACCAATGCCTTTAAAATCAACGAAGACGTGGTCATTCCCCTGGAACGTCTGGCCGAGTATAACGAGGGGATTGAGCGGCTCAACATCGAGCAGTCTATTGGCAATAAAGTACGCATTTTACAGGAGATACGCCGCTTTTTATCCGGGGATGCGTGTCTGAAACAACTGCCCGGTCGCCTGCAAGGCGAACTGGAACAGGAGAGCGACACCCTCCTGATCGGCAAACAAACCGCCGCCATGCACCTGCTGGACAAGGTCTGCCACCGGTGGCAAACCCTGCTCGACAACCTGGAGGCACCGGTGACGGATGGCACGTTGCCGCTGGAGCCAGCGGAGCGGGCACAAGCCCGTCCGGGGGAGACCCTGATTCAACTGTTGCTGCGCCGCGCCCTGCGCATCTCGTATCGGGCCGAGGTTGCGCAGCCTTTGGACAATCTGTTTGGCGGGGCGTTGTGGGAGGGGGTGCGCAGGCAGGTGGAGGCGATTCATGCCACCATTCGTTCCAGCCGTCTGTTTGTGGCCCTGCACATGCACGCAGGCGATGGCAATGTCCACACCAATATTCCGGTCAACTCCAATGATTATGAAATGTTGCAGGCGGCGGACCGCATGGTGGAACGGATCATGGATCTGGCACGGGGTCTGGGGGGCTGCATTTCCGGGGAACATGGTATCGGGTTGACCAAATTTCGTTTTCTGGACGAACAAATCATTGCCGATTTTGCCCGGTACAAACAGCAGGTGGATCCGCACGGATTTTTCAACCGGGGCAAACTCCTGCCCGGTTCCGGGTTGGCGGATGCCTATACGCCCTCGTTGCGCCTGGTCCAGAAAGAGGCTCTGATCCTCAAAGAGAGTGCCATGGAGGCTCTCAACAATGATATGCGTCATTGCTTGCGCTGTGGCAAGTGCAAGGCGGTCTGTTCGACGCATGTTCCACGGGCCAATCTGCTCTATTCGCCCCGCAACAAAATTTTGGCGACCGGCCTGATGATTGAGGCCTTTTTGTATGATGAACAGACGTGTCAGGTCGGCCGTCCGACCGGCGGTCTTCTCCCGCATGGGGCGGTTGTGCAGGATATATCGGACCATTGCACGGTCTGTCATCGTTGTCTGAAACCCTGTCCGGTGGCGATTGATTTTGGCCAGGTCACCATTCGGATGCGGGAGATGCTGGGGGCGCAGGGCAAGTGGCTGGGCAATCCTGGCAAGCAATTGGCGTTGGCTTTTTTGACGACCACCGATCCCCAGATCATTCATGTCGCCCGGCGGACCGCGATTCAGTGGGGCTATGCGGTGCAACGGTTGGGCCATCAATGGCAAAAGCCGTTTGGCAGGTTGGCGCATGACCCCCCGGCCGCGACTGCCGGGGCACCCTCCGTGTCGACCCATGTTACCCAATTGCTCAAAAGCCCGCTGCCGGATCTGCTCTCCCCGGTTCCTGCCCGCGCCTTTCTGGGCCTGGAGGAGACCCACTCCATCCCCATCCTGCAAGGGATTGCGCCAGCGGATCATCCCGAAACAGTCTTTTATTTTCCGGGGTGTGGCTGTGAGCGATTGTTTGGTGAGATTGCCCTGGCAACCCTGGCCCTGTTGCGCCATATCGGTATCCAAACAGTCTTGCCGCCGAGTTATTTGTGCTGTGGCTTTCCCCAAACGGCCTCCGGGCAGGAATCGATTGGACGGCGCATGGCCATCATGAACCGGGTTTTGTTCCACCGGATGGCCGATGCTTTGAGTGACATGGAGATCAAGACTGTCCTGGTTTCGTGTGGCACCTGTCTGGCACAATTGCAAACCTATGCCTTTGACAAAATTTTTCCCGGTTGCCGTCTGTTGGATATTCATGAATATCTTATGGAAAAGGGGGTTCGGGCACCGGCGTCCGGGGCGGAGGACACCTGTTGGTTTCACGATCCCTGTCATTCACCCATGCAATGCTACGATCCCCGGCGGGTGGTCACGGCCTTGCTGGGGGGGACGGTTCGCCTGACGGAGCGGTGTTGTGGTGAATCGGGCCTGTTTGCCCTGGCGCGACCGGACATTGCCACCCAGGTACGGTTTCGCAAAACCATGGCCTTGCCGACCGCAGGCGGGCCAGATGGGCAACCGGTCAAACTGTTGACCTCTTGTCCCTCCTGTTTTCAGGGATTGTCCCGGCAGCGGGCGGAGCGGCCGGTTGAGACGCAGTTTTTGGTGGTCGAGTTGGCTAATCGTATTTTGGGGCAAGAGTGGCGCACCGCGCTTCGGCAGGCGGAGGTGGAGCGCGTTTTGCTTTAAATTTTGACGTGATAGGGGTGCAGGGGGATTATCCCCCTGGTGGGGTCCAGGGGCAAAGCCCCTGGTGGGGTCCGGGGCGAAGCCCCGCGAGGCAGACAAGATCAGCTTTAAGCGGCATATTGAAAAGAGCGCGTCTTTTGGGTGTGCCATTGGATAATCTGGCGGCGCAATTGTGCGGGTTCCTGGTTCAACACATCGGCCACGAAGACGAATGACCCAGGAAACTCTTCCGGCGAGCGGATCCAGGCAAAGGATTTGGTGCTCTCTTCGGGTATATCCAGGTCCAGAATGGCGCGACTTAACACAGCGGTCCATAATCTGGTTTCTGCTTGCGTGTTCATGCTTTCCCCCTCTATTGACGTGACACCCCGATGGGTGGTTTGGAAGCAATATTTGCACCACAGTGACAGGAGATGCGGTCTGTCCCTCCCGCCATTGCCCACCACAGGCGCGGAACCACTCCCTGAAAAATGGGCCAAGTTGGAAGATATTGCTTGCTTTTGCTGGGGTATTTACCTACCCTGAGCAGGCCGTTGGTCGCTGGCCAGAGGGGCGGAAATGGTGGAATTTTTGGTTTCAGTGTCAAGTATTTTTTTGAATGGAGCAGGGCATGGCGCAAAAAATATCAGGTACGGTCAAGTGGTTCAACAATGCCAAGGGGTTTGGCTTTCTGGCCCCGGATGCGGGGGGAGAGGATGTGTTTGTACACTATTCCGCCATTCAAACGGAGGGGTTCAAGGCTCTGGAAGAGGGGCAAAAAGTGATTTTCGAGGTGGTGCATGGCCAAAAAGGGTTGCAGGCAGCCAATGTAACGTCCGCTTGAATCTCCTTGCCCGTCAATGCGGTGGCATTGTGCGGGCTGTGATGACTCGACCGCTTGAGGCGATGCTTCGAGCGGTTGCCGCTTGGACTGTTTTTCCTTCCCATTTCTCCTCTGCCGGGTTTTTCCTGCATGGATTCTTTCCTCGCCCCGTCTCGTGACGAGACACCGGTTGTTGCGGATGTGGCGTTTTCCGAGCGGGCCTTCTTCCTGAGGGCTTTTCAAGGTATCTGCCTGACCTTTGTCCTGGCGCAAAACAGCGATCTGGATCCCTCTGCCGTGGCCGTTTTGCAGAAGGTGTTGCAAGAGGTGATCACCCAAGCGGGGGAGACGGGCGGAGAAGGGGGCAAGGTTTTGCTTTTGTTCCAGGATACACCGGCGGTTGCCTCTCGTCTGGAGCCGTTGTTGGCCGCGCTTGCGCCCCAGGTCGTGCGTCTCTGCGTTGAAGATCCGCATCGGGTGCCGCCGGTTTTGTGGCAATCCGCCCCGTATCGTGGGCGACCGCCGTTGGTGGCGATGGGGGTGGTGGCGGAGAGTCTGCCGCCATTTGAGGAAACCGTGTTGACCATCGGTCTGGTATTGCGCATGTCCCGGCTGGTCTGGGTGGATGGGGCGGGCGGCATCACGGATGCGAATGGTCAGTTGCTGGGCTTTTTCAACAGTGCCCGTCTGGCCGACCGGGTGCGCGAAGGGCAGGATACCCGCACCCCTTTATTGGCCAAATTTCAGGCCTTGCTGGCGGGTGGCGTCAAGGCCATCTCCTTGTGCCGTCTGGCCGACCTGGAGCAGGAGTTGTTTACTTATCAGGGGTTGGGATCTTTTTTTTCCCGGCATCCCTATTGCCGGGTGCGTCGCCTGGGTTTGGACGATTTTGAGCATACGGCGGCCATCATTCGTCGGGGCGAACAGGAGGGTTTTTTGCTGCCCCGGTCCGAGGCCGCGATTTCTGAAATTCTGGCGGGCAGTTATGGGGCATTTATCCTGGAGGATCGTCTGGCGGGAATCTGTGCTCTGGAGACGGTGGCGTATCGGGCGGCCCAGGCGGGCGAGATTGTCTCCCTGTATCTGCTGACCCGGTTTCAGGGGGTGGGGGTCGGCGGACAGTTGTTGCGCCATGTGGTACAGGATGCCCAACGGCAGGGTTTGGCCAGCCTGTTCGCCTGCACCCGGCATGAACGGGTGGCCGAATTTTTTCTGCGCTGTCGGTTTGGTCGTCATCGGCTCGCCTTTCAGCGGGTCGAGGCCGATCAGGTGCCCCGCGAAAAATGGCACGCCTATGACCCGGAGCGGAAAAAACAGATCATTTGCCTGCACATCAACCTGGGAGAACTGTCATGAAGCCGGATGTCTTGATTGTGGGGGCGGGGGTGATGGGGTGTGCGTGTGCCCATCGCTTGCTGGAAGCCGGGTTGCGGGTAACCTTGCTGGAACGGGCGTTGCCGGGTGCGGAATCCTCGGCGGCGGCGGCCGGTATCCTGGGCGCGCAATCGGAAGTGTCGGGGGCCGGGCCTTTTTTTGAACTGTGTCTGGCCAGCCGGGCACTGTATCCCGAATATGTGCGCACATTGGAAGCCATCTCCCATATCGCCATCGGTTATGAAACTTCCGGGGTGCTGGAGGTGGCCCTGGATCCGGCGGAGGGTCGTCTGGCGGTGGGACGGGTCGAATGGATGCTGGAACGGGGGTTGCGCGTCGAGGTGTTGGACCGCGAGGAGGCCCGGCGTCTGGAGCCCGCCTTGACCCCGACCATGGTGGGAGCCAACTATTACCCGGATGATCATCAGGTGGACCCGGAACGGTTGTCGCGCGCCCTGGCCACGGCGGTGGGACGCTTGGGCGGTCAGTTCTTGAATGGGGTGCAAGTGCTTGGCCTGGCGGTGGAAGGGGAGCGGGTGGTGGGGATCGATACCGACAGCGGTCGTCTCTCCGCCGGAGCCGTCTTGATTGCCGGCGGAGCCTGGAGTACCCGGTTGCAGGGGTTGCCCAAACTGCGCACCACCCTGAAACCGGTGGCGGGCCAGATTGTGCAACTGGAGACCCGACCCGCCTTTTTTCGGCATGTTGTCTATGGTTTCCAGGGCTATATTGTGCCAAGAACCGATGGTCGCATCCTGCTCGGCTCGACGTTGGAGGATCGCGGCTTCGACAAGGCGGTCACCTGCGCGGGATTGCACCAGATTACCGGCATGGCCATGGGCCTGGTGCCTGATCTCAAGCAGGCCCGCTTGCAACAGACCTGGTCGGGACTGCGCCCCGCCACCGGGGACAATTTGCCCCTGTTGGGGGCGGGGCCCCTGGCGGGATTGTTTTTTGCCACGGGGCATTATCGCAATGGCATTCTGCTGACCCCCATTACGGCCGACATGGTTGGTTCGTTGATTCTGGGCCAACAGCCCCAGGTGGATATTGGCCTTTTCGCGCCTTGACGGTGGTATCAGTCGATGATGGAACAGCCGCACAAAAAACGGGTTACGGTCGCCATGTCCGGTGGGGTGGATTCCTCCGTGGCCGCCGCCTGTTTGTTGGAACAGGGGTATGAGGTGATCGGTCTCACCATGCGCCTGTGGAGCGAGGAGGGGGGGACACGCGCCCGCCGCGCCTGTTGTGCCACCGAGGATGTCTACGATGCCCGTCGTGTGGCGCAAACATTGGGCATTCCTTTTTTTGTCGTCGATCTGGAGGCGGAATTCCGGGCGGCGGTGGTGGCCGATTTTGTGACAACCTATGCCGCCGGGCAGACGCCCAATCCCTGCATTCGCTGCAATCAAATCCTGAAATTTGAACATCTGTTGCGCAAATCCCACGAATTGCAGGCAGAATTTCTCGCCACCGGCCATTATGCGCTGCGCACCGAGGGGCCGTCGGGCCCCCAGTTGTGGCGTGGTCAGGATCGTCAGAAAGATCAATCTTATTTTTTGTTTACCGTCACGTCAGACCAGCTGCGCCATCTGCGGTTTCCCCTGGGGGATCTGACCAAGGGGCAAACCCGCGCCCTGGCCGAACGGTTTGGGCTGCATCTGGCGCACAAGGGGGAGAGCCAGGATCTCTGCTTTGTGCCGGATGGCGACACCGCCGCTTTTTTGGCCAGGATGGGAGCCGGGTGGTTTCAACCCGGTCCCATTGTCAATCTGGCGGGTCAGGTGGTGGGCAAACATGATGGCGTCGGGGGCTATACCATCGGCCAACGGAAGGGGTTGGGTATTGCCTCGGCGACGCCGTTGTATGTGGTGGCGATTGAGGCGGCCCACCATCGACTGGTGGTCGGCCCGGAGAGTGCCTTGTGGCGGAGTATGTTGCAGGTGCGGGAGATCAACTGGTTGGGCGATGAACCGTTGCTGGCCCCGATGCGGGTTGGGGCCAGGATCCGCTATGCCGCCGAGGCGCAACCGGGTTGGTTGCGCTCGACCGGGGCCGGGTGTGCCAAAATGGTTTTCGATACCCCGCAACGGGCCATCGCGCCGGGGCAGGCGTGTGTTTTTTATGCCGCAGAGCGGGTGTTGGGGGGCGGGTGGATTGAGCCGTTCGAGGTGGGAGAGTGAAATTTTCTTGGCTGACTGTTGTGCAGAAAATAACATCCCGGAATCACTGGGGTTATGCGGTGGGGGAAATATGGGAGGGCAGGCGAATTGCGTAACGGACCAGGCGGGCAGGTAAATTTTTGCGGAGATCCCTGGATCCCGGCTGCCGGGATCTGTAGCATTCCTGGGGCAGGGGCAGTGGGCTTATTTTCAGCGTTGGACCAGGAGACAGAATGAGATTCAAACGGGTTGTGGCGTTGTTTTTTACGATGGGCATGGTGTTGGCCGTTACCGCCTATGGCCAGGGCATTGATTCCACCCGGGCGGCTGCGGAGCGGGGAGATCCGGCGGCCCAGATGGCCATGGGCGCGTTCTGTCGCCACGGCATGGGTGTCCCGCAATCCGATACCGAGGCTGCCCGCTGGTATCTCCTGGCCGCCAATCAAGGCGATGCCGGTGCCCAGACCACCGTGGGCATGTTGTACCTGTCGGGCCAGGGCGTACCGCAGGATGACGTGCAAGCCAAAGCCTGGCTGCGCAAAGCCGCCAAACAAGGCGATACCACCGCGCAACGCCAACTGGAATCCTTGAAAAAGCCCGTCGAAGAATAATTCCGCTCGCACCTGCGCAGGAAACGCTCGCAGTCCATGCAGCCGCTTCCTGCGCAGGGTCCATTTGCAGGTCTGTGTCGCAACAGACACACACTCATGAATCTATCGTGGAACGTGCAAGCATGATGGAAGGCGTTGACAAACAAAGAATTTTGATCGTTGACGATCTTCCCGGCAATATCCGCGCCCTGGCGGAAATTCTGGGAGGGATCTACGACCTGTCTGCGGCCACCAGTGGTTTGCTCGCCTTGCAGACGGTCGCCAAGAAGAGACCGGACATGATCCTGCTGGATATCATCATGCCGGACATGGATGGCTTCGAGGTGTGTGCGCGGCTGAAGACGGATGCACAGAGCAAAGATATCCCGATTATCTTTATCACGGTCAAGAATACCCCAGAGGACGAATCCAGGGGACTGGCTCTGGGTGCCGTGGATTTTGTCAGCAGGCCGATCAATCCGGTCGTACTCCTGGCCAGGATTAAAACCCATCTGGAGATCAAACGCCAGAAAGAGGATCTGGAAACCTTGCGCGACCGCCTGGAACAACGGGTTGAGGAGCGGACTGCCGAGTTGCGGGAACAGGAAAATTTTTTGCGCTCCGTCCTGAATAATGCCCTGGACAGTATCATTATCGTGGATGAACAGGGGCGGGTCACCGATTTCAACCCGGCTGCTGAAAAACTGTTCGGGTATGACAGACAGGAGATTCTGGGGCGGTCGTTTGTGGCATGTATCTCACCACCCGAATTGCAAGAACAGCACCGGACGGTATTGGCGCACCGGGCCAACACGGCGGAAACCTGTTCTATGCTCAGACGGCGCATCAAAACAGTGGGGATGCGGGCGGATGGGCAGCGGATCCAGCTGGATATGGCGTTGATCTCGTTCCTGTCTCAGGGAAAATGCCATTATGCCGCCTTTATCCATGATATTACCGACTTCAAGCAACTCTTGAAATCCCTGGAAGAGACCTTGACGGTTGCCGAGTCGGCCAGCCGCACCAAAAGCAATTTTATTGCCAATATGAGTCACGAAATTCGTACTCCGATGAATGCCATCATCGGCTTGACCCATCTGGCGATCCAGTCCGATCCGCCAGCGCACCTGCGGGATTATTTGCAAACGATCAAAACGGCCTCCCACTCCCTGATGTCTCTCATCAACGACATTCTGGATTTTTCCAAAATGGACGCCAATCGTATGCAACTGAACCTGGCACCCTTTTATCTGGTCGATCTGTTTGACCGGTTGGGTGATCTGTTCAGCGAGCAAACAGCGGACAAGGGGCTGGAGTTGCTATTCATTTTACCTGAGGGGCAGGACAGATGCCTGCTTGGGGATGTGCAGCGGTTGGAACAGGTTTTGCTCAACCTGATACGCAACGCCGTCAAATTTACCGACTCGGGCAGCATTGTGGTCAGTGTCCATGCCACAGAGTCCCGGTCCGAACAGGTTGAACTGACCTTTTCGGTGCGGGATACGGGTATTGGGATTGAGCCCGACACCATTGGGCGACTGTTCGCGCCATTCGTGCAGGCGGATGGTTCTTCCACCCGCCAGTATGGCGGTACCGGCCTGGGATTGGCCATCTGCAAACAACTGGTCACGTTGATGGGGGGGGAAATCTGGGCGGAAAGTATACCGGAACAGGGCAGTACCTTCCATTTTGTGGTGACTTGCCCATTCCAGCAGGAAGAGAAGGCGCGTCTGGAGATACCGGTTCATTTGCAGGGGATGCCCATCCTGGTGGTAGACGACCATGCCCTCGCCCAGGAGAATCTGGTTGCCATGCTGCGTGATGTGGGCTTTGCTGTCACCGGGGTCGACTCTGGTGCGGCGGCCCTGACCGCATGGAAGGCCGCCCAGGCGGCAAAAACCCCCTATGCCCTGCTGATGGTGGATTGGCACATGCCGGGCATGGACGGCATCGAAACTGTCCGCCAGATATGCCATGCGTTTGTATCAGCCGGGTATGATGAGACAACTTCGACCGCACGCCTGCCCAGGATGATCCTGCTGGCCGCCTTCGGTCGGGAATCCTTGCGGCAGCAGGCCATGGCAGCCGGGGTGAGTCTGTTTCTCCACAAACCGGTCAGCCGTGCCAAACTGTGGCAGGCCATCCTGGCGGTGTTTGGAGCGACCACCCCGGAACAACACACCATGGCCGGGTTGACCGAAGAGCAGGAGACTCGGGCCAAAATTGGCGGGGCGCGCATTTTGTTGGTGGATGACAATGACATCAATCAGCAGGTGGCGTTGGATATTCTGCAACGAGTCGGTCTGGTGGTCAAAGTGGCCAATAACGGCCTGGAGGCATTGCATCTGCTGGACGAGACCCCCTTCGATGCGGTACTGATGGATCTACAGATGCCTAAAATGAACGGTTTTGCCGCGACCCGTCGCATACGCTCGGATCCCCGTTGGCAGCACTTGCCCATCATCGCCATGACTGCCCATGTTCTGGACGAAGAGCGTGCCCAATGTCTGGCAGCGGGCATGAATGCCCATTTGGGCAAGCCCATTCAACCGGAAAAACTTTATGCCGCCTTGGTGCAATGGATCAAACCTGGCGCACGGTCTGCCGGCGATGGCCTGCTGCCGTCTGCTACCGAGCAGGGCATGACGACAGTGGTCGAAGAGGGCTATGCCTTTTCGGATCTGCCTGGGGTGGATTGGGCGACTGGTTTGCAACGTCTGGGTGGCAACAGACGACTGTATCAACAGTTGCTGTGGCAATTCCGGCAACAAAATGGTCAAGTGGCGGAAGCAATCAACCAGGCATTGGCGGCTGGCGATTGGGAGCGTGGGGCAAATCTGGTCCACAAGATCAAGGGATCTGCGGGTAATTTGGGAGCTTCTCGCTTGTATCAGACCTCCCTGGCCCTGGAACACGCCCTGCGCGAGGGGAATGTATCGCCCCACGTGCCTCCTTGTACCACAGATTTCATGACCACTCTGCACGCGCTGCTCCAGGCTTTGTCTGTCCTGGGGCCTGGTTTGGCTGCGGCTCAGGAGACACGCTCTGGGGCTGGGGATGCCGTCGATTTGGCCCAAGTCGAACCACTTCTGGCCAAACTGGTCGCCCTCTTGCGGTTACAGAGTCTGGATACCGATGCGGTGATGGATGCCCTCGGGATGTTGTTAGGATCCAGTTGTGCCGCCATATTGTTTCAGAAGTTGGCAGAAAAAATAGAGGAATATGATTTTGATGCCGCCTTGCACTGCGTGACGCAAATCACCGAACGGTTGGCCTTATCCCCGTAAGGGGGGCGCAACCTATACTGTGCGCGGGCATAAGTGACACTTCCTGTTCCGTCATTCCCGCGTAGGCGGGAATCCATTTGGCCTGTTGGACCTCCTGGATTCCCGCCTGCGCGGGAATGACGATACTCGTCAGTTGTGACCGTGCGCAACCTAGTATTCAGAGGTGGCTGAGGGGGGATGCAAGGGAAGAAAAATGGCTGGGCCGCCAGGATTCGAACCTGGGGATGCCGGAATCAAAATCCGGGGCCTTACCGCTTGGCGACGGCCCATCATTCAGGGAAAACCGTTTATACCAGATTTTTACTCGTTGGCAAAGGGATGTTTGTTAAAAGTGCGTCCTGGGTAAATTTGCCAGGTCCGGTGGGTGTGACGCAACGCAAAGGCGGCGGCTTCCGCGTCCCGACGCTCGGCAAAAACACCCACCACCGAGGAGCCACTGCCAGACATGACCGTGGCCTGGGCACCTTGTTGTTGTAATGCGTGTACAATCAGACCAATAACGGGAGCCATCCGGGTGGCGGTGGCTTCCAGATCATTGCCCAGCAAAGGCAGCACACTCTCTGTCGCCGAGGTTGGCAGCAGACAATCGGCCAGTGCCGTCGGAGAGGAGGCTTGCGCGTGCCACTGCGCAAAGACCTGCCCGGTGGGCAGGATAATGCCGGGGTTGACCACGACCAATTCCGCTTCGGCCAAATGGGGCAACGGGGTGAGCCGTTCCCCGATCCCTTCGGCCAGGGCCGCCTCGCCACCCAGAAAAATGGGAATGTCCGCACCCAGTTGCGCACCGATGGGCAGCAGACGCGACACGGGCCAATGAAGCCCCCAGAGTCTGTTCAAGGCGAGCAGTGTTGTGGCCGCATCGGAAGAACCGCCCCCCAGACCGGCCCCGTGGGGAATATGTTTTGTCAGGTGCAGGTGTGCACCCTGCCGGGTACCACTCTCTGCCTGCAATCGTTGTGCGGCTTGCCACACCAGATTTTTTTCCGGCTCCGGGGTGACGGGTGGCTCGCAGGTCAGTTGCAGCCCATCTGCGGGACAGGTGATCTCCAGTATATCATACAGGGGAAAGAAGGTCATGACCGTCCACAGCAGATGAAAGCCATCCGCCCGGCGACCGACAATCCGCAATGCCATATTCACCTTGGCCGGGGCCAGAAAGCGGCGTGTCACCTGTTTTCCTTTGGCATATAAATCCGAAGCATATTGTGCAGTGACAGGGGTCCAGGGGGATTATCCCCCTGGTGGGGTCCAGGGGCAAAGCCCCTGGTGGGGTTGGGGGCAAAGCCCCCACTGGCAACGCCAACGCATTCGATTGGTTGACCCACTA
>JADFYM010000123.1 GCA_015233035.1 Magnetococcales bacterium
CCAGCAAGCTGTAGTCACGAAACCAGCACCGTATCGATCACTTGTTGCGAACCCAAGAGGGAAGATTCACAAGACAAAGACGCTTGATCGAAGTGGATAGGGCTTAACCGAAGTGGATACCTAGTTCGGTTTATTTCAGGATGTGCGAATGCGGCTTGCACAGGCATCCAGATCATCGGCAGAGGACGATGATGTCGGTCGATACAACTCAGACAAGTTTTCCGTCTCTGTCGGTGCCAGATGATGCCGGATTCTCAGGTTGATGCATTCGATATGGGTGACCAGTTCGCCAATTTCCTGCATGCTCCGGTAGGTTCCACAACAGAAGCCAATATGTACGATCACGTTTCCCTGCCTGGTCTCTATTTTGAACAGTGTGCCATGCTGGGTAACCTGGTTTTCTTCACCCCAGGAAAATACCAGCGTCATCAGGCTTTCAACCGATACGGGTGTTTCATCGTATGGCAAGATAAAACTGCACCCCCCTGTGCTGATATCCAGGAGCGTGGCAGCAAAGTGGGCACCCTCTTCACACTCGACCTGAAGTGTGACACCGGTTGTTGCCGAATTCGCTGCTCGTATCGTATCGCGTTGCAGTGGCTTGCGCGCAATTTGATCGGGGAAGACCATTTTGAATGCCCGTGCCCGGCTGTCCGCCGGGCCCTTGCCACCGCCTGTGGTCACGCCCTCTTCACTGCGCAGGCACGAGGTGAATTCATTGACGCTGTTGCCTTGCACGAAAGAGAAGGTGGCCATTTGACCGGTTCTGATTCTTGCATCACCCTCTGGAGAATCGGTCGGACCGATCCGCAGATAGGCCTTGTCCCGCAGATATTCGCTGGAAAGCGCGCCACTCTGATCGGATTCCGTCTCCCGCTCTGCCAAAAAATGCGTCTTGTATTCCAGTACCTTGCGACCAAAAGAGAGATGCAACTCCGCATGGCTGTCGACGGCGTGCATGAGTATCTCGACCATTTTTGCTTCATTTTTGATCGTGTTCAGGTGGGGGTTTCCTGCCCAGCCTGTCATCGAATCCGCTCTTTGTGTCGCGTTGCCACCCTGTGCAGCCAGTCGTGCGACCCCTGTGATAAACCACTGCCAGATATTGCCCATTTTTTTCCTTTGAACTGCCTGAGTGCATACAAAAACAGGCCTTGATCATCGTTTCGGCCATTCCAGTCAGAACCCTGGATTCCAGCCTTCGCGGGAATGACGAGCGAATTTCGTGTCATACCCATTCCCGTCATGCCCGCGAAGGCGGGCATCCAGGAGAGTTCGTGGACGCACCGATGATCAAGGCCCAAAAATAACGCATGAATTATTGAACCGAGCGCGCATAAAAGGAGGACAAAAACATGGTTGAAGTCAAAACAATCTCTTTCAGACGATCATAGTGGATCGGTTTGCGCAATATCTCGACACCGTCCGGGATACCCCCTCTGGCGGCAATCTGCTGATCATCCAGCCCGGTCATCACAATGAGACGTGACACGACCAGATCCGGCGTGCAGGTCAGTTTTCTGATCATCTGAAACCCATCCATGTCTGGCATCATCAGGTCAGTAAAAATCACCGATGGTTTGTGCAAGCCGGCTTGAATCAGTCCATCGAAGCCATTGTCCGCCACCACAAGACGCACGGGCAATACCCACCGGTCTATAATCCCCTTGATGATTTCCACCAAAGATCTGTCATCCTCAACAATCAGGATGGATACAATCGGCTGGTCAAACGCCAGTATGACTCCCTGCAATTCCTGGTCACTCTCGGCCAGGAGTGATGGGATATCCAGCACACGGGCAGGAATGGTCTCCCACGCCAGTAAACGGCACGCGCCCAACCGCTTCTGGCCAAAGACCAGATTCATGTTGCTGTCAACGCCGATGGGCCGGAGAAGACCCAGCAAGTCAATGCTGTTGGCCAGGATCTCCACATTGCCCATCTCCTGCCGAAAAAGAGGACCCATGACGATACGGTTGATGGGCACATTCACGATGGCTGGCATGTTCTGTATCCCAACGGCCAAGGGCTGGAGCAGGTCTGGTGCACGGTCAATGACCCGGATGGGCGACCTGGCGTCCTTCTGGCATCGTCTCCCAGAATGTCTGCATCCTGGCCAGGTTGGCGGCTCGGGCGGCGATGGCCGTCACATACCGTCGGGCCCGCCAGGTGGTGGCGTTTTCGATCCGTGTCTTGAACGAGGCGAAAGTCATCTCCCAGGCCGCCTCGGCGGCCATGGTGGCTGCTGTGACATCGTCAACTGGAATCCTGGTGGTGATGGTCATTGGTGGTACTCCTTGGTGAGTTACGCTCTTGGCCCCCTCGCACTCTTGGTGAGTTATCGATAGTAAAAGCAGATTCAATGCCACCTTGCAGTGAATTGTGGTGCTTTTCCAATGGATTGTGCGCCGAAACATTCTGATCTGATTGATATTACATCGAATTTTATATTCGATAAACCGGGTTGCCTGTGCAAGACTGTGTTCGGGAACCACCCTGCGCCATAAAAAATATCTTTCTTTGGGCAGTCTGCACGATATTTTATCTCTCCAGGTTTGGAACGTGGGGTGGCATAGCACGATATGATTCAAACCGGGTTTGCAACGGGTCTTGTGTCGATCAGGGTTCGCGCAGACCGGAGTCCAGGGTGCGCAGGATAGGGTAAAAAAAGTAGGAGAGCAGACTGCGACTGCCCACCTTGATTTCGGCGATGGCACTCATCCCTGGGATCAGCCGAAAATCCTGGGGAATTTCGCGTAAATTTTTCTGCTCCACGGAGAGTCTCACCCGATAGACTGGCTGCTTGCGCCCCCCGATCTCCTCTTCAAAAATATCCTCGCTGATGGTCAACACGGCACCTTCCAAGGTGCCATGCCGCTGAAACGGTATGGCATCCAGCTTGATCCTGGCCCGATCCCCCTGGCGCAGATAACCGATGTCCCGGGCGGGGATGTTCACCTCCGCCTGCAACGGCATATCCACCGCCACCAGGGTGAGCAACATTTCGGCCTGACGAATGATCGAACCGGTGGTGCGGGGGGCGATTTCCAGCACCACCGCCGCCACCGGTGCCCGCAACTGGACCAGTTGGAGCGTCTGTTGGTGTTTGGCCATCGCTTCGGTCAACGGGATCAACTCCCGTTGGGCGAGCAGGAGTTCCTGACTGTCTTTGCTCCGCCACTCTGCCCGCATGGCCTCGCGTTGGGCCAGGGCGGCGGCCAGCTTGTGGTCGATTTCCTGCGCACTGTGCAGCCAATGTTCGCTGTCGCGCCGGGAGACACTCAATTGCCGTTTGGCTTCCAGCCAAATGACCCGGGAACCGTGCCCCTGTTCCAGCAGTTCGTGGCGCATTTTTTCCAGTTCCAGCAGGATGGCCAGGTCGGTTTGCAGAGAGTGATAATCCGCACGGGTCGCCAGCAGGCTGGCCTGCAACGCCTGGATGGTCTCATCGCTGGCCAGCAACTGGTTGCGCCGTTCCCGTTGGAGCGACTCATACAGCCTGCGCTGGATCTGCTCATTGCCGGGATCGGGGGAAAAGGGCGCGGGCGGCCCCCCCTCCAGCTCGGCGGTCAAGCGTTGAATTTGTGCCGCCAGGCTGGTCATGGAGGCCTGGCTGGCGAGCAGATCGGCCTCGGCAAAGGTCGGATCCAACTGGGCCAACAATTGACCCGCCTGGACCGTCTGTCCCACCTGCACCGCAATGGAACGGACGATCATGGTCTCCAACGGCTGGATATAAATTTTGGCGGCCTGGGTGACCAGTTTGCCCTCGCCGCTGACAATGCGATCCAGGTGTGCCTGCGAAGCCCAGATTCCTCCCACCACAAAGAAAAGAATTAAAGTAAAAAAAATCAGGCGGGCCACCAGGGGCAGCGGTTGCTCTTCAATCTCAATGGCGTCCGGCTGAAATTCCAGGCGCACATGCTGAAATCGCCGGGCGGAGCCACCCAACCAGCGTCGCCACCCAGGCGATGGGTGGGTGGGATCTGCATCTGCCAACCGGACCCGATCCGGGTGGGCAATGCTCTCGTCGGCCTGCCGCAGCCGTCCGGTGACCATTTTGATCACGGACAGGGCACTCTCGGGACGATGGCGCAACAGTTGCAAAAAAGCCTCCTGCGTATAGACCCGCAGGGTCAACGCTTCCATGGCCTGCGCGGAGGCATTGCGCACACTGTTGTCGATGATTCCCATCTCGCCAAAAATTTCGCCCTTGCCCAGGATGGCCAGGCGCAGCGGACCATTCGGCGACTGTTTGAACAGCTCCACCTGACCTGTCACCACCTGATAGGCACAGGTGCTTGGTTCGCCTTCCCGAAAGATCAGTTGGCCCCGCTCATAGAGCTGTTCCACCACCTGGATCGCCTCTTCGCCCGCCGCCGGGGCGGGCGGCGTGCCCGCAGTATCACCAGACGGTTTATCGCATTGCATGACACACATCGCAGCAAGTCGTTAACATGGGTAGGGGTCCAGGGGGATTATCCCCCTGGTGGGGTCCAGGGGCAAAGCCCCTGGCGGGGCTCGGGGCGGAGCCCCGGATCGGGGCATCCAGGGGCTGTTGATCAAAAAATGACATCATAGCAATACCTTATCAACTCCAACTCCGGTCTCTTGTTTTTCCGGGGCGAAGCACCCGGACCCCACCAGGGGCTTTGCCCCTGGACCCCACCGGGGGAGATAATCTCCCCCGGACCCCCATGAATCATAACAACTTTTTGCGATGTGTATAACGGGATGCGTTTATCGCTCATGGCTATGCTGCTTGTACCATAAATGGCGATAAATCCCCTCCTGGGCCAGCAGTTCCGCATGGGTTCCCCGGCCCACAACGGCTCCCTGATCCAGGACAAAAATTTGCTCTGCCTCCACCAGGGTGGACAAACGGTGCGAGACCATGACCACCGTCCTGCCCTGGGCGATGCGGCTCATGTTGTCCTGCACGATGGACTCGCTTTCCGGATCCAGGGCACTGGTTGCCTCGTCAAAAATCAGGATGGGGGGCTGGGACAGGACTGCCCGGGCAATGGCCAGCCGCTGTTTTTGGCCCCCGGACAGATTGCCGGCATTTTCCTCCAACAGGGTTTCATAGCCCTGGGGCAGATGTTGAATAAACTCGTCGGCCCCCGCCAGATGCGCAGCGGTCACCACCTGGCTGAAGGAGGCTCCCGGCAGGGATTGGGCGATATTTTCCCGCACCGTGCCCCGGAAAAAAAAGCTCTCCTGCAACACCACCCCCAGATTGTGGCGCAGATGGGAAAAATCCAACTCCCGGATATCATGCTGGTCAAAGCGAATGGTGCCTTGCTGGGGCAGATACAGCCCCTGGAGCAGACGCAACAGGGTGCTCTTGCCGGAACCGCTGCGTCCCACAATGCCGACCATGCTGCCGGCCTGGAAGGTCAGCGAAATATGGTTCAGGGCGGGCACCGCCATGCCCGGATAGTGAAACGTGATGCCTTCCAGGGTGATTTTCCCGTGCAGGGGTGGGCGCAACCCCTCCTGGGTCATGGCCTGTTCCGGCGGGTGATTCATGATCTCCCCCAACATGCGCACCGACATGGCCGTCTTCTGAAATTCATTGATCAGTGATACCAATTGCACCAGCGGGGAACTGACCCGTCCCGCCAGCATTTGAATGGCGACCAATTCGCCGACGGTCAGTGCGCCCTGGAAGACCATGACCGCCCCCAGCCAGACAATCACCACGGACAATAATTTTTCCAAAAATCCGATAATGGCCTGGGCACTGATGGATACCTTGCCCACCCGCATCTGCATGGTGATGGCCTGGGCGGAACGGTCGCTCCAACTGCGCCGCAACCCCGGTTCCAGGGCCAGCGATTTGACCGTGCGCATTCCGTGGATCACCTCGACCAGTTGGCTTTGCCGCTTGCCCTCGGCGGCATAGAGTCGTTCAATCTCCCGCTGAAAGAGGGGCATCACCACCAGCAGGGTGACCGCCACCAACCCGGAAAAAAGGAGCACCACCAGGGTCATGGTCACGCTGTAAAAGAGCAGGGCTGGCAAAAAGATGAACAAGGCCCAGGTATCCATGACGGTCGAAAACAGCTTGCCGGTCATAAAATTGCGGATCACCTCGGCCTGCTGCATATGTTTGACGATCACCCCGGCGGAACTGTTTTCAAAAAACGCCAGGGGCAGTGACAGAAGATGGCTGAAGGTGCGGGAGGAGAGGCGAATATCCATTTTGTTGGTGGTATGCAACAATAAATAGTTGCGCAAAAAGCCCAGGATCGACTCAAAGAGGAGGGCGATGGTGACCCCCACCCCCAGGATGGTCAAGGTCTCCTCGCTGTTGTGTACCAGCACCTTGTCGATGACAATCTGAAAAAAGAGGGGGGTCACCAGACTGATGGCATGGAGGGACAAACCGGCCACCGCCACATAGGCAAAGGCCGATCCTTGCCGCATAAATTCAGGGATAAACCAGCGCAGGCCAAAGGGTTGTTGTTCGTCGCCCAACCGGTGGCGACGTTTGAGCAGGATCACCTCATGTTGCCACATGGCCTCAAAATGGTCGCGGCGGACAAAGAGGAATCCCTCCCGATCCGCCAGGGGGTCGACCACCACGGCCTCCTCAACCCCCTCCCGCTGCCGCAGACCGGACAGCACCACGCTGTTGCCATTGTTCAGCCGGGCAATGACCGGATAGGCCGCGTCCAACCGGGTCAACTCGTCCCAACTCATGGACCGTTTTTTGGCCTTGAAGCCCAGGTCATGGGCGATGCGCAACAGCAGATGGGGTGCAATGGGGTCGGTGCCGATGGCATAATCGTGGACGATGCGTTCCACGCTCACGTCGATGGCGTGATGGCGGGCCACCATTTCCAAGGTTTTCAGCGCGGTGTGCTGCTGGGTGCTGAGCTGATCCATGATCTTTTTTTTTCACATAAAATTCGGGGAGGTGGGCGATGCCATCGCCTCGTCTGACTCGGCCTCTTTTTGCTTGCTTCCCCCCGCTGTGGTCTCTCCCTGCTGCGGGTGAATCACCTCCGCTGCGGTCAACTGGCGGACCAACTCTTCCAACGTGGCAAAGGCGCGCAAAAAGCCATCCATTGGCATGACCAGGGCATGGGTCGCCACCGACCGGGGCCGCTCCGACGCTTCGTCACCGGGGATCAGGGTATTCAATTCACAACGCACCACGCCGCCGATAAAGTCGGCCCGACCAATGGTGTGGGCAAAAACAGTCTTTACGGATTTTTCCATGGCTCACCTTAGAGAAAATATCTGGCCACTCCGTCAACGCGGCCTTGATCATCGTTTCGTCCACGAACTCTCCTGGATGCCCGCCTTCGCGGGCATGACGGGAATGGGTATGACACGAAATTCGCTCGTCATTCCCGCGAAGGCGGGAATCCAGGGTTCTGACTGGAATGGCCGAAACGATGATCAAGGCTGTCAACGCTTGTTGACCACCAGCATCCCCAGTTGCCGTAACCCAGGCATATTGGAATCCTCCACCATGGTAAGAGAGGGGAACCCCAGACCGGTGTTGTCGTGATAGGCCAGTGATGCCAATGATTTATAGAACCCGCCCGATACGGCGGCACGATAATGGTGGTCGGCAGATAGACTCAAAGAATAATTGGTCTGACCTGCATATCCTTCGCCTCCCACATAACAATGGTCAGGGGCCAAATTATGCTGCATCTGCGCGGGATTATTACTGGTATGGGCCGACAGGGTGACCGAATGGCCGCTGCTGCTGTGGAGGTAAAGATCGCTGTTGGCGGTCATGCCATACGGGCGGGCAGTGATCATCTGGTCGGTAGTCGCTGTAAATTTATAATGGTCAAAATGATTGCTGGCAACCCCATCTTTGACTGTGACCAGCGCAGAGTTGATGTCCAGGTTGTCTGTTCCCGCCATGGTGCGCTCACCGGCCAGGGCAGTGAGGGTCAAGTTATCGTTAATCGCCCCTTGATCCACCGCATTTTTGATCACGACCGGCGTGGCTCCCATCGTATCCGTGTTACTTGCCCCCACGATGCTGTTATTGCCGGCCAGGGTGATGGGGGTCAACAGGTTCCCCCCCGACGGGCTGCTGGCCACGACCGGTGTGGCACCCACGGTGGCCAGGCGGACGGCCCCCGCCACAACACTATTTTTGGCGGCGGCGGCGACGAGGGCAAAGGTAAAGGTGCCCGCACTATCGGCCATCGTGTAGGAACTGGCTCTGCCCGTGACATAATAGCCGTTGACCGTAACCTGTTTGCTCGAACCGTTCTCCTGGATGATCAGATTGTCCCCGGATTGGGAAAATTGCAGTTGGCTGCGACCAATATCCTGAAAGGTCAGCACATTGCGGCCACTGGCATCGATCACCGTATCCTGGCCCCAATCCCCCTCGAACACATAGGTGTTGTTACCCGTCCCGCCGATCAAGGTATTATTACCGTCCCGACCGTCGAAGAGATTGTTGCCCGCCCCGCCTGTCAGCACATTGTCCGCTCTGTTGCCCAACAGGGTGTCATCCCCACGGCCACCGATGGCATTTTCGATGGTGACACCGTAGGCGATGGCCAGATTGTTGAGGGCCGGGGTACCATCGGGCTTGCTGCCGATGGAACTGAAGGCACCGGGATTGAGATCAATGATGGAACGGAGGGTCTGATCGCTGGCATCGATGGTATCCGTGCCGCCCGCATCCCAGATGGCCGAGATAAAACCGGCCTTGTCCGGCCAACTGTAGGTATCGTTGCCGGTACGGGTGGTCATGTTGGCCCCGTACAGGGATTGGATCGCGGCAATGTCCATCACCATGGGTGACGACGGGTAGAGATTTTGATTTTGATAGGCGGGACTCTGAAAATAGGACATGATCGAATGTTGCCGATCATCGTTGCCAAACAGGCGTCCCGCTTCGATGGATTGCCCGCCGATCACATCATAGTTGCCCGCATGGTCCAGCCCCACAGCATGGCCCAATTCATGGATCAGGGTGGTCAGACCATATTGACCTGCCGCCATCTGTTGATTGGTGATCCAGGAGGAACTGAGCCAGACATCAGCCCGGGCCAGCGTGGTGAAGCCGCCGGAAGTCCACGCACGAGTATAGGTGCCGCCACCCGTGGTGGTGGAAGAGGCCCCCAGGTTAATGTCGGCTGGACTGGAGGTCGCGACAAACTGTATGTTGGCCACGTCAGACCAGGCTTGCAGGGCTGTTCCCACCGCCGCCTGTTGCACACTGTTGAAGGGTGTGAACCCCACCGCCTCGTTTGGGTCATAGATGCTGGAGGCCTGATTCATAACGTTGTAGGTCAGGGTGGTCGTGCCCGCGCTGGCGGCCCAAAACTTGCCGCTGTCCAGTTGGCTGACATATTGTTGCAGCGAGGCATCGGGAAGATCGGCCCACCAGGCTCCATCGCTGGTGGTGGGCATACTCTGGGTGCTTGTCGTCATGGAGATGCTCCTGTCAGAACGGTGAGACCTGAGGGATGCCCGCAGCCGTTATCAGCGTGGTCAGGGCCTTCTGCAATGCCTGGCGGGCAGGGCTGGTCTCCCCGTCCCACACTCCTCCCCCATCCGTCCCCCCCCTGTCCGACCCGGAACCCAGGGGAATGGCCACTGGTGCCGCCGGAAAGAGGGAGCGTCCCCCATCGGTGGCCTGGTTGCGATACAGGGCCAGGGACAAGAGCAGCAGCCGTTCTGTTCCTGATCCGGTCGGGGCAGGCAGGGCGATGATTCGACCATGCAGCAAAATCACCAAGGTCTTTGGATCGGCCAACGCATCACTGTTTTCTGGTAGCCGCTCCACCACAATTTTGGACGACAAGAGGGCGGTGGCCAGCCGTTCGACCATGGCCAAGCCGACCACCTTGGCGGTGGGCAGGTCTGCTCTTTCTGTTCCCTCCGGCCCGGTAGCCGAATCCTGCACCCGGCACAGCACCCCCAGGCGGGCGACACCCGCATGGAATGGATTGGGTGACAGGGCGTGTCCATCGGTTGGACTCAGCCAGAACAGCACGCACAGTAAAAACCAGCCGCTCCGTTTCATGGCGGCGAGGTGCTCGCGACCGCAGGTTCCGCGTGACGATTTTGCACAATCCCGGCCGTCACCAATTGGTCGATCAAATGTTGCATAGCCTGAAAGGTGGATAAAAAACCATCCAGGGGCATGACCAGGCGACCGTTTGGTTGCAGATTGATCTGGGCATCGCCGGGATTGCCCGGAGGATAGGCCGCCACCAGTTCCATACGCACCAATCCTCCGGAAAAATCGACCCGTTTGACGGCATCCGCGAAAACATCCAACATGACCACTCTCCCAGTCAACACTGCGGGAAAAACTTCCCAAATAAACGCTGCTACATGCCAGTATTTTCAATACCCAACATTTTTAACACCAGCATTTTTGATGCCAGTATTTTTTATTCCACAAATTGACCCAGAAAACGACATGCGCTTAAAATATAAAATTTGTTTAGTTTCAATGTGCTGCCTGTCCATGGGGGGCTGTCGTGCCCAGGTTTGGCAAGTGTCGACCGGCACCTTCTGGACACGTTTCAAAGTTAAGTTTGAATCTTATTGTTTCAGTCCTCGCGTGTTTCAAACCATGCTTCCTGGGCAACAGTTGGATAAGTTGTTGATATTGCTTTGTTCGCTTTTTTATGCCAAAATATCATATTAACCTATTATTTCAATGGTTTGCGCTGAATTCAGCCGGGATTTTTGCCAAGGTCGCATAGGGTGGCGGGATAAAAGGCGTTCAAACATGTCGCTGCGGAAATGGAATCTTGCGTTGATCCGCAGGGCATGGATCCGCCCGGATTTTTAAAGGGGATGGCACTATTTTGGAATGTTGTTTTTGCAGGCAAAAAAATGATTTCATCCATTGTTTTGGCCATGCCTTGGCCCGATTTCGGTGCCCGGCAGGAAATATTCCGGGAGATTGGCATATTGATTGCTCTCATTAATCCTGGCATTACCCTTCATCGCCACTTTTGTATCGCCTCGATCCGTGTGCCACACATTGGTCGCCGGATATGCTCCACCTCCACCCTAACAAAGAATAAAGGATACACCAATGACATTTCCAGTATTGTACAAAAATCCGATTCCCCTGAACAAAGAAGCCTTTGCCTCGGTGGGGATCAAGACATGGATGAACGGGTTGTCTTTCGCCGCTGGTACCCATCAAGTGCCCGCCCTGGGCACCGAATTTGCCGAGGGGTGTCTGCATTATCCCATCGTGTTTGCGCGTGATGCGGCGGGGGTGATTGTGCCGTTGTTCCTGCTGGGCTACCGGGAGGGCGAAAATCTTTACCTGAACAAGGAGGGGAAGTGGTTGGTTTCATATATTCCCGCCTATGTGCGTCGCTATCCGTTCATTCTGGCCGAAGGCAATGCCGCGACCAACGAGGCCCAGGTGTGGATCGACCGGGATGGTTTTGTCCAGGACGAGGCCGGAGAGCGTCTTTTTGATGATGCTGGCGAGAATTCGCCCTATCTGGACCGGGTTTTTAACCTGTTGCGCGACTCCATGGCGGCGCAGAAGATTACCCTGGCTTTCGGTGCCCGGTTGCAGGAACTGGAGTTGTTGGTGGAACAGGTGGCCAATGTCACCCTGAACGATGGCAGTCAGTACGCCGTGCAGGGATTGTTGATGGTGGATGAGGCCAAACTGAACCAACTGGAGGATACCGTCATCCTGGAGTTGTTCCGTTCCGGTTATCTGGGTTGGATCCACTGCCACCTGCTGTCCCAGGCCAATCTGCAAGGGTTGCTGAGCTTGCAGTAAAGGGTCGCCGGTTTGTCGTATGCCATCTCCCTCTCGAGATGCGTTGTTTGGTCGTTTGCTGACTTCGGGATCAGTAACCGGTGGGGTGGATAGGCTGCGCTTATCCATCCTGTCTTCTGCCGGTGTGACTGTAATCACAAATAAAAGACTCTCTGTCGAGTATTCGCTCGATATTAATTATCTCCGAGTTCTGTTGTTCTTTGCTGTGAGTTGAGAGTATCGTCTCGGTTATTCTAGAGTCACCCCCTCCGTCGACTGGTCGTAACAATCTTAAAAAATTTGTTTTG
>JADFYM010000124.1 GCA_015233035.1 Magnetococcales bacterium
AGAAAAAGAGAGATCGCAGACTCAAGACCTTGTCCCATGGCCAGCCCTCCGAGAAAAATTAACGTGAGCAGGCAGCGTATCATGTCCTTGTGGACGGGTCACTGATTTTCACTTCTGTCCAGTAGCCCCTTGGCACCCCCTCCAGAAGATCGCGCCGTGACCAGATCGGGCAATGAGACCCCCTGGGAGATGGCCATCCCTGATCCAGGCCCGGATGCGATACTGGCCAGTGGGGAACAGGCCGGAGAGACTTTCGTTTTCAAGGTGGAGGGGGTCAATCTTGATCGAGGGCAGGGAGCGATGCTGCCGATTGTCAGCGCACCGGTTGAGGTAGAGCGGTTGACCCTGTTTGATACCACCCTGTCCGGGGGTGGACGCAGCATGCGGGCCCTGAAGGTGGTCAACACGACGGGAGGTGCTTTGTCTCCTGGTCCTGTCACCCTTTATGATGGCGACCTGTACGCAGGCGAAGCCCGTTTTGAGCATCTTTCGGCAGGTGCAGATCAACTGCTCTCTTATGCCCTGGATCTGGATGTGGAGGTGGTCCACCAAAGCAAACCCAGCCAGCACCGCCTGGAGTCGGTCAAGGTGGTCAAGGGTGTTTTGGAACTCTCCCGACGGGAAAAACGGACCCACCGTTACCATATTCGCAACCGGGGCAAGGAATCCCGACAGGTGGTCGTGATACAACCTCGAGAGGCAGGCTGGGATGTCGTGGCACCGGCGGATCGCAAGGCAACCGGGCGCAATTGGCGTTTCCCCTTGCTCGTGGCGGGGGAAGCTGCCATGCCACTGGAGATCGAGGAAGAGCATCTGCAAAGCCAACAAGTGACCCTGCTCCATACCTCCGAGTCGGCATTGCGTCTGCTGGTCGCTGAGGAGGGCATGGAGGCTTCCATGCGCAAGGCGTTGGAAGGAGTGCTGGCCAGGCAGCGGGAATTGGAGGAGGTGGAACAGCAGATAAAGGTCCAGCAGGAAGAGCTGCATCGACTGGAACAAGAACAGGCCAGACTGCGGGATAATCTGAAGACAGCCCCCGGCGACAGCCATTTCCATGCCCGCATGTTGGAAAAGCTGGACGCGGTAGAAAATCGTATCGAAGAGGTGTCGGGCCAGGCAGAAAAGCTGCGCAAAGAGTTGGAGAACGGCAAGGCCGCCCTGGAAAAGGAGTTGATGCAAATGTCATGACCGACAGGTTTACTTCCTGGGTGCCACACCGCCCTTGCGGCCCAAACCCGACGCGATAGAGGGCGGGCATGTCAAGGCGGCCGTCTTTGCGTGTCACGCACATGCCGAAGTGCTCCAGATCTTTTCGGCTACCGTCCCAGCTTTCAACATGCTGATACCAAATTGCAATCGAACGGGGAACAAGGCGACAGGCACGAGCACCCGTTATCGTCATTCCCGCGAAAGCGGGAATCCAGGAGTTCGCGAGGCCAGCTGGATTCCCGCCTGCGCGGGAATGACGGAATAAGGAAGTGTCACTCACGACTGCGTGCAGTAACGGCACAGCCAACGCTGTTACCCGTCTGATTGCAATTTGGTATGAGACTTTCATAATGAAGTGGCAAAGAAAACAGCCCGGCACAAGCAGTCATTCTGATGTGGCGGGAACTGTCCAGGCCGTTTCCGGTGGAGTGGGGGGCGCAACGCAGGCTGTGGGGGATGCCAGCGGGGTGAAAACCGGTCACATGGCACCACGCTCCCATGGACGCACATCCCCCGCCACAACCCGAAAGAGGGGGTGCGGATCTGGAACGGACACATTTTTCCACTTGACCAGAGTCGCCGGGGCTCGCGCTGCCAGCTTGCGCTGCAAATGCCCCCATTCAAACAGCATCTGCCCCCTTGTCTCCTCAATCCACCCAGTCACCGCTGGATGGCTGATGCGAGAGGTATCGAAGCGATACCCCCGGCTTTTGGCCTCCGTCGACACACCCTCCAGATAGCTGGCGACAGTTCCCAGGGGATCTTGCTGCTCCAGAAAACGCACCAATTGCGGGTGGTGACGATACCCCCTGGTCTCACCGCGCAACACAGCCTGTGCCAGCAGTGCCTCTCGCCACAGGGCAACCGACCCCCTGGGGTCAAGGTATCGGGGGTGAAGGGTCCAAAGTCTCATGGATGCCGGGCACCGCAAAGCAATGCCGTACCGCCGCCGAAAAAAAGTGCGCAGGAATTCTGAACCGCCGATCTTCCTCCTTTGGCCATCACACGCTCCTCTCAACTCCCGAACTCTACCCCTCTTGTGCCAGGGAACAACCCAGCGACTCACCACCCGGGACCAGCCTCCGCACACCCAACCACCCATCCACACCCAGTCCGAGGCACCCCGCCGCCGTCAATGTTTCCACCACCGCTGCAACGTCTGCCTCTGGAACATCGATTTTCCTGGCCACTGCCGATACCACTGGAGAGGCTATCGACGGAGGGCAGCGTGCGCAATGCATCGACAATCAGCCGGTTGCCGCGTGACTTGGCCAAATCCGGGTGGAACACATTGATCAGGATGCGCGGTGCAGTCATCGGTCGTGAGTGACACTTCCTTATTCCGTCATTCCCGCGCAGGCGGGAATCCAGCCAGCCCCGCAGAACTCCTGGATTCCCGCTTTCGCGGGAATGACGATAACGGGTGCCCGTGCCTGTCGTCTTGTTCCCCGTTCGATTGCAATTTGGTATGAGCCAGCCGGTCTGGGCTTTTTCCTGGGACTGCGGGCGTCTCGAGGGTACGTCGTGTCGCGTGCGGGGCTTTGCCCCGAACCCCACCAGGGCTCTGCCCTGGACCCGCCAGGGGGATGATCCCCCTGGACCAGCATAACTATTT
This sequence comes from Magnetococcales bacterium, assembly GCA_015233035.1. GTDB lineage: Bacteria > Pseudomonadota > Magnetococcia > Magnetococcales > Magnetaquicoccaceae > Magnetaquicoccus. The sequence continues at coordinate 2,825 of JADFYM010000124.1, forward strand.
ATTTCTACTGCGATTTATTAAACCGCACATGTTTCGGAATGCGTAGTTTCCGTCATCCCCGCGAAAGCGGGGATCCAGGTTGTCGCATGTACCACCTGGATCCCCGCCTGCGCGGGAATGACGTTTAAAAAACTACGCATCCCGAGGTGGGCTCGGTTTAACGCGACCGACGCAGATGACGGACCAGGGCACGCGGTTCATCCATGCCCAGAACCCAGGTGGCGCAGACAAACAACAACACCCCAACCAACAGGATGGGCAGCAGGATCATGACCATTTTGCCGGTGGTGGCCGTGGTTTGCCAAAATGTTTCGCGGCTCCAGACCAGAAAGAGCGACATGACACCCGTGGCGATGGCCGTTTTGGTCAACAGGACGAACAACGGTCGACCAGGTCGATAGTTCATTTTGCCGCGTAAATGGTAGAAGAGCAGGCCGGCATTGAGAAACGCAGACAAACTGGTGGCCAAAGCCAGGCCGGCGTGCTTCAGGGGGCCCATGAGCAGCAGATTGAGGATAATATTGGACAACATGCAGATGATGGCCACACGCACCGGGGTGCGGGTGTCCTTGAGGGCATAAAAGACAGGGGCCGCCACCTTGATGGCCGAAAAGGCACTCAGTCCCAAACCGTAAGCCAACAGAGCCTGGGCGGTGAGCTGGGTGGTTTCGGCGTTGAAGGCCCCCCGTTCAAAAAGCATGGCCAGAATCGGCTCCCGCAACACCACCAGACCAGCCGTGGCGGGAATATTGATGAGCAGGACAAGGCGCAAGGCAAAATCCAGATCATGGCGCAGACCATCCAGATCATTGTGGGCCACCCGGGCGGAAAAACTGGGCAGAATGGCCGTGCCCAGGGCAATACCGATGACACCCAGGGGAAATTCCACCAGCCGGTCCGCATAGTAGAGGTAGGAAATCGAACCGGCCGGCAGCCAGGAGGCAATAAACAGATCCACCAGCAGATTGATCTGGGCGACCGAGACCCCCAGGACGGAAGGCCCCATCAGGATCAGGATCCGCTTGATGGCGGGATGCCGTCCGGTGCGGGAGAGCGTGTGCCAACGAAAACGCAAGGGGATGCCAATGCGTTTGAGAGCGGGCAGCAAGGTGGCCAGTTGGACGACGCCCCCCAGGAAGACGCCGATGGCCAATCCCATGGTCGGTTCTTCCAGATGGGGGGCCAGGACCAGGGCCCCAAAGATCAAGGAGAGGTTGAGCAGGACCGTGTTGACGGCTGGCAGGGCAAATTGCTGAAAACTGTTGAGAATGCCGCTGGAGAGCGCGACCAGTGAAATGAACAGAATATACGGGAAGGTGACGCGGGTCAGCTCAATCGTCAACTGAAATTTTTCCGGCTGGTCGATAAAGCCGGGGGCGGCGATATAGACCACAAAGGGCATGAACAGTTGGCCGAGGGCCACCACCAGGAGCAAAATGGTGGTCAAGGCGGTAAACACGGCCTGGGCCGCCTCGCGGGTGGACTCCAGGTCGCCCTTGGCCATATAGTCACTGAAAACAGGGATGAAGGCGGTGTTGAAGGCCCCTTCGGCAAACAGGCGGCGCAAAAAGTTGGGCAGTTTGAAGGCCACAAAAAAGGCGTCCGCGCCCATGCCCGCGCCAAAGCTGTGGGCGAGGACCATATCCCGGACAAAACCCATGATACGCGACAGGAGCGTACACAGACTGATGGTTCCCATGGCCCGCATCAGACGGCGGCGACTTTGAGCGGGGGGGGGTGGAGCGGGTGGCATGACAGCAGATTCTGGCAACATGAATGAAAAAACCTTTGACACACGTCGGATGGGTTGAAATGAACGGATAAATTGGGTATCCTACAGAGATCGCTCGCACAGGCTCAGCAACAGGCGGTCGCTGAAGGTCCATGAGACCTGCGGATGCTGCCTGCAATCAAACTTAAATACAGCATAGGGAGTTTTTGTTCAGTGGCAAATATTAAATCCTCCATCAAGGATATTGAACGGTCAGAAAAACGCAACAGCAGAAACCGGAGCACCAAGGCGCGCATGCGCACATTCTGCAAAAAGGTGCTGGCGGCGGTGGACGCCAAGGATCTGCCGGGTGCGCAAGAAGCCCTGCGCGAAGCCATGTCCGTGCTGGCCGTCACGGCCCAGAAAGGCATGATCCATGATAACGCAGCTGCCCGTCAAACCCAACGTCTGAACGCCAAGGTGAAAGATTTGGCACTGGCTGTTGCCTCCTGATGAAATTTTCCGACTTGGCCATACCCGAGGCCGTCCTGCTCGGCATTCAGGCGTGCGGTTTTACCGACTGCACACCGATCCAGGCGTTGACGCTGCCTTTGACCCTGGCCGGTCGTGATGTGGCTGGGCAGGCGCAAACGGGCACGGGCAAGACGGCGGCCTTTCTGGTGGCCGCGCTGACCCGGGTATTGACCAGCGGGGGGCCCACTGCGCCTGCGGTGGCGGGTTGTGGTTCACCGCGCATCCTGATCATCGCTCCGACCCGGGAGTTGGTGGTGCAGATTGAGCAGGATGCCCGTGCCCTGGGTGCCTACACGGGGCTGAATATACTGGCCGTCTATGGCGGAGTGGACTACGAAAAGCAGCGCGAGTCCCTGGCCGACGGCAAAGTCGATCTGCTCATCGGTACACCTGGACGGTTGATCGACTATCTCAAGCAAAAAGTCTACCGGTGTGACCAGGTGCAGTCGCTGGTCATCGATGAAGCGGATCGGCTGTTTGACATGGGCTTTATTGTCGATCTGCGGTATCTTCTGCGTCGGTTGCCGCCGCATGGGCAACGTCTTTCCATGTTGTTTTCTGCCACCCTTTCCTATCGGGCGCAGGAGCTCTCCTACGAATACATGGATTCCCCGGAAGTGGTCTCCACCCCCATGGATGTCAAAACGGTCCAGCAGGTGACCCAATGTTTGTACCATATCGAGGGCCGGAAAAAAATCAGCCTGCTTGTCGGTTTGTTGCAGCGGGATCTGGCCGAGGAGGAGGGTGAGGAAGCCGGACGCATTCTGATCTTTGTCAACACCAAACGCATGGGTGAGACCCTCCAGCTTTGGTTGGAGGCCAACGGGATTGTGAGCGGCTATCTGTCCGGGGATGTCCCGCAGGCCAAGCGGTTGCGGGTGTTGCAGCGGTTCCAGGCCGGAGAGTTGCCGGTGCTGATTGCGACCGATGTTGCCGGGCGGGGGTTGCACATTGAGGGTGTGACCCATGTGGTCAATTTTGATCTCCCGGAAAATGCCGAAGACTATCTGCACCGGATTGGTCGCACGGCCCGGGCCGGGGCCAAAGGGGATGCCATTTCCCTGGTGGATGAGGAGGGGGCCTATCGGTTGGAAGAGATTGAGGCCTATTGCGGCAAAATTTTTGTCGCCTGGGCACCGGATGCGTTGATGGTTGCTTTGCATCGACCGGCCAGTCGTGGGGTTGCTGATCGTCCTGTTGTGCGGTCGCGGGGGGGGAAGTCTGGGGTGGGAGACCGGGGCAGATCCTATAGTGGCAATGGGCGGTCGTCGCGTCCGGTGGTGGTGGCGACAGAGCCTGTGCCGGTGGTGCAGGAGGTTGTTGCAGAGGGGGTGCCGGTCAAAAAGAGACGGCGGCGGCGTCCGAAGCAGGCCGTCCCGGTGGAGAACGCCTGACGGGTGGTTGGTTGGGTAGTCCTGCGGGTCCAGGGGGATCATCCCCCTGGTGGGGTCCAGGGGCAAAGCCCCTGGTGGGGTCCGGGGCGAAGCCCCGAATGAAAAACAACGCACCCCGAGGTGGGCTCGATTGAAGGGGTCCAGGGGGGTATTCCCCATCGCAGGGGTAGGTTTTTTCTCCCTCTCCCTCCGGGAGAGGGCAGGGGTGAGGGGAAGAGGCGGGGACATGCGTTGTCCGAAATTTCGCTGCACTGCTCTCACACCCTCGAAATCAATGGATTATCAAGAATGGGTGGAACATCCCGGCGATGTTTTCTCGCCCCGGCCTTGATCATCGTTTCGTTCACGAACTCTCCTGGATGCCCGCCTTCGCGGGCATGACGGGAATGGGTGTGACACGAACTTCGCTCGTCATTCCCGCGAAGGCGGGAATCCAGGGTTCTGACTGGAATGGCTGCAAGGAGGATCAAGGCACTCACCCCCGACCCCTCTCCCGGAGGGAGAGGGGAGAAAAAAGCCGGGTTGCAAGGGGATATGGGAAAACTCTTACTTTGTAAGGGGGTATCCCCCTGGCAGTTGCAACGATAATCCAGTTCCAAAAAAACATGCGATGCTCCCTTTGCGTCTCCTTGCATTCAGGATGGTGGGAAAAAGGGGAGCCATGACACTATTGACTCCAAAAAGAAGGCGATTGCCATGTCCGAAGAACTTGTCTCAGCAACCGGTGGAGCCGCTGCCGCTGTGGCCGATGGTCCTCCTGTTTTTCATGTGGAAAAGTTGTATTTGAAGGATCTTTCGTTTGAAAGTCCCAACGCGCCGGGTGTGTTCCGGGAATCTCTGGAACCCAAGGTGGATCTCAATCTGGCGACGGGCACGGCCCAGAAAGGGCCGGAACACTTTGAAGTCACGTTGCATCTCACGGTCAAGGTGTTTACCGACGAACACACTCTGTTCCTGGTGGAGTTGACTTATGCGGGCCTGTTTTTGCTGCACAATGTGCCGCAGGAGTTGGTGACCGCGACGCTTGGCATTGAATGTCCTGCCATCCTGTTTCCGTATGTGCGGCACATTGTCTCTGAGATGGTCATGCAGGGTGGTTTCCGACCCCTGATGTTGGATCCCATCAACTTTTCTGCCTTGTTCCATCAATCCCAGAACAGAGATCAGTCTGTTTGAATTGCGTGTGCGGGATGGGGTGGCTCCATGGGTGTGGTGCGTTTTTTTCTTCTGATGGTGGCGGCCTGGTGGGTGGCCCGGTTGTTGTGGCGGTGGCTGCAACCGGCACCGCCCCGTCCCAGCCAGGAGGATGCGGCACACATTTTATCGCGGTGCAGCCGTTGTGGTACATTGATCCCGCAGGATCTGGTGGTGTGGCATGAGGATCGACCCTATTGCAGTCTGGCCTGTCGACCTTCCTGAGACAGGGTGGGCCTGTGGTGTCGATTAACCCTATGCACACATCTTTATGCTGAGGAAATTGCAGGACTTGATCATCGTTTCGGCCATTCCAGTCAGAACCCTGGATTCCCGCCTTCGCGGGAATGACGAGCGGATTTCGTGTCATACCCATTCCCGTCATGCCCGCGAAGGCGGGCATCCAGGAGAGTTCGTGGACGAAACGATGATCAAGGCCAAATTGCAAAATGCACGAGAACATGAAAAAACGTCATTCCCGCGCAGGCGGGAATCCAGGAATTCCCGAGGGTTAGCTGGATTCCCGCTTGCGCGGGAATGACGGAATCGGGCATTTTGCAATTACCTCTGCTGATAAAAAATCCGCAGCATATTGTGCAGTGATAGGGGTCCAGGGGGATTATCCCCCTGGTGGGGTCCAGGGGCGAAGCCCCTGGTGGGGTCCGGGGCGAAGCCCCGCGAGGCATACCATATCAACCCGTTGGGGGCCTCGCCCCATATGCGCTAACATGACGCAATCGATTGATTTTGTTATGTTCATATTATGGCCCCTGCGGGGCGGTAGAGGGTGGGCAACACCAGCTTCCTGCGGAAATGGGCTTCTGGTGAGTCGCACACTGCGGCAGGGGCTCTGCCCCTGCACCCCGCCAGGGGGGATGATCCCCCCTGGACCCCGCAATAATATTATAAAAACTGCGGACAGACGGCTATGTTAGCGCATATGGAGCCTCGCCCCCAAACCCCCACCGGGGACCGTGACGGTCCCCGGACCCCTGCAAAAGTTGTGTGCATAGGGTAGCCCGGAGGGAGAGGGGAGAAAAAGCTGGGAATCAAGGGGATAATCCCCCCGGACCCCCGCTCATGCGACTTACTGCTCGGGGGGTTGCCTTCCCCATCGGGAGGACTCTTTTTCTAATTTTTCCAGTCTTGCCAGCTCATCCTTGGCAATGTTTCTGCCGGTATCGGCACTGGAAAAGTTGCGTATGGCCTCCTGGTAGTGCCAGCGGGCCATCTTTTTTTCCATGGTCAGAAAGGCATGACGGGCCAGTGCCAAATGGCTGGCACCCAGATGGTTTTGCTTGCCTTCCACGACGCCCAGCAGGTAAAAATAATCCGCTACCAGGGGGTATTCCAAGGTCAACGGACGCAAGATGCGGCTGGCGTCTGTCAGTTTATCCGGTTGGTCCTGCTCGTTCAGGGAGAAAGCCAGGCGATAGAGCAGGTCGGCATTGGTTTGTTTGGGTTGGTATATCAGTGCGGCACGAAAATCTGTCTCGGCCAGGGTGGGTTTGCCCAGTTCCAGTTGCACCATGCCCCGTTCGCGCAGCAGGTAGGGATCGTGGGCCTGCTGTTTGAGCAGTTGCTCCAGGTCGGTGGCGGCGGCGGGCAGTTGGCCCATATACCGTTCGGCGATGGCCAGGCCATACCGGGCGGGAAAATTGTCGGGGTCCAGATCCAGACGCTTCTGGAAGCGGGCAATGGCCTCGTTGAGATCATTGCTGGTGCCCGCCTCCAGGACGGCCTGGACCCGGGCCAGCAGGGCATCGTCCGTCGCCTTGTTTTTGGCGACGGTGCCTGGCTGGGAGGCGTCCATGGGTGCCGGGGCCTTGTGGCTTGCCTGGCTGGTCGCTGGCGCAACCGGCACATCCGGCAGCGCGAGGGCGTCAATTTGCTGTTGACTCTCCATCATGCGCTGGGTGCTGAGCGGATGGGTCAACAGGTAGGGCGGGGGCATATTGTTGAGCCGCTGGTCCCGATTGAGGTGCTCCATGAAGCGTACCATGCCGCGTGGATCAAAGCCGGCCTTGACCAGATAACCGATGGCCAACCGGTCGGCCTGGGTCTCTTTTTCCCGGATGGTGTCCAGCAACGATGCCTGGGAAGAGGCTGCGCCCCCCAGAATGGCCGCCTGGGCTACCTGGCTGTTGCCGGTGGCGACGCCGGCGGCAATGCCGGCGGCGAAGGCGATCATGGTGCGCAAGGCCACATCCTGCATGGTGGCGGCAATCTGTATGTGATGGCCTGCACTCAAGTGGCCGATTTCATGGGCCATGACCGCTGCCAGTTCGTCCCGGTCGTGGACCGCCAGCAACAGGCCGCTGTTCAGAACAATATTTTGCCCAGGCAGGGCCATGGCATTGAGCACGTTGTCCTGGACCACATGAAAATGAATATCGCCTGATTGGATGCCCGCCGCCCGCTGCAAAGGTTCGCCCAGGGAACGGAGCAGGTCGGAGGTTTCTGGTCCTGTGATGAGGATGATCCCTTTTTGAGCCTCGTCAGCAGGCGTGACGAACGGCATGACAATCAGCCAACAGGTCAAAAACAAACAAACAGGGAGTGGCAAATTTTTTTTCATGATGCTATCCTGATGGAAAGAGGGGCACACTATTTGCTGAACACATCCTTTGCTGCCAAGGGATTGGTCATTGCCCCTTTTTGCAATCCATTCTTGAGGGGGAATGATCCTGGCCGTTGTCAACCGTTTCGGTAATAGTGTGGCGGATTATGGTGACTTTGGCGAGAGTGAATCTTAACAGGCGATACGACGATGAACCGCTTTAGCCGTTTGGTCGGGCTGCGCCGTATTCGGGAGGAGGCCAATGGAATGGCCTTTGCTCGTACCCTTGCCCGCATGGAAGGTTTGCAGCAGGATATGATCCGACTGGACCAGCAGACCCAGGAGGAGCAGGGACTGGTCCGCCAGACCCTGGCGGATGATGCCGGTGGTCGGGAGACCGGACCATCGGGTCGTTTGGCACTGGGTTTGGTGGACAATTTTTTGCGGGGCCAGGCTTGGCGGCGGCAACGGTTGGAACAGATGATTGCCGTTGCCCAACTGGATCTGGAAAAGAGCAAGGAGGCGTGGCTGGCCGCCCGAACACAACTCCAACAGGCAGAAAAACTGGCGGAAAAAGAGGCGTTGCACCAACACCAACGGGTGGAACACGATGAGAAAAAAGCGATGGATATGGTCGGTGTTCTGCGCAATAGAAATTTTTCCGGTCAGGAAGGAGAACTGGGATGAAAGGCTTACCGAATGGTTTGAACAGGCCGCACAATAACACCCGTCAGCGGAGCACGTTACGGGCGATGCCCGTCTGTCTCGCCTTGTTGGCCTTGCTGAACGGCGGGCTGGGGGTCTCCGCATGGGGGGTGCAGCAGGCGGCGGCGTCCGAGACGGCGGCGGCCGCCAAACCGGAAGCGGCCAAACCGGCAGCGGCCAAACCAGAGGCGGCCAAGCCCGCAGTCGCCAGCAAGGAGAAAGAAGACCTGGGGGACAAGGCGGCCGGGGTGGGCGATCCCGCCGGTTTGCTGAACAGCCTGGAACAGCGTCGTCAGGAGTTGGAAAAGCGCGCCAAATGGCTGGATCTGCGTGAGGCCGATCTGAAACGGTTGGAGGAAAAACTGGCCAAGCGCATTGCCTCTCTGGAAGCCCTGCGCACGGAGATCCGCACCAACCTGGACAAGGAAAAGGTGGTGGACGATACCAACATCACCCGCCTGGCCAAGATACTGTCTGGCATGAAGGCCAAGTCCGCTGCGGATGGCTTGAAAGCCATGGACCGGGATACCGCCGTCCTGGTACTCAAAGTGATGAAGGAAAAAGTGGCCGCCAAAATCCTGAGCAAGATGGATACGGAGCAGGCCGGGCAGATGGCTAATGAACTCGGCATTCCCATGGCTGAAAAAAAGCATAATTAACAGTTGGTTGCTAATTTATTGGCCAGAAAGCGATGGTCGGTGCATTTTTCTCTCAAGTAACCGACCCAGGGGCCGATAATATAAGCATACGGTGGCTGACTGTGAGTGAAAAACCTCTGAAAAGTCCACCAGTTTGAATGTCAGGTCGGAGTATCAGCCGGAGTGGATGGCGGATACGCAGTGGGGCAACCAGGAAGGTTGCTCTTGGGTTTGTGCAGGAATGGTTTCTGGCGGCAGTCGGCGCGGGGCATCCTGGTCACAGACTCTTAGGGTTAGGGTTGGCCCTGTAAAACGAACAACCCACCTCCAGCCAGGGACGGGTAATGAAACGTGATCCAATCGTGGATGACGGTATCGGGAGGTAACGCACATGTCTGTCATCAA
>JADFYM010000125.1 GCA_015233035.1 Magnetococcales bacterium
TGTCAATGGCCAACAATTTTGACCCACTACCGGCCAACAATTTTGACCCACCTGGGGCACAAAAAAGTCAGTTTTCCAGTTTCTGCTTCAATCGATAGCTTTCTCCTCCCAGCATGAAGATGTGTGAGTGATGGATGATGCGGTCCACAATGGGCACCGCCACGTTATCGTTATGAAAAAACTCGCCCCAGTTGGTGAAATCCTTGTTGGTGGTGATAATCACCGAGCGATATTCATAGAAAGCGTTGATCATCTGGAACAGGTTGTATACACCTTGCTTATTCATTGGCAAATAACCAAGTTCATCGATGATCAGCAGGTCGAACTTCTGCAGACTGGCGATTTTCTGCTTGAGTTCGCCTTTGAGTTGGGCCAGTTCCAGCATCTCCACCAGTGATATGGTGGTACTGAAAAACACCTTGTATCCCGCATCAATGGCCTGATGGCCGATCCCAATGGCCAAGTGGGTTTTACCCACCCCCGGTGGGCCAATGAAAACCAGGTTGGCACGCTCATCCAAAAAACGAAAGTCGAGCAGTTGGTTCACCTGACGCTTGGTGATCGTGGTCTGATGGCGATAGTCAAACTCTTCCAGGCGTTTGGTGACGGGAAAGCCTGCCTTGCGCATGTTGAGTTCGATACGCTTTCCATTGCGTTGATTTTGTTCGTGTTCAACCAATTGGTCGGCGAACTCCAGATGGGAAATTTCATTGGCTTCAGCCTGTTTCAGCAAGTTTGCCAGTCCATCAGCGATACTGGTACAACGCAGCCCCCGGTATTTCTGGGCAACCACTTCAATGGAGCATGTCATGGTCTACCTCCTGGTGCCGCAGTGCAACGCCAGCATAACGCATCAGTTCGGGGCTTTTTGGAAGGTGTTTATCCACATAACTCGGCGCAGGGCATGCATTGTCCAGCCAATCCGGGTGGGCGGCATACGCATCCAGATAGTCCCGAATCTGGCTGGTGGTGAGTTGAGAGCGATCACAGAGCCGGTCCAGGAGCCGTGGTGGCATCTCATAACGGTTGAGAAGTGATCTCAATCCCGTCAGTTGATCCTTGTAGATGTGCGGGCTGGTCCGTTTCAACAGGGCACAAAGGATCTCACCTCTGTTCATTTCCAACTGCTGGATGATGGCCAGTTCCAAATCGGCAATTTGATCCTGCTTGTTTCGGTAATGGTCATTGTTTTTGATGATTTGTCCTTTGCCTTGGCTGATACCGTGACGGGCGATTTCCCATCCTGTTTCCAGATCACAGAGTACCAGTTGTGCTCCTTCCACCTGAATGCCCACTCGTGACTGTTGGTAGGCCATAGGGGCTGAATACTTATTGGATTTCCAGGAAAGTAAGCCGGTTTTGTCCACGCCTCGCGTCTGATGGTTGGAGCGTTCCTCAGCAAGATAGGGTGGGGTCAGATAGTGGCCCATATGCGCCTGCTCATCCCGCTCATAGCGCAGACGAGGGGATTCTCTGGTGGTCCCGTGAATACGAACGTTGGCGATCTCTTCCAACCACTGTTTCGTGTAGCATTCTAAATGATTCCAGTCATCGAATATTTCGCCATACAGGGCACTGCCCTGCACAAACTTGACCCCGGCCTCCACCTTGCCCTTGCTCTCAGGGTCATAACCCTCACAGGCACGGATGCGAAAGCCTGCTGCAGTGGCGTAGGCATGAAACTGTTGGTTCAGATCAAGTTCCCGATATTGTTCATGCAGTACCACCAACTTTGTCTGGTCGTACACGCACTCTTCCGGGTGCCCACCGAAATAGCAAAAGGCGGCATCATGCATCTGGATGAAGGCACTGGTATTCACATGTCTACTGGAGAAACCAACGTACATCATGCGAGAGTAGGAAAGGACAAAGACCACGAAGTAGATCATGCTGTCCGCATCACCAATCCGCACATTCAGTTCACCCCCATCCACTTGGCATTGCATACCAGGCACCATGTCCAAAACTGGCTCATAGTAGCGTTTTTGCTTGATTGTAATTGTAGTCTTAAGTTGACTGATATAACGTCTTGCAGTGCGATATGACACATCCAGTTCTGGATAAGTTTTCTGTAGCCTGAGCAAAACCTTGACCGCAGTCATTCTGGGAAACTCACCCAACAGATGGATGATATAGTCCCGGTAGTCATCCATTCGTTTGCTCCGGTCCAGACAATCCTGCTTATGATTGATAGTGTTTTCATCCATCCGCAGGTATTTCTTGACAGTGTTGCGAGAGATGCCCAACTGACTGGCAATGGCTCGAATACCGAGTCCCCCTCCGGCATCATGTAACGCTTTGATTTTATGAATCATGACCCACTCCATCCATTTTTCCTCCCGCCAACAAGATTATTCTGTGATGGCGGGTAGATTACCGTAATTTAGCCCCTGATGCCCCATCAGGTGGGTCAAAATTGTTGGCCGTAGGTGGGTCAGTTTAAATGGCCATTAACACAAGTTTACGGTGAGATTGGTGAAACGCGCACGGAAGAGGATTTCGCCCGCTTTGTGTCAAACCTGATTGCAAGTGAACCAGATACAACGAGGTGGCATCTGGTTATGGACAACTTGAATACCCATATTTCGGAATCGATGGTGCGGCTTGTGGCGCAACACGGCGGGAGTAAGGAAGACTTGGGGGTGAAAGGCAAGAGTGGCATACTGCAATCGATGGCCTCCCGCGAGGAGTTTCTGCGTGATCCAAGCCATAAAATTGTTTGTCATTTTACGCCTAAACACGCATCTTGGCTTAACCAAATCGAGATGTGGTTTTCGATTCTTGTGCGAAAGGTAATACGGCGGGGGAATTTTCTTTCCCAAGACGATTTAAGGGAAAAAATCACGTCGTTCATCGCGTATTTTAACAAGGCGATGTCGAAACCGTTCCGTTGGACCTACCAGGGCAAACCCCTTGCGGTCTGAAGGAGGGTTCCGAATTTCCGCTGTGCACCACTACGGTCGGCCTTGAGCATCGTTTCGGCCATTCCAGTCAGAACCCTGGATTCCCGCCTTCGCGGGAATGACGAGCGAATTTCGTGTCCTACCCATTCCCGTCATGCCCGCGAAGGCGGGAATCCAGGAGAGTTCGTGGACGAAACAATGATCAAGGCCCTACGGTCTCACCTCGATGATGCGCCCCTCCTGTTGGTAGGCCACTGCGCCCTGTTGGCCGAGAAAATCCATGACGACGGTGGACAAAGGCTTGCCAGCCTCCGCGCTGATCAGCGTTTTTGCCGCTGCCAACATGCTGTATCCATCCCCGCCGCGCGCCACATAATCGTTGGTGCCAAGACGGTACAGGCGTGTGCCGAGCCGGTCCAGATGCACCTTGTGCTCGGGTCGATCCCCCAGAGAGATATCCAGAATTCTGTTCCCCTCCGGCCGCCGAGGATCATAGGTGAAGGACAACCCGGCCACCTGGGGAAACCGACCCGTGCCCTGACCGACCTGAGCCACACTGTGTTCCAGGGCCTGCCAAACCATTTTTTCGGACACCTCCAGGAGGACAACCGTATTGCCGAAAGGCGATTCCTTGAGAATATCCCCATAGGTCAACGGACTGCCCGCCGGATAGATGCGATTGCCACGCAGACTGCCCCCATTGAAGATGACCAGATCCGCTTTGGTCTCGGCCCGTATGGCGTCGGCAAACAGATTACCCATGGAGCTTTCCCGTGCCCGTACCGTACTTTCCTGACTGTCCAATTCGGTGGAGGTCTGCCCCACCACCCGGCCCAGATCGCCTTGCATCCCCTCTTCCACCGCCTTGACCATGGCCTGCACCGTCGACTGGGCTGGGACACGGAACGTGGACAACAGGTGGACGTTGGGAATGATCCGCACCTTGCCTTTTTCGCCGGGATCCGGTCGCAACACGGTCAAGTCCAATGTCGCCAGATAGTGTCCTTCCGACGCGGCTTTCACGATCAAGGTTTTGCCTATCTCCCGCACCGCCAGATCATGATCATGCCCGCCCAGAATAATATGCAGCCCCTTCACCTCCCTGGCCAGCGTTTCATCTTCCGCCTGGGTTTGATGGGTCAACGCCACAATCACTTCGGCCCCTTGTTGTTTGAGTTGCGGAATCAACTCCCTGGCGACGGTGACGGGATCTTGCAAAGAGACTGCACTGCCCAGGCTGGCCAGCGAACTCGTGCTGGGCGTCAACAGGCCAATAAAACCGAACGTGACACCATCCAACTCCCGCGTGGCCGTCAAAATGGTGCCCGGCAACAGTTGACCATCGGCCCCCCGGACATTGGAGGCCAGCCATTTGAAGTGGGATTCCGCCAACCGTTTCTCCAGCACGGGGAGGCCAAAATCAAATTCATGATTGCCCAGCACCGCCAGATCAATGCCCAGGGCGTTGCACAACGAGACCACCTCCTTGCCTTTGGACAGATAGGAGACGACCGAGGGGGAGAGCAAATCACCGCCAAAGGTCAGCAGTGTCTGGGGATGTTGGTGCCGTTCCTGTTCGATCAGGGTCATCAACGGGGCAAAACCACCAGTCTCCTGTTGGGGGGCGATTTCGTAAATGTCATTGAAGTGCAACAGGGTAACCTGGCTGACCCGCTCCGCCCAGGCCGTGGAACAGGCCAACAGCAACAGACAGGCCATGGACAAGACGCGGAACAACACATTTTCAGATAAATGAACGGGGGGTGACATCCTGTTTTCTCCTCGTTGACGCAGGAATGCGATGGAAACTCCAGAAGAAGGCCATACCCTTGTCACCCTATCATATTTATGGCCATCACCACGAGGGGTCATCATCCAACCGGTGCAGGCAAAACATCTGTCGTTGCTAATCCATCTGGTTGGCAATCTCCTGAAGAACGTCCAATAATTCCTGTTTCCTGACCGGTTTGGCAAGATATCGCGAGCATCCGGCGGCCCGGCTGCGTTCCATGGCACCCTCCATGGCATGGGCCGACAGGGCAATAATCGGCAAGGGAGGACGTCTGGTCTGCTGTTCCCACTGGCGAATCTGCCGGGTTGCCGTATAGCCGTCCATCTCTGGCATCTGTATATCCATGACCACCACATCAAAGGCCTCTTCTCTTGCCCGCGCCACAGCCTCCCGCCCATTGTCCACCATGACCAACTGGTGGGGCGTCTGCATGAGATACGCCTCGAACAACACCTGGTTTTCCTCCGTATCTTCCGCCAGCAGAATGCGCAAACTTTTGCCATGGGTGGTTGCAGCCCGTTGATGACCAGGCGGACAACAGGGCAAGGGGGCTTCTGCAAGCCGAATGGGTAGTGTAAAAGAAAACGTGCTGCCCTGGCCGGACTGGCTCTCCACCCATATCCGACCACCCATCAGTTCCACCAGTTTGCGTGAAATGGTCAACCCCAAACCGGTGCCCCCATATTTTCTGGTAATGCCCGAATCGGCCTGGGTAAACAGTTCAAATATTTGTGCGACCTGTTCCTGGGCAATGCCGATGCCCGTGTCCGTCACCTGAAACAGGAGAAACCCCGGCTCGGTCGGGTGCAGGGTGAGTCTGGTATCCACCCGCCCCCGATGCGTAAATTTGATCGCATTGCCGAGCAGGTTGATGAGAATTTGTCGTATCCGTCCATTATCACCCAGCACAGCAACCGGCACAGCACTGGCCACCTCGGCCTCCAGGATCAGCCCCTTCTCCTCGGCCGCCATCTGCATCAAACGACTGGTCTCCTCCACGACCTGATGCGGAGAAAAGGCCGTGTCGGATAATGAAAAACGGCCTGCTTCAATCCGGGAAAAATCCAACACATCATTGATCACCCCCAGCAAAGCCCGGCCCGAATGATGCATCGTCTGCGCAAAACGACGCTGGGTGTGGTTGAGGTCGGTCTCGAGCAACAGTTCCGCCATGCCCAGCACCACATTCATTGGGGTGCGGATTTCGTGGCTCATGGTGGCCAAAAATTCTCCTTTGGCTTTGGTGGCCTGCTCGGCCTCTTCCTTGGCCTGGCGCAACAAATCTTCGGTCAATTTGCGCCCGGTGATGTCACGCGCGGCCGCATAAATAATATTTCCTACCGGAACCGTATTCCATTCCAGCCAGCGATAACTGCCGTCCCTGGTACGATAACGGTTGATAAAGTTGAGAACAGGTTGTTGCGCGATCTGTATGGCGATGGCCTGGTTGGTTGCTTCGACATCTTCTGGATGAACAAACGTCACAAACGGCTGGGCCGTCAGTTCCTCCACCGAGTAACCCAACACCTTTTGCCAGGACGGGTTGAGTCGCCGGAAATATCCATCGGTATCGGCAATGCACAACAGGTCACTCACGACAAAAAAGAACTGGTCAAGCTCTTCCTTTAATCTTTTATTTTCGCTGATATCCTGGTGGATGGCCACCCAGACTCTGCCGAACTCATGATGATCAAAGGTCGAAACCGTCACGTAACACCACAAGCAGGTGCCATCTTTCCTGCGGTTGAGAATCTCCCCGCTCCACTCGCCGGTCCGATTGAGGGTGTCCCGGATAACGGCGGCTGTTTCTGTCGGGGTCTGGTCGGTGGGAAAATTGACCACACTGATATTTTGTCCCACCAACTCTTCCGGGTCATAGCCAAACATGTGCTCAAATTTCGGGTTGGCGTACACAATCATGCCAAACCGGGCGTTGATCAGCACGATGCCCTCTTGTATGTTCAAGAGCACATCCTCGCGCAGACGCAGCGCATTTTCCGCCCTTTTGCGTTCGGTAATATCGTGAATGAAAGAGTATAAAACCTTGCGACCATCAACAGTAATCAAACCGGAATAGACTTCGACATCACGGATCTCTCCCGTCGACAGTCTGTGCTGGAACACAAAATAACTGCGCTTGTTCCGGGCGGCATAGGCCACTTCCCGGGCGACATCACTGGGCGGCAAGGTGTTTATCTCGTTGATATTCATCGCCAGCAGCGTGGCGCGGGGATAACCGTAATAGCGTTCTGCGGCATAATTGGCGTCCAGAATGGCACCAGTGGCCGGATTGATAATCATGGCCACGACCGGGTTTTGCTCGAAAATCTGGCGGAAACGTTCCTCGCTGTTGACCTCCAACTGTTTGTTGGCCGCCAGGAGGGCCGCCTCGTTTTTTCTCCGCGCGGTAATGTCACGACCTGCCACATAGACAACCTGGCCATCTCCCGCGCCGGTCCACTCTGTCCACAACACCTCCCCAGACCGATGCAAGAGTCTTAATGCAAACTGACGGGTATCCCCACCGGATCGGATACGTTGAATGGCTGCCTCCGTCTCCTGCCGATCATCGGGATGGATGCACTGCCGGTAAGGCATACGCAACACGTCATCCAGCGGATATCCCAGGGCAGCAGAAAAAGCGGGATTGACCTTCACAAAATGACCGCTCGCACCCAGAATACAAAACAGATCGGGGGAAAGTGTGAAAAAACGATCCCGTTCCCCTTCTGCCGCGATACGTTGAGCCATTTCCCGCCGCAATTGGACTTCGGTAGCCTCCAGAGCCTGTGCGCGCTCCTGATGCCGCAGGGCGTTCATGCCCATGGCAGACAGCATGGAAACCAGTCGTGTATCGTAGGCGATGATGCTTTTGACTTTTTCCCGTGCAAAGACGGGTACCTTCTCCAGGGCGGCCAGATAATCGGTTGTGTTGAAACCAAATCGTTCGGCCTGCTGCCGGAAAAAATCCCGATCCGGTTGTTCGTCTGCATAAAAAAATTGGCCAAGAAAACAGGTGGCCACATGCAAATCGTCCACCAGGATGGGCACGGCGATCTCCCACAAACCATTCTGACATTTATATTCGAGGTGCGCGCCCGGGGTCAGGCCAGTGATATGGGCGGCAATATAACGGTCACTGGCCTGGCAGCGCAGGCAGCTTTCCGGGTTGGCACGATGAAAGCGGACACAGACATCTTGCCACCCGGTGGCCGCGAGAACTGCGCCGTCCACACCAATGATGCCAATCGGGATGCCGGATGCCTCATAAAGAGCCTCCGCCATCGCCTGAACCTGGCGGAGATCGACCAGATCTGCCAAGGTGATTCCCATTTTGCATCCTCCCCATCCACATTTGCCTTTCACGATTCAGATAATTGATCAGCAATCTTTTGGAGTATATCCAGTAACTCTTGTTTTCTGATAGGCTTGGCAAGATACATGTCGCACCCCGCTTCTTGACTCCGTTGTTTTTCCCCTGCCATGGCGTGGGCGGTGAGCGCGATGATGGTCACCGGAGGACGGTTCATCGCACGCTCCATCTGGCGGATCTGGCGGGTGGCCGTGTAGCCATCCATGCCCGGCATCTGCACATCGGTGACGATCACATCGAACCGTTCTTCCCGTACCCGTGCCACGGCCTCCATCCCGTCGTTTGCCATGACCAATTGATGGGGCGTCTGCGCGAGATAGGCCTCAAACAGTGCTTGATTCTCCTCAACATCTTCTGCCAACAGCACACGCAAGCTTCTGGTATGGGTTGTGGCAGGTGTCTGGCTGGCAATCCGTTGGAGAACATCCAGCAAGGCCGTTTTCTTGATGGGTTTGGTGAGATGGTCATTACACCCGGCGGCCAGACTCTCTTCTCTTCTGCTCAAAGAGGCATGGGCACTGAGGGCCATGATCGTCAGTGGACGCCGCCCCTCCTCTTTTTCCCATTGGCGAATGGCACGGGTGGCGGCATAGCCATCCATGTTGGGCATCTGGATATCCGTCAGCAGCACGTCAAAGGCCTCCTGGCGCACCCGCGAGACGGCTTCCACCCCATCATTGACGATCACCAGATGGTGCGGTGTCTTTCTCAGGTATGCCTGCAACAACATTTGGGTATCCGGTGAATCTTCCGCGATCAAGACACGCAGGCTTTTGCAGGTCGTCACGGACGATTGATCGACCGCAGAGGCCGAGGATGACAGGCATTGCATCACTTGTACCGGTAGCGTAAAGGAAAAAACACTCCCCTGGCCCAATTGGCTTTCCACCCATATCCGGCCACCCATGAGTTCCACCATCCGACGGGAAATCGCCAACCCCAAACCTGTGCCGCCATACCGCCGGGTAATACCAGAATCGGCCTGGGTGAACCGTTCAAAAATATAGCTCATATGCTCTGGAGCCACGCCGAGCCCGGTATCGGCCACGCTGAATAACAGTGTTGCCATCTCCTGGGGATGTACCGCCAGTCGCACAGACACTTGCCCCTTTTTGGTAAACTTGATGGCGTTGCTCAGCAGGTTGATCAGCACCTGGCGCACCCGCCCATCATCACCCAACACCCTGTCGGGTGTTCCCGCAGCCACCGCCACATCCAGCACCAGGCCCTTCTCTTCGGCGGCCATTTGCATCAGACGACCGGTTTCCTCCACCACTTGGCGCGGTGAAAAAGGAATCTTGGCCAGGGCAAATTTGCCGGACTCAATCCGGGAATAGTCCAGCACATCGTTGATGACGCCCATCAAGGCTCTGCCCGAGTGGTGCATGGTTTGCACAAAACGTTTTTGCGTTGGATCGAGGTCGGTTTCCAGCAGCAGTTCCGACATGCCCAGCACCACGTTCATGGGTGTGCGGATTTCGTGGCTCATGGTGGCCAAAAACTCCCCCTTGGCCCGGTTGGCTGCCTCGGCCCGTTCCATGGCCTGTTGCATGGCCATTTCGATCTGCCTGCGCTCGGTAATATCCCGGGCGGTGGCATAGGTCAACCCGTCCTCTTTGATGAAAACGGCACGCCAGGAAAGCCAGCGACAGGAGCCGTCCTGGCAGACATACCGGTTCTCAAAATTGAGAGAAAAGCCAATCTGCAACTGCCTGTTCATCTCATCGCGGGTGGATTGCTGGTCGTCAGGATGCACAAATTCGATAAACGGTCGCGCCAACATTTCGGACTCGGTATAACCCAATGTCTCCAGCACGGCAGGGTTGACTTTCTTGAAACAACCCAGGGGATCTGCAATACACATCAGGTCGGAGGCTGCCCGGAACAGATTGTAATATTGCTCTTTTTCCATTTCAATCTGCTTGCGCTCGGTAATATCGATCACGCTGCCAACATACCCAAGCGTCGTACCCGTCGCCGTCATAATCGCTTTGGAGAAGCCCAAGACATGGGCAACCACGCCATCGGGTCTCTGGAAGCGGTATTCCAGAAAAAACGGACGCTGCTCTTGGACGGCGCGATGCCACTCTTCGATAACACGATCCCGGTCGTCGGGATGCAGGGCGGCACTCCACCCCGTGCCAATCGCCTGTTCTTGCGTCAACCCGGTCATCTGTTGCCATTTTGCATTCACATAAAGACCCGTTCCGGCGGCATCGGTCTCAAAAATGCCTGCCGGGGAGGTGTCCAGGAGGATACGCAACCGGGAGGCATTTTCCTGTAACAGAGCCTCCAGCCGTTTGCGCTCCGTCATATCACGGGATACCGCCAGGATATATTCCACCCCTTCCAGGTTGACATGTATGGCATTGATTTCCACAATGAAAACGGATCCATCCTTGCGCCGATGCCGGGTCTCCAGCAGGATACGACCCTGGGCGAAATTTTGAATATCAGCCATCAACTGCTCTGGAGGTACCTGGGCCTCCCAGTCCTTGACATTCAGGTGAGAGATCTCTGCACGGGTATAACCGAGCATATCGGCGAAGGAATCACTGCATTCGATGAGGTCGCCATTCTTGTTCAAAACATGGATCCCATCACTGGCAGTCCGCAGCAACAGCTTGTAGCGGTTGCGTTCGCGCTCCAACATGTTTTCTGTTTGCTTCTGCTCGGCAATCGTGGCCAAAAGCGATCGCCGGTTTTTGAGCAACAGCAAACACGAAACAGTCAACAGCACTACCGCAGAGAACAGGAGAAGGGAAACAACAGACCAGTCGTTGGCAGAAAGGGCAACACCGCCCAGGCCGGTATCTCTGGCCCAGGCACCGTCCTGCTCCATGACCAGAGGGATCACCCAGCCCAACAACAGGCCAAGCGTTGGCAACAAGAACCGGGGTCGACAAAGGAGCGACGTGCAACGACCCTCTGGGGGCAATGGGCGTCGATCCAGTGTGGCAAGCCATGCAAACATCCCAACATTCCTCGCCTGCAGTATTTATTGTCCGTCACCACGAAAGGATCTGCATTGTATTCTCTTTTTGCGAGTTTTGAAAGTTTTCTGAAAATTTTTTCTGTTCGTGCGTTTTTTTGTCTCTTTCCACACGCAGAAGCCGCCCCAGGGGGCGGCTTCTGGACGAACCATGGACCTTCCACCATGCTGATGGATGAAAAAAGGCTTATGGATCATTTTTGGTTGAATCTTCCAGCCAGTTTCATTACGATGGTCGGCATGGAGAGAAGGCCAATGAACGCGAACAAGCCAGATATCAAACCTGTTTGGATTGATCCAGACGATGCACCGGAACTGACCGATGAGTGGTTCGAAGGTGCGGATCTGTATAGAGACAGCCAGTTGGTACGCCGTGGACGCCCCATCACCGTCAGCAGGGATCAGGCCACGGGCCCGGTTTTTTCTCCCCTCTCCCTCTAGGCTGCCCTATGCACACATCTTTTGCAGGGGTCCGGGGACCGTCACGGTCCCCGGTGGGGGTTTGGGGGCGAAGCCCCCAACAGGTTGATATTGTATGCCTCGCGGGGCTTCGCCCCGGACCCCACCCGGGGCCTTGGCCCCGGAGCCCCCCAGGGGGGAAAAGCCCCCCGACCCCTCTTACACCCCAACATGCTTCGGAGTGTTTATCTCGAGAAAGAAGTGTGCACCAGGTGGGCCCCAGCGAGGG
>JADFYM010000126.1 GCA_015233035.1 Magnetococcales bacterium
CGATGACGGCATTCAATTCAGCCCTGGGACTTGCGGTGCATGCATCGTCACCCACTTATGACATGCTCTACAGCGGTGAGTGGGTTCACCCATCCGGATAATTGGCAAGCAACCGGATAGGCAAGAATGGTACATTCTGTTCAGTTTTGCTCAGAAGGTACCCCACAGTCGGCTGGCGATATTTTGCTCTTCTTCACCAATGGCATCCGCATAGATTTCAGTGGTCGATAACCGTGAGTGTCCCAGCCATTTGCGCACAAAATTAATGGGTACGCCCGATTGCAAGGAAGCAACGGCGAAGGCGTGCCGTAACCCTTTGGGGCTGGCCTGTGAGCCTGAAATGCCCGCCTTGCCCATACATACCTTCACATGGTTCCATGCCGTGGTGCGGCAACAACTCCATAGGCGGTCCCGCGCATGACTGGGATTCTGTCGTGCGGCCGCCACACCATGTACACGTTCCAGGCCCATGATCAAATCGGGAGGTATTGGCACTGCCCGGAACACACCTTGCTGCCTTTTCTTGAGGCACTCAATGATCACAAGGCGCGCATTTGTGTCGATTCGTTCAGGGGTTAGTGCCAATACCTCGGAGAGTCTGGCACCGCTGTAAGCAAGAACGGCGCATAGGGTGTATACCTCCTGGGGCATGTGCCTTGCTGCATTCAGAAAAGCGGTGCGTTCGGCAACGGTCAGGTATTTGCGGTGTCCTTCGTGGTCGTACAGCGTTGACATGTGGTGTGTCCTCCGTGGATTTTTTGATTTGGTGTGGAAAAAAATGGTTGACTGGCTGAACAGAATGTACCATTCCGTTCAATTTCGCGAACGAAGCTGAACGGCTTGGACAGTCGGGTGCGCTCTCCTCCGCTACGTCAGTCTGCGGGCTGGGTGATGCAACGGGGTGCGGTCGGTGTCTGGACAGAACCCGCCAATGGGCATAAACTCCAATCCCCGGTGTGCGACCGGTCTTTTGTCACACCATTTTCGCACCATGTTTACCGGATGTTGCGGACCCAAAGGGAGCAAGACCTTCATGAGCAGTTCCTGTCATAGCACCGCCGTTGTCACGTCGTCCCAGGCCACGGACGCCACACCTACCCATCGCAAGATTGCCATCGTCGGTTTGGGCAATGTGGGCAAGAGTCTGTTTTTCAATGCCTTGACCGGCCATTACAGCTTTGTGGCCAACTATCCGCACACCACCATCACCCCCAATCGGCAGCAGATCACCCTGAATCAGCAACCCGTGGAAATGATTGATACGCCCGGCCTGGCCTCCCTGACCGTTCAGTCCGATGACGAACGCGCCACCCTGGATGTGCTGTTGCGGGAGTCGGTGCAGCATATTCTCTTTTGCGGCGATGCCCTGCGCCTGCAACAAAGCCTGGTCCTGCTGGCGCAAGTTCTGGAACTGGGCATTCCCACCCTGTTTTGTCTGAACAAATCGGACGAGGCCGCCCGGCATGGCATCGTCATCGATACCGAACAACTGGCGCGGGCCGTCGGTGTGACGGTGGTGCCAACGGCTGCTCCCCATGGTCGCGGCATGGAACGGTTGGGTGAACGCCTCCTGCTGGCCCATGCCAACGCCGGACCGGTCCATTATTTGCGCACCATCGAAGAGATGTTGAGCCAACTGGGCCAGTTGTTCCCGGTGGAAAATTGTCCTTCCAGAGGCCTGTTGTTGCAATTTTTGCAAGGCGATGGCACGGCATCTGCCCTGCTCGCGGCACAGCTGGGAGAAGATCTCTTTGCCCAGGCGACGGCCATGGTGCGCACCTTTTTCACCAAAGTACCGCTGGCCAGCTTGCACCAGTCACTCTTCAACGCCCGTGAAGCCTGGGCGCGCCATCTGGATCGTCAGGTCACCAAACAGGCCGAGGTGACCGTGCCCGGTTTTTCCTATTGGGCCGGGTGGAGTGCGCGCCATCCCATCCTGGGTTGGCCGATTCTGTTCGCCATTCTCTGGGTGACTTTTTACAGCGTCGGTGGCCTGGCATCGCAAATCGCCAATGTGTTGAGCGCATGGATCTTTGATCCACTCACCAACGCCATTGGGGCCTGGCTGACGGATCCTTTCCTGCACGACATGATTGTCGGCAACTTTGGTCTCCTGACCATGGGGCTGATCAATGCCATCGTCACGGTGGTGCCCATTCTGGTGGTCTTTTTCCTGATCATCAATTTTTTGGAGGATGTGGGGTATCTGCCCAACCTCAGTGTCTTGGCCACCCGCGCCTTTGCCCCGTTTGGCCTCACCGGCAAGGCGGTGTTGCCCATCATTCTGGGCACCGGCTGCAACACCGTGGCCACGTTGACCAGTCGCATATTGGAGACCCGTGCGGAGCGGATCATTGTCTCTTTTCTCATTGCCCTGGGGGTGCCCTGCGCCGTGCAACTGGGGGTGATGTTGGCCATTTTTTCCACCGCCCCCTTTTCCTCCCTGCTGATTGTCCTGGGCACTGTGCTGGCAACCACCATCGTCTGTGGTATCGCCCTCAATCGGCTGATGCCGAAGCGGGAGGCCCCCGCCTTTATTCTGGAACTGCCCGCCTTGCGCTGGCCCAATGGGCGCAACATTGTGCAAAAAACCTATTATCGGATCGAAGCCTTCCTGCTGGAGGCGATGCCCATGTTTGTCTTCGCCGCCGCCCTCATGTTTACCCTGGAAAAGACCGGATTGTTGCTGCTGGTCAAAAAATGGTTGCATCCCGTCATCACCGGTTTTCTCTCCATGCCGGACAAGGTGACCGAAGTGTTTATCCTGGTGCTCTCCCGGCGGGAGGTGGGGGCCGTCTATTTCAAGGATATGGTGGACAAGGGCGAGTTGGATTATTACCAGATCATCACGGGTCTGGTGGTCATGACGCTATTTATTCCCTGTATTTCCAATACGATGGTCATGATCAAAGAGTTGGGGGCACGCTGGGCCATTGCCATCAATCTGGCCATTATTGCCATTGCCATCCTGATGGGTGGGTTGGTAGACTTTTTGATGCGACTGGTGTCGTGACCGTTAACCTCTTGCATGGTCCTTGCTCTTGATGACTGAACTTTCCCCTGCGCAACTGGAACGCTATTCCCGCCAACTGCTCCTGAAGGAGGTGGGTGGAGCGGGGCAGTTGCGCCTGTTGCAGGCCCAAGTGGTGGTGGTGGGGGCGGGTGGTCTGGGTTCGTCTGCCGCCTGTTATCTGGCCGCCGCCGGGGTCGGACGGTTGCTTATCGCCGATGATGATCGGGTGGAGTTGTCCAATCTGCAACGGCAGATCCTGCACACCACCGACCGGATCGGCCAGGCCAAGACCGACTCGGCGCGCCAGGCCTTGTACGCCCTGAACCCGGAGGTGGAGGTGATCCCGTTTGCGGCACGGGTGACTCTGGCGACGGTGGATGATCTGCTGCGCCAGGGGGATCTGGTCCTGGATGGCAGTGATTCTTTCGCCACCCGCCATCTGCTCAACGAGGCCTGTTTCCGGGCGGGCAAGCCCTTGATTTCAGCGGCGGTCTTGGGCTTTGAGGGGCAGTTGTCCACCTTTCGCCATGGGGTGGATCCCCAGGCACCCTGTTATCGCTGTCTCTATCCGCACCTCCCCGAGCCGGGGGCAACCCCCACTTGTCGCAGCGCGGGTGTCCTGGGTGCCTTGACCGGTATTTTGGGGGCCTGGCAGGCGGCGGAGGCGATCAAGGAACTGCTGGGGGTGGGGGATTCCCTGTCAGGCTCCCTGCTGTTGTTCAATGTGCTGCATGGCCAGGTGCAACGCATCCGGTTTGGCAAAAATCCCGCGTGTGGGGTGTGCGCGCCTGGATGATGAGGGTGGTGCGGCATGGAGAATGAGCGCGAGACGATCCGGGCCATCATGACCCGAATCGCGCTCTTGTCACCCAAAGAGCGGGCCGATGCGCTGGAAAAATGGATGGTGTTGGCTGGGTTGCGCCAGTTGGAAACCGTGGTCAAAGAGGAGGTGGAAGAGATGGCTATTTCAATAGATGTGATGGAAAATGCGTTTCTGCGCGATATTTTTATGAAAGGTCGCCAGGAGGGTGAGCAGACAGGCGAGGCGACCATGCTGTTGACCCTGCTCCGGTGCAAGTTTGGTCAGATTGCGGAGTCGGTGGCCGTGCAGGTCACCGGTGCGGACCGGGAACGGCTGGAACAATGGAGCAAAAAGCTCCTGTTCGCCAATTCTTTGGACGATGTGTTTGCGGCATGATACCTGGCCAACTTTGGCCAGGACACGCGGGCGTGTCCGCCCGATTCCCCTGGTGCAGACGCAGCGGTTGCCCGCGCGCCGCAACCCAGGACAGAACGGGGCGGACCTGATCCGCCGCTCCTCAATGTCCCGGTACGGGGTCACCGCACCCCACCGCCGTCGTGGAGCACCCTTCCACCTCAAACTGCAATACCACATGCTGGACACCGAAATGCTGTTCCAGCAACTCGTGAATCAACTGCCGTAACGGGACAGTCCGACTCAGCAGCATGTCGTCCACTTCCACGTGCCCTTCAAAATGGACATTGTTGTCGTCCAGCATCCACATGTGTACATGATGAATCGCATTCACGCCGGGAATGTTACGCAGTGCGGCAACCACCGTGTCCGGGCTGATATCTTTGGGCGAGCCCATCATGAGAATGTTGACCGCTTCCTTGACGATTCCCCAGCTCTCTTTGAGAATGTAGAGAGAGATCAATATGGTCAGCACCGGATCCACCCAGTAGATGCCCCACTGCTGGATAAACAGGCCGCCTGCCAGTACCCCCACACTGCTGATCGCATCCCCAAACATATGCAGATAGGCGGAACGAATGTTCATGTTGTGCTTGGCCCCGGAAGCCAGCAGCCATGTGCCCAACCCGTTGGCCAGCAATCCCACGGCGGCGACGATCATCATCATCCCCCCTTCCACCGGTTGGGGATGGAGCAGGTGGTCCACCGCCTCCTTGAACAAATAAAAGCAGATGGCAATCAGCGTGGCGGAGTTGAACACAGCGGCCATCATCTCCGCCCGTTTCAAGCCGAAGGTGTAGGCATCGGACTGGCCCCGCTGTCGTAACCGGATGGCGATGGCACTGATAATCATGGCGAACCCGTCGCTGAAATTGTGCAAGGCGTCCGAGAGCAGTGACAAACTGCCTGACATTATACCGCCTGCAGCTTCCACGATGGTGATGAGAAAGTTGATGGCCATGGTGGCCATCAGTCGTCCCGTCGAGATGCCTTCCACCGAATGATGGTGATGGTGCCCGCCACCGCAACCTTTATGGCCAGGATCCGGTGCATGGTCACTGGCGCGGCGGTGGTCCGGGTGATCGTCTTGCGCCTGATGACTGCAATGGCTATGGTCGTTATGTTCTGGCATCCGTCGATCCTTCTTGGCAGTGGTCTAAACTTGTTGCAGAAAAACAGGGATCAAGCCCTTCTTCCCTGTCTCGCAAAGGGGATGCCAGCCTTGGCAAAACGCGATACGACCTGGATGTGGACCAGGGTTGGCCCCCGATATATCTTACTGTTGTCATCTGGAAAAAACTCCTGTTCTGACGTATGCCACTTTTTGGTCTGGATCCAGAGTTCCAGGATAAAAGAGCCGTTTCCTGGGATGCTGCTGAAGTGGACGTAGTGCAGCGGTTCCAGTATGGGCGTGTTGCGGACAATGTCGGACAAAATGGTGAGGGCCTCCTCAACCTTTTCGGCAGGGGTCTCACTGTCGATGGGAATGGAGAGGCAGGTCATGTAGCTGGAACGTTGATCTATATTTTTCAGCACATTGCTGGTGAAGTTTTTGTTGGGAATGGTCAAAATTTCGCCGTTGTTGCGGCGGATGGTGACCGTGCGCAGGCCAATTTTCTGCACCTTGCCGTCCGCACCGGAAATGTCGA
Organism: Magnetococcales bacterium; assembly: GCA_015233035.1. Lineage (GTDB taxonomy): Bacteria > Pseudomonadota > Magnetococcia > Magnetococcales > Magnetaquicoccaceae > Magnetaquicoccus. The sequence goes on from JADFYM010000126.1 coordinate 5,879, forward strand.
TCCGTTCTCCAATCCTGAAGGGTCGTTGCAGAAACAGGAAGACGCCAGAGATGACATTGGCAATCGTATCCTGGGCGGCAAAGGCCACGGCCATACCGCCCAGACCAATGCCGGCGACAATGGTCCAAGGATCATAGCCAGCATTGCGAATCGCCAGAATAAACCCCAGGGCAATACATGCCACATTGACCAGCACCTTGAGAAAAGAGAGAAGCAGGGCGTCCAGCCTGGGATCCGCCCCCTGGCTCATGGGATGCAGGGTCACGGCATCAAAGATGTTGTACAAGCTGGCCAGCAACCAGAAGGCAACCATGACAATCAGGAAAGCATATCCCTTGGGCAGCCACGCAGAAATATAGGAAGGCATTCCTGCCATCAATCCCTGGTTATCCAGCAGCAGCGATTGGCAGGTGACCAGGAGAATGATCCCCAGGATGGGCAGGCGCAGGGGTTTGATGGAAGAGAGGATGAAGGCATAACGGACCATGCGGAGTACCCGCAAAAAGCGGGCAAACCGTAAGATCAGAATACTGGCCATCATTTGTGCAGGGAGATCCAGCAGGGGAGCCAACAGTGCGGGCAGGCTGGCCAGCACAATGACAAAGTCAAATTGATTCCATCGGTTGGAAAAATAACCCCGGAAGCCGAACCCCCAGAGTTTGATCGATGCCTCAAAGACAAAATACAGGATGCATCCCACATCAACAAACGTCAACCAATGGCCCACCGTATCGACAACCGAGGGATCCACGGCCAACAGGACAAAGACCACCGTATTGACAAGCAGCACCGTGACCACGACCGATTCGCGGACCAGCGAGTGCAACAGACTGGATTTGAGTCGGAGGATCGAATCGCTTTCAGAGAGGAGTGGCTTCATTTTGTTCCAGGCGTATCGATATTCTTAGGGTGAGGGTGGTTTGCAGGGTTGTCTTCTTGTCGGAGGCAATCGTCAGAACAAGCCAGGTGCGTGTCCCCTTCCTGGAGGCAGCGGCATGATAATGCACCGCATGGCGGATGGAAAGCGGAAAAGTGAAAAATGGCCTGCTGGATCTGGCTATGCCATATTACAAGGTGACCCGCACCACCACTTCGCCCAGCAAACGGACATGTTCCCGCAACGCATTTTCCACCGCCTTGGCGATGGCATCGGCGACACGGACGGGCAGATTGGGGTCAACCGCAATGGCAACATCGCTGTACACCTTGTGGCCGATCCAACGGGCCCGCACGACCCGCACGGCCCGCACCCCCGCGACATGGCTGGGGGCATGCAAAATTTCGTCCAGAATTTCCGGTTCGATACCATCAATCAGGCGATGCCAGACCGCCTGGGCGGCATCCTTGACGATGAACAAAATGGTAATGGTGATGCCAATGCCGACCAGAGGATCCACCAGGGGATAGCCCAGCCAGGTGCCCAGGACACCAATCAGTACCGACAGACTGGTAAACCCATCCACCCGTGAGTGCTGGCCGTCGGCGATCAGGGCGGCGGAACCGATCTCGCGTCCCACCCGGATGCGATAGACCGCCACCGCCTCGTTGCCGATAAAGCCCACCAGGGAGGCCACCATCACCCAGCCCAGATGTGTCATCGGTTCGGGGTGGATCAGCTTGAGCAATGCCTCATAGCCGGCGACGCAGGCGGAAAAAAAGATCACCCCAACAATGATGACGCCCGCCACATCTTCCGTCTTGCCATAGCCGTAGGTAAAGCGGCGGTTTGTCCCCCGTCTGGTCAGGGCAAAGGCCACCCACAAGGGAATACTGGTGGCCGCATCGGCAAAATTGTGGATGGTATCCGCCAGCAGCGCAACCGATCCAGAATAGAGCACCACCAGCACCTGGATCAGGGCGGTGATGCCCAGTCCGACCAGAGATATCTTGAGTGCTCGAATCCCTTTCTCGTTGGACTCCATCTCCGCGTCCACCTTGTCGGTCACGTCATGAGAGTGGGCGAAGGTGCCCCGCACCCATCCCCAAAGACCGCCACCGTGATCGTGATCATGCGCGTCATGACCGTGCGCATGGCCATGCGCGGCATGACCCTGCGCGCCATGGTCGTGATTGCCGTGACCCGGATCCTCATGGGCCTCCATGCCGTGCTCCTCTGCATGGTCGTGCCCAGTGCCATGCTCATGCCCCTCTTCGGTAAAGAGAGTGGCCAGTTGTTCCCGGCCCCCATCCAGCTTGACGTAGGCCAGAAATTCGTGTGGTTCGGGAATATCGGTGGTGGACTCCAAAAAATCCTCTTCCCGGCGAAAGACAAACGGTTGCCGCACCGCGCCCGGACGCTCCGTCTCTGCGGTCACGGTCTCCGCAGCGGGGGGCGCGACAGGCTGTCCCTTCTCATCGAGAAAATGGAGTCGGAAGCGGGGGGGAACCCCGGTCTCGAAAACAGCCAGTTCCACATATCCTGAAAAATGGGGCAGAAGGGGTCCGCCATGGGTACCATGGGAGGAGGGGGGCAGAGGGTGCATGGCTTAAATTCCTTTTTGCGGCAGAGCATCGCAGGATGCCAATGGGGTGCGCTATAAATATTTGGTCATCGTCTTCAACGCTTTCACCTGAGCGATGACATCGCGCAGGGTCACGCCTTCCTGGATCTCCAGGCAGTTTTCGATATGTTCGGTCACATACTGCCGCTTGGCAGCCACCAGGGCGTTGCTGACCGCCTGGAGTTGCTGGGCCACCTCTTCGCACGCTTCCCCTGCTTCGATCATGGCGATCACCTTGAGCAAATGGCCGGATGCGCGTTTCAGGCGCGTGACAATTTCAGGATGGCAGGCGTGTTTATCCATGGGTCAATATCCTATGCTGGAGGATAGGTTAATGTCAAAGGTCGAAAATTTCACCTGCGTGTGCAAAAGGCTGTGCTCGCTGCGGCGGCTGATCACCCGCCCAGTGCCGACATGCGGTGACTGTGGGTCTCTTGTTGTGCAAAGGTGTGTCCGGCGGGTTTCAGAGAGACGGCTTCCTGGATCCAGGTTTTCATTTCGGCATCGTCCGCTCCGTTGCGCAACGGCGATTTGAGATCCAGACGGTCCTCCCGTCCCAGACAGTAGACCAGGTTGCCTTTGGCGGTCAGGCGCATCCGGTTGCACGTATCGCAAAAATGGCGCGAACGGGCCGAGATGACGCCCACATCGGCCTCGGTACCCTCGATACGAAAATAACGGGCCGGACCAGAACCACTGGCCGTCGGAATGGGCAACAAGACATGGTCACCCTGGGCAGTCAGGCGATCCAGAATTTCGTCGGCAGGCATGAATTGCCCGGCCATCGCCGACCCGGCCGCACCCACCGGCATGGTCTCGATAAAACGCAACAGCAGACCCTGCTGCCGGGCAAACTGAACCATGGCGGGAATTTCCTGGTCGTTGATCCCGCGCAAGACCACCATGTTGAGTTTGACTGGTCGCAGCCCAACCCGGAGGGCGGCCGCAATGCCCGCCAGGACCGCCGCCAATCCCCCCCGTTCGCCGTGCGCCACAGGCGAACCCGAGGCGCGCTGGGTGATGGCCGCAAAGGTGTCGGGGTTCAGCGTGTCCAGCGAAATATTGACCCGATGCAGACCAGCCGCGCGCAGATCGGCGGCAAACCGTTCCAGCAATAAGCCATTGGTGGTCAAGGTCAGTTCCTGCAAGCCGGGCAACGCTGTCAAGGCCCGCACCAGTTCCACCAGGTTGCGGCGCAGCAAGGGTTCCCCGCCGGTCAGACGAATGCGCTCGATGCCCAATTCCAAAAAGAGACGCACCAGACGGATGATTTCATCAAAACTCAGCAGTTCCCGATTGTTGGGCAACATCTCTTCGGTGGCCAGACGACAATAGGTGCAGAACAGATTGCACCGGTCGGTCACCGAGACCCGCAGATAGCGCATGGTGCGGCCGAAAGAGTCGATCAGCATTCTGCGGTCCTGACAAAATGGCCGCTCTTGCCCCCTGTTTTTTCCAGCAACCGCACCCGGCCCATCTCCATGCTCCGGTCCACCGCCTTGCACATGTCATAAATGGTCAAACCGGCCACCGTCACAGCGGTCAGGGCCTCCATCTCCACCCCGGTCTGCCCACAGGTGCGCACACGGGCGATGATCCCGATGCGATGAGCAGCCGAATCCGGGGTAAATTCGATGGTGACCGCAGCCAGATGGAGCGAATGACACAGAGGAATCAGCCGGTCCACCTGTTTGGCGGCCATGATCCCGGCGATACGGGCCACTTCCAGGACATCCCCCTTGCTCAATTGGCGATTCAGGATGAGTTGCAAGGTGTCCGCCTGCATGGTGACCTCGCCCGCCGCCACGGCCAACCGTTCGGTGTGTGCCTTGGCCGACACATCCACCATGCGGGTCGCCCCCTGGGCATCAAAATGGGTCAACGGCGTCTGCTCAGTCATAATCGATCCATTGGACAGTCACCAACGTGCCATCGGTCAGGTGGAGTGGTTTTTCCGGCAGGACAATGAAGACATTGGCCCGCGCCAGACTGGTGAGAATGCCGGAACCTTGCGCACCGGTGAGTTCCACCCAGGGCATCTGGTCCGGCGGGTCGCCCTGATGTGCCACACCACGCAAAAATTCCATATGCTGGTGGCGTTTGTGCCACTCGCCCCGGAAAACGGCCTGCCAGGATCGGTCCGGCTGTGGCAAAGCCCCCATCATTTTGCGCAAAGCGGGGCGCACGATCAGGAGATAAATGGTCAGGGCAGAGACCGGATTGCCCGGCAGACCAAAAAAATGGGCCTTGCCCAACTGGCCATAGGCCTGGGGTTTGCCCGGTCGCATGGCCACCTGCCAAAAATGGATTTGCCCCTCCTTGGCCAAAATTTCCTTGATCAGGTCATGATCGCCGACCGATACCCCGCCGGTGCTGATCAAGGCATCGGCCTCCGTCGCGCCGCGTTGCAACGCGGCTTCGATGGCGGTGCGGTCGTCCCGGACCAAACCCAGATCCAGCACCTCCACCCCCAGGAGGGTCAACGCTGCCCGCAAGGCTGCCCGATTGCTGTCATATATCTGTCCGGGGGTCAGGGGAGTGCCCGCCTCCACCACTTCGTTGCCGGTGGACAGCAGGGCAACACGGAGACGGCGGCAGAGGGGTACCGTCGTCCGCCCCAGTGCCGTCAGCAGGCCCAAATCTGCCGCGCCCAAACGTCGTCCACCGGGTAAAATTTCCGTTCCCTGGGCAATATCCTCCCCGGCCAGACGAATATGTTGACCGGGGTGTTGCCCAGGGGGAATGGTCACCTGATCGCCCTGGCGTTGCACCTGTTCCTGCATGACAACACAGTCACAGCCTGGGGGAATGGGTGCGCCGGTCATGATGCGCACGGCCTCACCGGGGCGGAGCGGTGCCGACCGGTGTGACCCGGCTGGCAGATCTGCCACGATGCGCAGGGTGATGGGGGTTGCGCTGGAGAGGTCAGCCGTGCGCACCGCATAGCCATCCATGGCCGCGTTGTCGTGGTTGGGCACCGGTGCCACGGCGACGACCGGTCGCGCCAGAATGCGCCCCAAGGCGGCATGCAGGGGTATGGTCTCCTCTGGTTCGGTGACACAAGTGACGCTGTCGAGTACGCGACGTTTGGCTTCAGCAAAAGGGATCATGGTGGTACCTTCCAATATTTTTCACAATACTGCGGGTCCAGGGGGATCATCCCCCTGGTGGGGTCCCTACCCTATGCACACATCTTCATATTGATAAAAAATCAGAATCATATTGTGCAGTTATAGGGGTCCAGGGGGATTATCCCCCTGGTGGGGTCCCTACCCTATGCACACATCTTTTTGGATGCGAGTTTCCAGCCTTCCAGGAGCAGCTCGAATTTTATCAGACCTCGCA
>JADFYM010000127.1 GCA_015233035.1 Magnetococcales bacterium
CGCTCGTAGCCGTCGTCTGCCATTCGGGCGCGCTTTGGCGGCCGAGCCAGGGGGTCTGACGCTGCCACAGTGCGCGTGGCCGGCGCGGCGAACGCTGTGGCCGCGTCTCGGGCCAGCCCGGCGGCCGGTGTCTTGGCCCCGACCGGCCGGCAGGGGGATCCAATCACCCGTCCATTTTAGGGTGGGCCTCACGGGGCTTTGCCCCGAACCCCACCAGGGGCTTTGCCCCTGGACCCCACCAGGGGGATAATCCCCCTGGCCCCCTGTCACTGTACAACCTATCGCGCATTTTTTAGTCAGTATACCGGTTAAAGATACCGTATCTCCTCCGTCCACAGCCGCTCATCGCGCCGGATAAAGGCATACCGATTTTTTTCCAGCAACTTGGCCCGATATTGTGCCCGATAGGCGGCATCCGTGGCAATCCCCATGCCCCCCTGGTCCAATTCAATGCCAATCTCCTGGTAAAGTTCCAGATTGGACAAGTCAGGCCGTGGCAGACGACCCCGCCGGAAATCGGCCCACATCTCGGCATACAATGCCTCCAGATGGGTGACCAGATTCGGGGTGTCGAAGAGGACACAGGTATCCCGGCTGGCCAGCAACTGTTGCCGATAGGCTTGCAACCTGGCCCGGTTGTGGCCGAGTTCCACCGCCTTGGCTACATACTCTTCTGGAGTGTAACAGATCAACTCGGCCAGTCCCGCCGCCAAGACCAGGCTGCCACAAACCCGCGCCGCAAAACCGAGACCCGCCAGGGTCAGGACGGGCACCCCCATCCACAGGGCATCGGAAGCGGTGGTGTGGGAACCGTAAGGGGCGGAGTCAATGCTGAGATCGGCCAAGGGAAAACGGGCCACATGTTCCGGGTTTAATTGGCGTTGCGCAAAAATCAGCCGGTCGGCGGCCACGCCATGCTGCCCGGCATAACCCCTGAGCCGATTCTGGATTGCCTCGTCTTCGTTGAGCAACCATAACACGCTCTCTGGCACCTGTTGCAAAATCTCCATCCAGAGTTGCCAGATAAACGGCGTAATCTTTTGCGCACCATTCAGGCAACTGTAGACCATCTTCTCTTCCGGCAGTCCAACAGCCGTTCGGGTCGGTCGATCCGCAGCCACCACCCGCTTGCGGTCGTTGGGTTGATAACAGGGCAGCCGCATCACCTTTTCCGAATAATAGATCTCATGGTGTGGGGGAATGATAAATGCGTCGGCAATAATATAGTTGTGGTAAGGACTGCCCGTGGTCCCCGGATAGCCGAGCCAGTTGACCAGGATGGGGGCGGGACGCATGGCCAGCAATTTGAGCCGGGCACTATGGGTATAGGCATTCAGATCGACTAAAATATCGATTTTGTCCGCCACGATGCGATGCGCGGCCGCCTCGTCTGTCATGCCGTTCAAATCCACCCAATGGTCCGCTGCGGCGCGGATCCGATGATGAAACGGCGTGTCGGTCGGGATGCCGATATAATACAAAAACAGCTCCACCCGGTCGCGGTTGTGCAGTTCATAGATCTCTGCCGTCAGATAGCCGACCGCATGGTCACGCAGGTCGGAAGAGAGATAGCCGATGCGCAAACGCGCCGAAGGGCGATCCTGCAACCGGGCTGCATGGGTGTCCAGCAAAGAGAGGGATGGCTGGCCCACCTCAGAGCGGTTGTACAAGTAGGCATTGGCCAACTGCAACAAGGGATCGTCCGTGTACAAGGCGGCTGACAGCGGGGCCGGTCCTTGCAGTATTTGCGCCTTGCTGCAATAGGGAAAGGGCTGTACGACCGGCCATTTGCACTGTCCCTGTCGCCTGTTGAGCCATTGCTGCGTGATTTCCCGCTGTTCCGGGTTGATTTCGAGACTTTGCCGCAAGGCCTCTTCGCTCCGGGCCGGGTCGTCTGTCACCCGGGCAATCTGTTTGAGGGCCGCCAGCTTGTATTCCACCGTCTCGCCCTTGATGGTGGCCAACTTGTCGACCACCGTCTGCCAACAGGCCAACGCCTCTTGGGGGGCTCCCAGGCGATCCAGGGCATTGCCCAGATTGATATAGGCGGGATAAAAATCGGGATTCAGGCGGATGGCCTCGCTCAGGGCCTGTTTGGCTCCCTGGGCATCCTCGTGCTGGCTGAGGAGAGTGCCGTAATTAAAACAGATCGCATGGGCCAGCGGGTCATCGGCATTATGGGCCAGCCAGAGGCGATAAAGAGTGGCCAGTGGTTTATCCTCTCCCGCCGCGCTCAACTGGGTGGCGATACCAATCAACTCGCCGACTCCCAACGTGCGTTCCATGGCCCGACTGGCCCCGTTGGCAAACAGTCGGCGGGTGGGAGAGGGGGTAACCCGGGCGATCTGCTGGAGTGCGGTCAGTTTATAGCCCGCCGTCTCCGCCTGGGTGGTGGGCAGCCGGTCGACCAGATTTTGCCAGCAGTCCGTGGCCGCCTCCAACTCATGCACCTGTTCGAGCAGATTGCCCAGATTGATATAAGGTGGATAAAAGTCGGGATTCAGCCGGATGGCCTCCTGGAAAGCACCTCTTGCCTTCGGCAGATCGGGCAGGTTGGCCAGGAGAAAACCATAATTGAAATACACCGCATACGCGAGCGGATCATCGGCATTGCGGGCAAGCCAGACCTGGTATAAGGCAATGGCCGCCTCTTTTTGCCCGGCGGTGTGCCACTGTTCTGCCACACTGACCAACTCCACAACCGTCAATTGTCTCTCTTTGGCCCGTTGCAGGGGGCTGGCCATCCCATCGCTGTTTTCGTGCGGCTGGGTTGCTCCTCCCGCTCCGGCGGGCGGGGCCAGGACTGGGCTGGGAGTGGGTTCAACGGGGACAGCGGGTGCCATATGGGGAACCTCCTCGACAGGACGTTTGGGAACAAAAATAGGCTCGGGTGGTTGACCGGAGCAAAAATGTTGCCACATGGTCGTGTAGGCCGCTTCCAGATGCCGGGTGAAACGGGGGGTGTTGAACAGGGGTGCCGTCGGCAGATTGGCTTGCAGACGCGCACGAATGGCGGCCAGACGCTCCGGTTGGTGGGCCAATGCCAGGGCCAGGGCGGCATAGTCGGCCAGGGAATGGGTCACCAGTTCCGGCACCCCCATCTGAATCAGCAGACTGCCCGCCTGCCGGGAGACAAAGGTGTCGCCCGCGCAGGTGATCATCGGGCAGCCCGCCCACAAGGCATTGCTGGCGGTCGTGCCCGAATTGTAGGGATAGGTGTCCAACACCAGATCGACCAGGCGATAGTTGGCCAGATAGTCCGCCAAGGCCAATTTGGGCACAAAGAAGAGACGGTCAGCCGCCACCCCCCGTGCCTCGGCTTCCCGGCGCAGATTGGCCTCTACCCAGGTGTTGGAGGCGACCAACCATAACAGGCTGCCCGGCGTCTGGCGCAGCAGATCCATCCAGATGTCAAAGGTCTCGGCGTTAAACTTGTAGCTTTTATTGAAGCTGGCAAAGATAAACCCCTCTGCGGGCAGGCCACGTTCCTGGCGGGTGGGGGTGCGGGCGATGGGTCGTTGCCGGTCATTGGGCTGGAAACATTCCGGCATACGAACAATTTGTTCGCTGAAGTCAGCTTCATAGCCGGGTGGGGTGATGAAAGAATCGGAGAGAATATAGTCGATGAAGGGTGCCCCGGAGGTACCCAGATAGCCCAACCAACTGACCTGAATGGGGGCAGGGCGCAGGGCGGGAATCTGCAACCGGGCCTCCTTGGTGAAGCCATTCAACTCGATCAGGATATGGGTGCCATCGGCAAAGATACGCTGGGCGGCGGCCTCATACGTCAAGGGGCGCAGGTCGACAAAATGATCACAGGCCGCCATGATGCGCTGCCGCATCTCCCGTCCATCCTCCTCGCCATACGAATAGGCCGTGATCTCAAACCGGCTGCGATCGTGCAATTCAAACAGTTCGGCGGTCAGATAGGCCACCGGATGATTTTGATAATCGCTGGACAGATAGCCAATCCGCAGGCGGGGTGGCTGGGGTTCATACGACCGGGTGGCCGCCAGATTTTGCTGGGCCGGATGTTTGTGTTGAATATACAAGGTGGCACACTTGCGCTGCTCGGCGGGTGTGGTGGGCAGCGACAGAAAGACAAAGGGATTGGCCTCCTTCTGCTGCGCCCGGAACACGGCGATCATGCGTTCATAGCGGGCGCGGAACGACCGCCAATCACAGATGTGCAGCATTTGATGCAAGATGGCACTGTGGTTGTTGGGATCATCCGGGTCGGCTTCCACCGCCTTTTGATAACACTCGATGGCCTCGTCCAACCGGCCCTGGTCCACCAACGCCACCCCCAGGTTGCCGAGGGCACCGCCATAATCCGGTTTGATGGCCAGTGCCTGGCGATAACAGGCGATGGCCTCTGCCAGTTTGCCCTGTTCTTGCAAGGCGATACCCAGATTGTTGTGGGCCTCGTACAGATCGGGTGCGACGGCCAGTGCCTGTTGATAGCTGTCGGCGGCCTCCTGCAAGCGACCCTGGCCCAGCAGGGCATTGCCCAGATTGTTGTGGGCATCCCGATAATCCGGTTTGATGGCCAACGCCTGCCGGTAATGGGCAATGGACTCCTCCGGTTTGCCCTGGGCCAGCAAAATATTGCCCAGATTGCGGTAGGCCTCGTGACAATCCGGTTTGATCTCCAGAGCCTTTTGACAACAGGCGATGGCCTCTTCCATCCTGCCCTGCGCTTGCAAGGCCGCCCCCATGTTATTATAGGCTTCGCGATAGAGGGGATGGATGGCCAGTGCCTTCTGGTAGGCCGCAATGGCCTCGGCAAACCGTCTCTCCCGTTGCAGGGCATTGCCCAGATTGTTGTAGCCCGCATAAAAATCGGGTTGGACATCAACCGCTTCCTGGTAGCGGCGGAGGGCCTCTTCCGTCTCGCCCAGTTCGTGCAGGAGGTTGCCCAGGTTGCACAGGGCCATGTGAAAATGGGGTTGAATGGCCAAAGCCTGGCGATAACAGGCCAAAGCGGCCTCCCGGTTGCCCATCGCCAAGTGGACAATGCCCAGATTGTTGCGATACAACGGTTCATCGGGGGTGATCGCCACCGCCTGGCCGATTAATTCTACCGCCTGTGCGTGGTGGCCTTGTTGATGCAGGAGATAACCCAACAGGTGGAGGGTGGCCGGATGGTCGGGGTGGTCCGCCAGGATCCGCCGATAGATGGCCTCGGCTTCGGGCAGTCGACTGGCCTGATGGTGCGCCAGACCGGCCTCCAGTTGGGCTGGCAGGGTCGCGGCCAGGGTGTCCGGGGCGTGGACCGCTCCGGTGCCAGCCTGGGTGGGGTGCTCTGCCGGGGCCAGTGTGCGGATGAACGGGGTGCGCGCCCGCGAGGATGCGTCCGCCGCCAGGGGGGGGACATCGATATGGTCGGGGGGCAGGCCTGCCTGAAACCGTTGCCACATGGCCTCGTAAGCCGCCTCCAGATGACCCGCATAGCGCGGGGTGTCAAACAGGGGGGCGGTGGGCAAGTGGTCGTGCAATTGGCGGCGCAGGGCGACCAACCGCTCCGGGTGGTGGGCCAATGCCAGGATCAGGGCCTCATATTCCGGCAGGGAGTGGGTGACCAACTCCGACAGACCCACATTCCGCAACAGGCTGCCCGCCACGCGGGAGGCAAAGGTCTCTCCGGCACAGGTCACCATCGGGCATCCCGCCCACAAGGCATCACTGCCCGTGGTGTGGGAGTTGCAGGGAAAGGTGTCCAGCACCAGATCCACGAGGCGGTAGCGGGCCAGATGCTGGGCGGAGGGCAGAAAAGGGGCAAAAAAGAGTCGGCTGCCGGCCACGCCCTGGGCCTCCGCCTCGCGGCGCAGATTGGCCGCCGCGCACAGGTTGGATTCCCACAACCATAAAATGCTCTCTGGGGTGGCGCGCAAGATCCGCATCCAGGCCGCAAAGAGTGGGGCATTGAGCTTGTAGGTCTTGTTGAAACTGGCGAAGAGCAGACCCCCCTCCGGCAAGCCGCAGGCCTGCCGGGTGAGTGGCCTGGGGTCGATGGCCCGCTGGCGGTCGTTAGGCTGGTAACAATCGGGCAGGCGGACAATTTTTTCCGTAAAATGGGCCTCGGATCCCGGTGGCGTGACAAAGGGATCGGAAAGAATATAGTCGATAAAGGTGCCGCCCACCGTGCCCGGATAGCCCAACCAGGAGACTTGAATGGGGGCGGGACGGCAGGCGGGGATCTCCAGGCGGGAATCCTTGGTATAGCCTTTCATCTCGACCAGAATATGGACGCCATCGTCCAGAATGCGTTGCGCGGCCTCCCGGTGGGCAACGGTCAGCAGGTCCACAAAGGTGTCGCAAGCCGCCATGATCCGCTGCCGGCCCTGGGTGCCCGGATCTGTCCCATAGGAATAGGCAATAATTTCAAAACGATCTCGGTTGTGCAACTCGAACAGTTCCGCCATCAACTGCACGGTGGCATGATCCTGAAAGTCGCAGGAGAGATAGCCAATCTTGAGGCGGGCGGGGCGGTGGTCCGGCGGGCGGGCGGTAAAAAGGGGCGGTTGCGCAGGATATTTGTCTGCCGCCCATTGGGTCGCGCTTTGCCGTTGCAGGGCGGCGGAGCAGGGCAGTGAGATGAAAAAAAAGGGGTTGATCTCGCCTTGGCCAGTCTGGAACAAGGCGATCATGCGCTCATACCGGGCCTGGAAGGTGGACCAGTCGCAGACATGTTGCATCTGGTGCAGGAGCGAACCATAGGCGGCCAGATTGTCGGGTTTGACCGCAATGGCCTGCTGATAGCAGGCGATGGATTCTTCGATCTCGCCCTGATCCTGCAAGGCGAAGCCCAGGTTGCCGAGGGCCATATAAAAATCCGGTTTGATGGCCAATGCGCGCCGATAGCAGGCCATGGCATCCGCCATCCGGCCCAGTTTGACCCAGGCATTGCCCAGATTGCAGTGTGCCTCGTAGAGGTCGGGCTGGATGGCCAGGGCACGTTGATAGAGGTCGATGGACTCGGTCAGTCGGCCCTGATCCCGCAGCACATTGCCCAGATTGCTGAGGGCCGTATAGGAGTGGGGGTTGATGGTCAACGCCTGTTGATAACAGGCGATGGCCTCTGCCTCTTTATGTTGCGTTTGCAGGGTGTTGCCCATATTGCTCAGGGCTTCCTGGAAATCCGGTTTGATGGCCAATGCCTGTTGATAGCAGGCAATGGCCTGTTCCAACTGACCTTTTTCATGCCGGGCCAATCCCATATTATTGTAGGCATCATAGGCGTTCGGCTCGATGGCCAGTGCCTTTTGATAACAGTCGATGGCTGTGTCCAACTGTCCTTTCTCTTGCCAGACATTGCCCAGATTGCTGAGGGCTTCGTGCAGGTCCGGTTTGATGGTCAGGGCCTGTTGGTAACAGGTGATGGCGGCATCCCAGTGTCGTTGGGCGTAGTGGGCATTGCCCAGACTGCACAGGGCCATGTAAAAATCCGGTTTCAGGGTCAACGCCTGTTGATAGCAGGCGATGGCTTCTTCCTGTCTGCCGGTCTGTTGCAACACATTGCCCAGATTGTTCAGGAAAAGCGGTTGGCTGGGATCGACGGCCACGGCCTTGTTGATCCATTCAATGGCCGCCTCCTGTTGGCCGAGATGGTGCAGGACATAACCCAGCAGGTGCAACGCATCGGCCTGTTTGGGTTGGATCTGGAGGGCCTGACGGTACAGGGCTTCCGCCTCCCGGAATCGTCCGGCCTGGTGGTGTTGCAGGCCTTTTTGGATGAGTGTGCCCACGGGGTTGGTGGCGTTGCGCTGTGCGGTCGGGAGGCGGGTTTTTTTGGGACGCATGGCATGAATCCTGACGGGTCTGTGGGTGGCGGCCATGCTGGGGACAATATTGCGGGTCCAGGGGGATCATCCCCCTGGTGGGGTCCAGGGGCAAAGCCCCTGGTGGGGCGGGGGGCGAAGCCCCCAAAACGGCCTGTCCTGTCACGCCGGTCGCGCCATAATCTCCCGCCACCATGCCTCATTGGCCAAATACCAGGCAATGGTTTTTCTGAGACCGGTCGCAAACGCCTCCCTGGGTTGGTAGTCCAGGGTATGGGCCAGTTTGGTGGCGTCAATGGCATACCGACGGTCATGGCCCAGGCGGTCTTGGACAAAGGTGATCAGGCTGGCGGCACTTTTGCCCGCGACAGGCGGAGCCGCTGGATAGCGCGCCGCGAGTGCCGGGGTATTGGCAAAGGCCAGATCCATCTCCTGGCAGATCAAATGGACAATATCGATGTTTTTCCATTCATTATCGCCGCCCACATTATACACTTCGCCGGGGATGCCCTGCTGAAGAATACGCTCGATGGCCTGGTTGTGATCATCGACATACAGCCAGTCGCGTACATTCAAACCATCCCCATACACGGGCAGGCTTTTACTGTTGAGAATATGCACGATCAGCAGGGGAATCAATTTTTCCGGAAACTGGTAGGGACCATAATTGTTCGAGCAATTGCTGATGGTGGTGTTCAAGCCATAGGTATGGTGATAGGCCCGGACCAGATGATCGGAGGCGGCCTTGCTGGCCGAGTAGGGGGAATTGGGGGCATACGGTGTGGTTTCCGTGAAGGGGGCATCGTGCGGTCCCAGGGAACCGTACACTTCGTCGGTGGAGACATGATGGAAACGATGCGGCCTCCCCGGCCCCGTTTGACCCGGTTGCCCGTCCAACCAGACGGCCTTGGCCGCCTTCAGCAGGGTATGAGTGCCCACGATATTGGTGTGGATAAAGGCATCGGGACCATGGATGGAACGGTCGACATGGGACTCGGCGGCAAAATGGACCAGCGTGTCGATCTGTTCCTCCCGCAGCAGGTGGCAGACCAGATCATAGTCACCGATATCGCCATGGATAAAACGAAAGGTGCGGTGCTGGTCCAGTCCGGCCAGGTTGGCCTGGTTGCCAGCGTAGGTCAGGGCATCCAAGACCAGGAGCCGATCCTGGGGGTGGTTGGCCAGCCAATAGCGGACAAAATTGGTGCCGATGAAGCCCGCTCCGCCCGTCACCAATAGATTAGCCATGTCGACCCACCCGTTGCAACATTTTGCACAGTGCCACACGCCAATGGTCGGCGGTATAACCCAGGGCCTGCCAGGTATCGGTCTTGTCCAGGACGCTGAAGGCGGGCCGTTGGGCGGGGGTGGGATAGAGGGTCGTGGGGATGGGGTGCAGCGCGACGGGGTGCAGCAGCAAGCCCCGGTTCAACCCTTCCTCTTGGATGGCCTGCGCAAAATCATACCAACTGGCCACCCCCGCATCCGTCCAGTGGTGGGTGCCGGTCAGGCGCAATTCCACCATTTTCCAGAGGGCGGAGGCCAATCCCTTGGCCCAGGTGGGGGTGCCGACCTGGTCGGCCACCACGTTCAGGGTGTCCCGTTCCCGCATGAGTCGCAACATGGTTTTGACAAAATTGTGGCCAAAAGCGGAATAGACCCACGCCGTGCGGACGATCAAGGCCTCCTGGCCCAAAATTTCCCGCACCCGTTGTTCTCCCGCCTGTTTGCTGGCACCGTAAACCCCCAACGGGTTGGGTGGGGCTTCGGGGCGATACGGTCTGCTCTGTTGACCATCGAAGATAAAATCGGTGGAGAGATGGACGAACCTGATCCGGTTTTCCTGGGCGAGTACTGCCAAATGGGCCGGTCCTTCGGCATTGACAGTAAAGGCGATTTCGCGTTCCTGTTCGGCCTTGTCCACCGCCGTATAGGCGGCGGCATTGATCAGGATCTGCGGCTGGAACTCCAGCACCATTTGGCGCAGAGCCGGGGCGTTGGTAATATCCAGTGTTCCATGCCCCACGGCCGTCACCTCCATCCCGAGGGGGGCTGTCTCACGCAACTCCCGGCCAACCTGTCCATCGGCTCCGATAATGAGCACTTTCATGGGTAATACTCCGCACAGCGAAAGGCGACGCCCGCCCGATCCTTGGGGGAGAGTGCGGGGGGCAGATCGGGGAGCAACGGCCACGCAATGCCCAAGTCGGGGTCATTCCAGGCGATGGTCCGTTCCTGTTCCGGGGCATAAAATTCGGTACATTTGTAGGCAAACAAGGCGGTGGGACTCAGGACATAAAAACCATGGGCAAAGCCGGGGGGTATCCACAACAGTCGCTTGTTTTGCCAGGAAAGCCGTTCGCCCACCCATTGGCCAAAGGTGGGGGAACTCTGCCGCAGATCCACTGCGACATCAAAGACCTCGCCCGCCAACACCTGGACCAGTTTACCTTGGGGTTGCCGGATTTGGTAGTGCAAACCACGCAGGGTTCCCTGGGTCGATTCGCTGAGATTGTCCTGGACCAGGGTGGCCTCCACCCCGCCAGCGGCAAATTTGTCCCGTTGCCACGATTCCAGAAAACAGCCGCGATGATCACCGAAAACGCGCGGTTCGATGGTCATCACCGCCGGAATGCGGGTGGGAAAAAATTGAAACGATGGGGTGGACATGATGGCAGATCAGGCCTCATTCAAGATGTACAAAAGATAGTCACCATAACCACTTTTGCGCAAGGGGACGGCCAGGCGGGCCAGTTGCGCCGCATCGATGAAGCCCATGCGGTAGGCGATCTCTTCCGGGCAGGAAATTTTCAAACCCTGGCGTTCTTCCATGGCCTTGACAAAGCTGGTGGCCTCGGCCATGGAGGCGGGTGTGCCGGTATCCAGCCAGGCGATGCCGCGTCCCAGTCGTTCCACCCGGAGGTCGCCCCGCGCCAGATAGGCCCGGTTGACATCGGTAATTTCCAATTCGCCCCGCGCGGAAGGCCGGATCCCGGCCGCAATGGAGACCACGTCATTGTCGTAAAAATATAACCCGGTGACGGCATAATGGGACTTGGGCTGGGCCGGTTTTTCCTCAATGTCCAGTGCCTGACCGGATGGGTCGAAGGAGACGACGCCATACCGTTCTGGATCTTTTACATAGTAGCCAAACACGGTCGCGCCACGGGGCCATTGGGTGGCCTGTTGCAGGGTGGCGATCAGTCCCTTGCCATAAAAAATATTGTCGCCGAGGATCAGGCAGACCGGATCGGGGCCGATGAACGACTCGCCGAGCAGGAAGGCCTGGGCCAGTCCGTTCGGCTGTTCTTGCACCACATACTGCAAAGCCAGCCCCCACTGTGAACCATCCCCCAGGAGGGTCTGGTAGGCCGACTGATCCTGGGGGGTCGTAATGACCAGAATATCCCGAATGCCCGCCATCATCAGGATGGTCAATGGATAATAAATCATGGGCTTGTCATAGATGGGCAGCAGTTGCTTGCTGACTGCTATGGTAAGCGGGTAGAGTCGGGTTCCAGATCCCCCGGCCAGGATGATTCCTTTGTATTTCACGATGTCATGCCTTTTCAACGCCGATATCGCTGCGGGGAGAGGGGTGTGTCTTGTGTGCGCCCAGTCTGTATTTGACGCAGCCACACTGCCCGCAGGCTACCTTTTTTGGCGCATTTTGTACAGGTTAATTTTATCGCAGGCGTACTCTGGTCGGGGCTGTCAGCCCGGTTTCCAGGCGACAGGCAATCTTGGCATGTTGTTTGAGTGGATTTTACCGAGGTATCAACCGGTTATACACTCGATGTTCAAGTTTTTTGATGCTTGACATGGGACAACGGGGAAGGAAGGCGGCAGTGTCAGCCGATCGGACTCCAAACCGAGCTTTGCAAGGTCTTTCAATATCCGATGGCTGGCCTGCCGCC
>JADFYM010000128.1 GCA_015233035.1 Magnetococcales bacterium
CCCGCCGGACAATAGACCCACCATGCCTAAAAAAACGCAATCCGATGTTCCTGGATGACCCCCAGGAAAGAACGGGGAGTAGCTTATCAGAAAAGGCAATTTGTCCGATTTTCGCTGAACCAGCACAATTGCACTTGATGATGTTGGGCTTCCAGCGGGATTTTACCGACGCTGCCGCACGGATTCGCACCCATCTCACCGGCAAACGGCAGTCCGATGTGGAAGCGGCCAGCCGACTGCTCCATACCATCAAGGGCATCTCCGGGAACATGTCGGCCAATACCCTGTATGCGGCCACGGTGGCACTGGAAAAGGGTGTCAAGGAACAGCGGCAGGCGGAATGGTTGGGGTTGCTGGACCGCTTTACCGATGCCCTGCACGAAGTGTTGCAGGCCATTGCCCAACTGCAAGACCGGGAAACAGCCCGCATGGCGGCCGGTCTGGATACCACGGGAGCGGCCCTGCCGTTGGACCGGGAGGCGGTCGCCCACCAGTTGCAAACGCTGGCCGTCCTGGTCCAACAGTCCAGCGGCAATGTGATGGGAGCTTTTGACCAGCTCAAGCCTCTGCTCATTCCCGTCATGCCACGGGTTGAGTCGGAATTGCACTGCCTGGAGGACGCGCTCAACACCTTTTCTTTCAAAAATGCCCAGGCATCGCTTGAGCGGCTATCGGCACAACTGGCCGAGACGGACCCGTTATGCATCGTCATTCCCGCGCAGGCGGGAATCCAGGAGGTCCAACAAGCCAAATGGATTCCCGCTTTCGCGGGAATGACGGAACAGGAAGTGTCACTTATGACCGCGTGCAGTATAGATAAACCCGCTGGACCCGCATGAGGAACACGCCATGAGACGATTTTTCAAGGGCTGGTCGCGGTTTTTGCTGCTGCTGGGCATTATGCTGGCGGTCGTCGGCATCAGCATGGGGACCAGCCTGTCTATGCTGCACCAAAGCATCCTGGAGGTGGAGAAGGTGCGCATCAGTGCCATGGCCAAGAGCCAGGAGCGGCTCATCGTCACCCTGTACCAGGCCACCATGCAGCATCCGCAAGCCCCGTCGCAGGCAGAGACAGAGCACATTCTCTCGCTGTTGACGCAATCCTATCAGGGGTGGCACGAAGGGCTGGGCAACACTGGGGAGATCGCCTTTGCGCAACGCCGGGGGGAGCAGATCGAATATCTTTTCCGGCAGCGTCAAGCCGATACCACGTTGCCCAAACCCGTCCCCTGGGACAGACTGGATGTTTCCCTGCCCATGCACCGCGCGCTGGCGGGGGAATCGGGGGTGGTGATTGGTCCGAATTATCGGGGCGTCACCGTGCTGGCCGCTTACGAATTTATCGCCCCCTTGCACCTGGGCCTGGTGGTCGAAATCGATCTGGCCGAGTTGGATACACCACTGCGGGAGGCGACTGAAAAGACCCTTGCGATTGCACTGTTGGCCCTGTTGGTGGGCAGTCTGTTGTTTGCGCGCATCAGTGAGGGGGTCATTCAAAAAATCCGTATCAGCGAACAAAATTTGGCCATCACGTTAAATTCCATCGGCGATGGGGTGATCGTCACCGACCAGGCCGGGTGCGTGACCCGGATGAATCCCGTGGCGGAAGCCTTGACCGGCTGGCCCCTGCCCGAGGCGGCCCGGCAACCCCTGCCAACCGTGTTGCCCCTCATCAATGCCATGACCCGCCAACCGGTGGTCGATCCGGTGGCCAAAGTGATCCGCAGCGGACGGGTGGAGGGGTTGGCCAACCACACCATCCTCATCGCCCGCGACGGCACCGAACGCCAGATTGCCGACAGTGCGGCCCCCATGCTGGACCCCAAGCAACAGGTCATGGGGGTGGTGTTGGTCTTCCGGGATGTGACCGAGGAATATCGCACCCGCGAGGAGATCGAGCGGAGTGAGCAGCGGTTGCGGGACAGCCGACAACGGTTGGAGTTGGCCCTGCGCTGGGGCCATATGGGCGGCTGGGATCTCGATTTGCTGGATCATACGGCCAATCGCACCCTGGAGCATGATCGTATTTTCGGGTACCCCTCGCTCCTGCCTGCGTGGACCTACGCAATGTTTCTGGAGCATGTGCTGCCCGAAGATCGCTTCGAGGTGGATCGCCGCTTCCAGGAGGCGATCAAAACCTTTTCCGACTGGAGCTTTGAGTGTCGCATCCGCCGGGTGGACGGTGCCGTGCGCTGGATCTGGGTCACCGGTGGCCATCAGATGGACGAGACGGGGACGTTGCGGCGCATGGCGGGCGTTGTCCAGGACATTACCGAGCGCAAACAGGCCGAGGCCGCCACGCTGCGGGAGAAGGAGGTTCAGGTGGCATTGGCCAGGCTGGGCAAGGCGTTTCTGGCCTCCCAGGGCATGTCGGTGGCGGAGATTGCCCACGGGGTGCTGGCAACCAGCCTGGCGGTGACCGGGAGCCATGGCGGTTTTGTCGACGAGATTGATCCCCTCACCGGTCTGTCCAGCACCCGCACCCCGATCGGGGAGATCGAGACCCTCGGCCTGGGGCAAGCGTCGCCCGATCCCGCTGCTGCCGGGCGGTTGCTCTCCGTGCCGGTCATCAGCGGCGACCGCACTGTGGCCCAGATCACCGTGGCCAACCGCGAGCGCGACTACACCCCGGATGATCAGGCCATCGTGGAACGGATTGCCGATCTGTTCGCCATTGTCCTGGAGCGGGTCAATCTGGAGCGGCAACTGCGTCATGCCGGGCGACTGGAGGCGGTGGGCACGCTGGCGGGTGGTATCGCCCATGATTTCAACAATATTCTGGCCATTATCATCGGCAACATGGAACTGGTCACCTTTGGCGTCAGTGAACTGGAGGATGTGGTCAAAAATATCAGCGATGCCGCCAATCGGGGCCGCGATCTGGTCCGCCAGCTCCTCACCTTCAGTCGGCAAACCAGCGGCGACAAACAACGCTTCAACCCGGTTCCTCTGCTCAAGGAGGTATTGAAACTGATGCGGTCGACCCTGCCCACCTCGATTGACATTCGGGAGGATATCCGGGACGCCAATCTGTCCATATTGGCCGATTCCACCATGTTGTATCAGGTGATCGTCAATTTATGCACCAATGCCGGCCAGGCCATCGGTGAGGCGGGCGGGCGCATCACCGTGGTGCTGGAGCGGCTCCTCATTGCCGCCGATCAGGCCAGACTGTTGCAGATCAGGTCTGGCCCATATGCCGTGATTTCTGTCCTGGATACTGGCCCTGGCATGTCACCGGAAATCATGGAGCGCATATTTGAACCCTTCTTCACGACCAAGCGGGTCGGCCAAGGCACCGGTCTGGGTCTCGCCGTCGTGCATGGGGCGGTGCAGGGGTGTGGTGGCAAAGTCCAGGTGGAGAGCGCGCCGGGGGCGGGAGCCACGTTCCGGGTTTATCTCCCGGCGGTGGAAACCCCGGCCCAGCATGACCTGGTGGCCCCCGACCAGACACCGGTGACCAGAGGCAAAGGGCGCATTCTGTTTGTGGATGATGAGGCCGGTCTGGTCCAGGTCGGGACCGAATTTTTGACGGCCATCGGCTATTCGGTGGTGGGCAACACGGATCCCCTGGAAGTACTGGCGCACTTTCAACAAGCCCCGGACGCCTTTGATGTCGTCATTACCGACCAGACCATGCCGGGCTTGACGGGGGATCAACTGGCAGAAAAAATTCGGGCGCATCGCCCGGACATGCCCATTTTCCTGTGTACGGGGTATAGCGACCGGATGACCAGGGAGAAGGCTATCGAGGCGGGTTTTGCCCGTTTTTATATCAAACCGGTGGCCATGGTGGATCTGGCTCAGGATCTCCAGGAGGTCATTGCCCAGGACAAAGGCCAGCACGGCACCCCGTCCATGGACTGCGCTCTTCCCGCCGCGCCCGGCCAAGGGTAAGACAATGGGAAAAAAGCCAACCAGACCCAACACCCTGCGGACCATCGCCGAGGCGCAACTCGCCCACCAGCCGCCAACGGGGATGGCGGTTCCCCTGGCCACCGACCAACTTGCGCATGAATTGCACGTCCATCAGATTGAACTGGAGATGCAGAACGAGGAGTTGCGCCGCGCCCAGACCGAGTTGGCCATCTCCCGGGATCGCTACCGGGATCTGTATGATTTTGCCCCGGCGGGCTATCTCACCCTGACCGATGCTGGCCTGATTACGGAGGCAAACCTGACCGGGGCCGCACTCCTCGGGATGGCGCGCGACCGGCTGCACCGGTGCGGTTTTATCCGGTTCATCCATCCCGACAACATCGCCCGCTGGCAGCGGTTTTTTGCCACGTTACTCCGGGATGGGCAGCAAAGTAGTGAACTGCTCCTTCAGCGTGGGGACCAGTCGCCCTTCCAGGCCCACCTGGATGGCCTGTACCAGGCCACCAGAGACAACCTCCCGGCCATGGTGTGCCTGATCCTCACCGACATCAGCGCACGCCAGCAGGCGGAGGAGACACTCCGCCTCAGTGATGAGGCCTTGCGCCTGCGCGAGACCATTCTGCTGAATGTGGACGAGGGCATTGTGCTCACCCGGGCCGATGATGGGACGATTGTATATACCAATCCCAAATTTGAACGACTGTTCGGTTATGCACCGGATCAACTGCACGGCAAACATATCAGTCTGCTGAATGCCCCCACGGACAAGACGCCTGCAGAGACCGCCGCCATCATCCAGACCGATCTCCAGCAGACCGGCCGGTGGGCCGGGGAGATCTGCAACCAGAGGCAGGACGGCACCATTTTCTGGTGTTACGCCACGGTTTCGACCTTCGCGCATCGGGAGTTCGGCACAGTCTGGGTCTCCATCCATCGGGATATCAGCGAACAGAAGCGGGTGGAGCAAAAGCTGGCCGAGAGCACCCAGTTGCTCCTGGAAACCGAACGGATGGGCAAAGTGGGCGGTTGGGAATTGCAGACGAACACCGGCAAACTGACCTGGACGGAAGAAATCTACCGCATTCATGAGGTGGATCCGGCTTTTGAGCCGACCGTCGCACAGGCCATCCAGTTTTACCCCCCGCCAGCCCGGGCCCGCATCGCCGAGGCGGTGCAGCGGGCCATCGAACAGGGCGAGCCGTATGATCTGGAGTTGGAACTTATTACCGCCAAAGGCAGTCTACGCCACGTGCATACCATCGGCAAAGCGGATGCGGCCCACCACCGGATCTACGGTTTTTTCCAGGATATCACCGAACGCAAACAGTTGGAATTGGCCTTGCGTGACAATGAACACACCATACTGAGGCAGAAGGATATTCAGATGGCCTTGGCCAAGCTGAGCAAAGATTTTCTCGCCTCCCAGGGGGGGAGCATGGAGGAGATCGCCCACTGTGTGTTGGCCACCAGCCTGACGGTAACCGACAGCCAGGGTGGTTTTGTCGATGAGATCGATCCGCACACGGGTTTATCCACCCACCGCATTCAAGTCGGAGAGATCGGGCCCCACAGCCCCGATCGGGACGCGGCCAGCGGGTGCGAGGTAGCCGATGGTTGCATGACCGCCGACCGGTTGTTGTCCGTGCCGGTCAGCAGCGGGGGCCGCACCGTGGCCCGCATTGCCGTGACCAATCGGGTGCGGGCGTATACCCCGGATGATCGGGTGATCCTGGAGGGGATCGCCGATCTGTTCGCCATCGTCCTGGAGCGGGTCAAACTGGAGCGGCAACTGCGTCATGCCAGGCGACTGGAGGCCGTGGGTACGCTGGCGGGGGGCATTGCCCACGATTTCAACAATATTCTGGCCATTATCCTGGGCAATGTGGAACTGGTCACCTTTGGCGTCAGCGCGTTGGACGAGGTGAGCAAAAATATCAGCGATGCCGCCAATCGGGGCCGCGACCTGGTCCGCCAACTGCTCACCTTCAGTCGCCAGACCGGGAGCGAACGGCAGTGCCTCAACCCGGTGCCTTTGGTCAAGGAGGTGTTGCAACTGATGCGGTCGACGGTGCCAGCCTCGATTGAAATACGCGCGGAGATCCAGGACCGGGAGGTGCATATATTGGCCGATCCTACCCTGTTGTACCAGATCATCATGAATTTATGCACCAACGCCAGCCAGGCCATTGGAGAGAGAGGCGGCAGCATCACGGTTGGGGTGGAACAGATCCTCCTGGAGGAAGAGCAGGCCAGACTGTTGCAAATCAAGCCAGGCCAGTATCTCCTGCTTTCGGTGCAGGATACGGGACCGGGCATCGCGGCAGAGGTGCTGGAACGCATCTTTGAACCATTTTTTACCACGAAGCGCATCGGCCAGGGCACCGGTCTGGGTCTCGCCGTCGTGCATGGTGCGGTCCATCGCTGCGGGGGAAAAATCCAGGTGGAGAGCAATCCCGGTGCCGGAACCCTGTTCCGGGTCTACCTTCCGGCGTTGGACACCCCCGGCAAGGGAGAACGCCGCCCATGAAAAAGCCGCGTTTCCCGGTTCCCCTGTCGCTTGCCCTGGCCCTGGGCGGGCTTGTTTTTGGGTTGGGCGGCTTGGTACTGGTGGGATGGCACACGCACAGGCCAGCCCTCATCCAGCTCAATCCCGCTGCGGTGCCCATGCAGTATAACACCGCTTTGTGTTTTTTGCTGTCCGGGGCGGGCCTGATCGCCATTACCTTGGGTTGGTTGCGGTTGGCCTTGGGCTGTGGCGGGGTGGTCGGCGTGCTGGGCGCATTGACCGGTACCCAATATATTCTGGGGACCGATTTTGGTCTGGATCAGTTGTTCATGTATCACTATATCACGGTGCAAGTGATTGATCCGGGCCGGATGGCCCCCAACACCACCGTGTGTTTTACCCTCAGCGGGTTGGCATTGCTCCTGGCGGCGACCCGGCAGGAGCGGTGGCACGCCTGGGAGGCCGTGGGGCTGTTGGGAACGGTGACCGCCACCCTGGGGCTGGTGGCGGTGATCGGCTACTGGACCGATTTGGCTGCCGCCTATCATTGGTTCCGCTATACGCGCATTGCCGTCCAGACCGCCATCGGTTTTATCGGGATCGGCTTTGGCCTGACCGCACTGGCCTGGTACCATACGGCCAGTCGCATCGGAGTGATGCCCAAATGGTTGATGTGGGCGGCCGGGCTGGGGGGAATGGTGCTGACAGTCGTCCTGTGGATTGCCTACGCCGTGTTGAATCACGGCCAGAATGCCTTTGCTGAACAGTTCCATCCGATCGATTGGCTGGTGCTGGGCCTGGGGACTGCCATGACCGCCGCCATGGTGGCGACCGCCTGGATGGCACATACGGCCCAGGAGCGATTGCGCCTGTTGAAAATGGCACACGACAGCCTCCGGGCGAGCGAGCAAAATCTCGCCATCACCTTGAATGCCATCGGGGATGGGGTGATCGTCACCGACCAGACCGGGCATGTCACCCGGATGAATCCGGTGGCGGAAACCCTGACCGGCTGGCCCCTGCCCGAGGCGGCCATGAAGCCCCTGCCGACAGTATTTCCCCTCATCAATGCCATAACCCGGCAACCGGTAGTCGATCCCGTGGACAAGGTGATTCGCAGTGGCCAGGTGGAAGGTTTGGCCAATCATACCATACTCATCACCCGTGATGGCCGGGAACGCCAGATTGCCGACAGCGCGGCCCCCATTCTGGACGCCACCCAACAGGTCGTGGGGGTGGTGCTGGTCTTCCGGGATGTGACCGAGGAATATCGGGCGCGCCAGGAAATCGAGCACAGTGCGCAACGGTTGCGGCGGGAAAAGGATGTCCAGGTGGCTTTGGCCAGGCTGAGTAAAACCTTTCTGGCTGCCCAGGGGCTGTCTGTGGCGGAGATTGCCCAGGGGGTGCTGGCCACCAGCCTGGCGGTGACCGCAAGCCAAAACGGTTTTGTCGATGAAATCGATCCGCTCACGGGTCTGACCAGCCCCTGCACCCAAGTCGGAGAGAGCTTGCCTCCCCAACTGGCCAGCGACCGGTTGCTGGCCGTGCCGGTCATCAGCAACGGCCGCACGGTGGCCCAGGTCGCCGTGGCCAACCGCGTGCGCGACTATACCCCGGATGATCGGCTGATCATGGAGCGCATTGCCGACCTGTTCGCCATCGTCCTGGAGCGGGTCAAGCTGGAGCGGCAACTGCGTCATGCCGGCCGACTGGAGGCCGTGGGCACGCTGGCGGGGGGCATTGCCCACGACTTCAACAATATTCTGGCCATTATCATTGGCAACCTGGAACTGGTCACCTTTGGCGTCAGCAAGCTGGAGGATGTGCGCAAAAATATCAGCGATGCCGCCAATCGGGGCCGCGATCTGGTCCGTCAACTGCTCACCTTCAGTCGCCAAACCGGCAGCGAACGGCAACGCATCAACCCGGCCCCTTTGGTCAGAGAGGTGTTGCAACTGATGCGCTCGACGTTGCCCACCTCGATTGCCATACGCGCGGAGATCCGGGATGAAAACCTGCATATGTTTGTCGATGCCACCCTGTTATACCAGGTGATCATGAATTTATGCACCAACGCTGGCCAGGCCATTGGCGAGGCCAGCGGCACCATCACGGTTGAGGTGGAACCAGTCCACATGGAGGAGGAACAAGCCAGACTGTTGCAAATCGGACCGGGCCATTATATCTTGATTTCTGTTATGGACAACGGACCAGGAATATCACCAGAAGTAATGGAACGCATCTTTGAACCATTTTTTACGACGAAACGTATCGGCCAAGGCACTGGCCTGGGTCTCGCCGTCGTGCATGGTGCAGTCCAGGGGTGCGGGGGGAAAGTCCATGTGGAGAGCACGCCCGGTGCCGGGACCATTTTCCGGGTCTATATCCCGGCGTTGGACACCCAGGCCCAGCCAGACGTGATCAACAACGACGCAGAGTACCCAGAGGCGAAGAAGAGATGACCACACGCGATACCCAAGACAGGCAGACGGTGGTGCTTGTCATTGACGACGAACAATATCTCCGTGATACCTTTCGGAAATATCTCGAACATTTGCAGTATGTCGTGCTGGTGGCAGAAAACGGTCGGACCGGTCTGGCCTTGTTTGCACGGGAAAAGCCGGATTTGGTCTTGACGGACCTGCGGATGCCGGACATGGACGGCCTGGCCGTCTTGACCAAAATCAGGAATGATTCTCCCGATACGCCGGTGATCATTGTCTCGGGAAAAGGCGAGGTGGACGACGTGATCGGGGCACTGCGCCTGGGTGCCTGGGATTATCTCAGCAAACCACTGGACAGCCTGTTGGTCCTGGGCCATGTCGTAGCCAAGGCCATGGAACGGTTCCATCTGATCCAGGAAAACCGTGCTTATCAAACCCATCTGGAAGAAGAGGTGGCCAGCAGAACGAGCGCGTTGCAGAAGGCCAATCAAGCCAAAAGTGATTTTTTGGCCACCATCAGTCACGAAATTCGGACACCCATCAATGTGGTCCTGGGGTTGACGGGGGTGTTGCTGGAGACCGAGCTGACGGCGGAGCAACGCCGGTATGCCGAGACCATGCACCATTCGGGTGGTGCCCTGTTGTCCCTGCTCAACGATGTGCTGGATTTTTCCCGTATTGATGCGGGTTGTTTCACGCTCAACGACAGTCCGATTTTTCCCTGTCAGATTGTCGAGGAGACGGCCAACCTGATGCGCATTTCCGCCGAAGAAAAAGGCCTCACGCTGGCCGTGACGGTGACAGACGACATTCCCGCCATGGTATTGGGCGACGGGGTGCGCTTGCGGCAGGTTTTGCTGAATGTGCTGGGCAATGCGATCAAATTCACCCACCTGGGCAAAATAGCGGTGTGCCTGACCACCCATCCGCAAGAGCCGGGTGCGCTGCTCTTTCGTATCTCCGATACGGGCATTGGGGTGGCGGCGGAATACCAACAGGCGATATTTGATAAATTTTTCCAGGTTGACAAGGGGATCACCAGACGTTACGGCGGCACCGGGCTGGGCTTGGCCATCTCACGCCGACTGGTGGAGACGATGGGTGGTCGGATGTGGATGGAAAGCGAAGAGGGGCAAGGCAGTACCTTCTTTTTTACCATGCCCATACGCATCGCTGCCGCCCCCAGTATGCCCGCCACCCTCCTCGTCACACCACCGGTCCAGGAGGAGACCCTGAGTCTGCGCATCCTGCTGGTGGAAGATGCCCTGGACAACCAGATGTTGTTTGCAACCTATCTCAAAAAGACGCCGCACCACCTCGTGATAGCCAACAATGGGCTGGAGGCGGTGGAACGGGTGCAGGCCGCATCGTTTGACCTGGTCTTGATGGATCTCCAAATGCCTGTCATGGATGGCTATACCGCAACCCGGATCATGCGGAAGCTGGAACAGGACGCCGGACGTGCCCCGCTGATCATCCTGGCTCTGAGTGCTCATGCCTCCCAGGATAAAAAAGAGGAGAGCCTGGCCGCCGGGTGTAATGACCATCTTACCAAGCCCATCCGCAGACAGGCGTTGCTGGAGGTCATCCAGCAGGTGGGCGAGCGTATTGTGGCATCCCGGTCGGTACCGCAACGACCATAAGGAGGAGGAACATGTCCAATCCGGTCGAGCACGCATCCCCGGATACCCGTATCGAACAGGCCATGCCAGACGGGATTGACCCGGTTCAGGGGTCACCCCTGCGGGAGAGTGCGGCCACGCTGGATCTGCTGTTTGCCCTCGTCGGGGATCTGCTCTGCATTGCCGACCGTGACGGTCATCTGTTGCGCGTCAGCCACTCCTGGGAGACGGTGCTGGGCTATACCCCGGCTGAACTGCACAACCGGATCTTTCTGGAACTGCTCCATCCCAACGACATGGCGGGAACCCTGGCCTCCATGGCCGCCCTGTCGAGTCAGGACGATCCACCCATCTTCCGTCATACCACCCGGTTTCGCCACAAAGATGGCTCCTGGCACCAGATCGCGTGGTCCGTCGCCATGCACCACAAGCAGACCTTTTACGTGACCGGTCGTGATGTGACCGCACAAAGGCACACCGAAAAACAGTTGCGTGATGCCATGGAACTGAACCAGAAAATATTGGGTTCCGCCCATTATGGCGTGATCGTCCATCAGGCCGACACCGGTCAATGTGTGCTGGCCAATGCGTCCGCCGGTCGTATTATCGGCACCACCCGTGCACAATTGTTGAAAACCAACTTCAGACATTTGGCCTCCTGGCGTCGCACGAAGCTCCTGCACTGGGCGGAAGAGACCCTCGCGACAGGCCAGGATGCCTATCACGATCTTTTCATGACCACCTCTTATGGCAAAGAGGTCTGGTTGGAGATTGCTTTTGCGACGTTGGTCAGCCAGGGGCAACGGCATTTGCTCTGCCTGATCAACGATATTTCCGCCCACAAACAGGCCGAGGCGGCCCTCCTGCACGCCAAACAGGAAGCCGAAGCCGCCAACCGGGCCAAGAGCGTATTTTTGTCCAACATGAGCCATGAAATTCGCACCCCCATGAACATGATCATGGGACTGACCGGCCTGGCACTGCAAACAACCTGGACACCCAAGACACGGGACTATCTGGTCAAGATTGATGGCGCATCCCGGTCGCTCTTAAAAATAATCGTAACTGCCCAGGTACTGCCTCAGTCATCACGCAGAACGGAGGCGTTGGATCAAGGTATTGGGATCCTGCATGAGGGTGTGAATGATGTCCCAGCCATGTTTTCTGGCCGTTGAGATGAGACTGCGG
>JADFYM010000129.1 GCA_015233035.1 Magnetococcales bacterium
AGGGGCAAAGCCCCTGGTGGGGTTCGGGGCAAAGCCCCGATATGGCAGCGCGTTGGGGGCTCTGCCCCCAAACCCCCGCCGGGGACCGTGACGGTCCCCGGACCCCTGCAGTCATTTAAAAAACTGCGTGATTGACATGGAAACGGAATAACGCCTGAAAACACCTGCCCGAGTCAGCGATATCCAGACAAAAACAGTACCGCCATGATTCTGCATCGTTTTCGTTCTGGAACAAGTTCATTCATGGCTACATGGGCACGGCAATGGTGACTTGTCCAGGCGAACCTGATATGCTCACTTTATGAACGAAATCGCCCAGCCCCACGACCGCCTGTTCAAGGCACTCCTGTCGCATCCCGAGACAGCGGGGGCCTTTCTGCGGGAAAATCTGCCGCCAGAGGTGGCACGGTTGCTGGGGCCGGAACCGCCTCTCCTGGTGGAAGGCTCTTTTATCGAGGAGCGGTTGCAGCCTTATTTCTCGGACCGCTTGTTCCAGGCCATGACCCTCAGCGGCAAGCCTTTGTTTCTCTATGCCCTGTTGGAACACAAGAGCTATGAAGACAAAAAAGCGGGTTGGCAACTTTGCCGGGGTCTGTATGCCTTCCTGGAGCAGCAAACCCGTGCGGACGAGCAATGGCAGAAGTTGCCCGCCATTGTGGCACTGCTGTTACACCATGGCCAGCAAGAGTGGCGCATTCCCAACGAGTTCATGGCCCTGATGGAGACGGATGAGGCCCTGCGTCCCTGGCTGTTAAATTTTCGTTTTCCGGTGGTGGACCTGGGGCCGATCCCGGATGACCAATTGTCACGCCACGCCCGCTTGCGGGCCGGTTTGATGGCGTTGAAATATGGGACTCGTGACCCGCAGACGCAGATGGATGCTCTGGAAAATATCACGGTCGCCCTGCAAGATGCCCCGGAACTTTTGCTGTCGGTGCTGTTGTATTTGCTGACGACATTCCCGTACCTGGATGAAGAGCATGTGCGGCAGGTGGTACGCCGCATCAACCCGCAGGAGGAAGCTGAAATGATGTCACAATTTGCGCAAGAAATATTGGCCAAAGGCAAGCCAGAGTGGGTACAGATGGTGCGCCAGGAGGGCATTCAAATGGGTGAGCAGAAAGGTCGTCAGGAAGGTCGCCAGGAGGGCGAGGCCACCATTCTGGCGCGCCAGTTGCAACGCCGCTTCGGTAATCTGCCCGTGTGGGTCAGCGAAAAAATAGCCAACGCTGAGTCGCCTGTCCTGGAGGAGTGGAGTCT
This sequence comes from Magnetococcales bacterium, assembly GCA_015233035.1. Classification (GTDB taxonomy): domain Bacteria; phylum Pseudomonadota; class Magnetococcia; order Magnetococcales; family Magnetaquicoccaceae; genus Magnetaquicoccus. Next base: position 1,261 of record JADFYM010000129.1, read on the forward strand.
CCGCATCCTGGATGCCCCAACGCTGGAGAGTGTGTTCGCGGATTTGTCGTGATGCGGATTGCGTCGAGCGGTTGCGCCTGAGTCGAGCCGGATTCTGCCGCCGCCAGGTGGCTCAAAACGGCACCTCCGGTTCCCGCACCAGACGAAACCCCCGCCCATGGTCACGTTGCGTCTCATCCCCCCCATACCGGGCCGCACAACGCAGATGGTGGGGAGAACTGTACCAGGCACCTCCGCGCAACACGCGCTGGATCACCCCTTTTTGGTCCGCCGCCACCGGAGCCGCCAATGGGTTGTTCCGGGGCGATTCCTGGTAATATTTTTCCCGGTACACATCTTCCACCCACTCATATACATTGCCGTGCATGTCAAACAAGCCGAAACGATTGGCCGCAAAAGAACCCACGGGCAGCGTGCTGCCGACATAACGACCCTGCGGTCCATTGCCCAAATCCTGCTCGCCATTAAAATTGGCCTGGCCGGAATGAATGGCATTGCCAAACTGAAACGGCGTTTGGCTGCCGGCCCGACAGCCATATTCCCACTCCGCCTCAGTGGGCAGACGAAAGCGGTACCGGCTCCGGGCATTGAGACGCTGAATAAATTGTTGGGCAACCGTCCACGCAATCGAATCCAACGGATAATCGCCCCCTTTCTGGAAGCGGGACGGGTTGGCCACCTCGCCCATGACCCGCTGCCAGGCCAACTGGTTCACTTCATGCTGTCCCATCCAAAACCCCCGCAAACACACCGCATGGATCGGCTCCTCATCCCCGTCGCCCTGGGCGGAGCCCATTTGAAAACAGCCCTGGGCAATCCACACGAATTCCAGGCCGGTCACAGGATCCGGCCAGGTTGGCCCGTTCGGTTGGGATGGCATGGCCGCCGGGGCCGCCGCCGTCTGTGCTGCCATCATGCGGAGCGGAGCGGTTGCCTGCGCGGTGGTTGTCTCGGCATGGTCAAAAAAAAAGGGGAGGAAGTGTGCGCAACCTGGGTGGCCGAACCGGTCGCGTCCCCCCGGGAATGGGTCTGCCCTGGCAGATCCGGCAACGACAAGGCCCGCCGTGCCGCCACCACATCCGGATCTCCCGGCAGCACCGCCCCCGCACTGTCCAGGAGGGCAAGGATGGGTTGGGGGGTCTGGCCCGGCTTGGCCAGCGGCAGATAACGCGCCATCAATTTGCCGATACTCTTGCCGATTTCGGGATGATGAGGGTCCAACAAAATGGCCGACAGCAATTTTTCACAGGCATTGCGTCCCGGTGGCTGCGTCAGATAGCCCGCCTTGATCGCCTCGTTGGCCATGACAATCAGTTGATTGGCAATGTGCCGCAGACCCTCACGGGCCCCCGCATGTTGCGGGTCCATGCCCTGGATGGCCTGATATTTTTCGGCGGCATTTTTCCCCTTGGGCAGGGTCAGGCGCGCCGCCTGCATATCCTTGTCCGCCTCTTGCAACAGGGTGCGAATCTGCTCCGCCTGTTGCGGAGTGATCGTGCTGCCCCCCGTGTTGCCGGCAGCCGGTGTCTCCGGGGTCGCTGGCGCATGACCGGTCGGGGGTGTGCTCGGTGGTGCTTCCAGCCCAGGCGACCGTTTTTCGTCCGCCGGATTTTCTGCGTTCACCACTGGGAGATTTTTTCTCGCCAATGGCGCGGGATTCGGGATGGGTTGCGCCCCCAACGGCTGGTCGGTTGCGGCCGGAGGCTGGGGTTCCCCGGCGGCGGCAGCGGGTTGCTCAGGCACGCCCCGCGCCGCATCGGCCTCTGCTGCCTGGGGGGGGGCGGGGGCGGCGGGCGGTGGTGATGGGGTCGCAGAGGCGTCCAGGTTCATGCTCACGATGGTATCCTGGGTCAGGTCAATCTCCATGTCCACCGGCTTGAACCCGGCCTTTTCCAACCAGAGATGGTATGCCCCCGGTGCCACACGACCCACCGTAAAGGGCGTCACCCCCAACCGTTTGCCATCCAGAACCACCGTCGCCGCCGTTGGACGGCTTTCGATACGCAGCAACACGCTTTTTTTCAGATCAGGCGTCAATGTCACCGGTTCTGCGGCGGCTTCGGCATGGGACGCAGCCTCGGTGGGCGGCTTGGGCAACACTTGTAACAGAATGACCCAAACCAGCAGGGCCACCAACAGGATACTCGTCAGGGTGACCACCGCCATGGTGCGCATCTCGACCACCGAACGGGGCAACCAGGTTTTCTCCAGTGCCTCGACAAAGGCATGGGCGGAAGGATACCGTTGACCGGGATCCGGGGCCAAGGCGCGCGCCAGGACCTGATTGCGCCGCCGTCCCAGCCGTTTGATCGGCAGGAGAGGATGGGTACGCCACACCTGCGGATCAGAGCCATGCCATGGCAACTGCCCGGCGACCATTTCATAAAACAGCACCGCCAATGCCCACAGATCAGAGGCGGGCGAAACCGCCAGAGGATCCGCCCACTGCTCGGGGGCCTTGTAACAGACCGCCAAGGATTCGGGTGGCGCATCCCCGGCGGTGCGCAACAGTTCTTCCCGTGCCGCGCCGGGCAGCAAATCAAAATTCCAGAGTTTGATATATCCCGCCGAGGTCAGAATAATGTTCTCCGGTCGGAGATCGCGGTGCAGGAGTGCGCGATGGGCATGGTCCAGGGCATCGGCAATCTGCCGACAGATGGCCATGGCATCACCCACCGCCACCCGTTGCCCCGGTCGGGCGAGACGATATTCCTGTAACGTGACCCCAGGCGTGTGTTCCCGCACCAGAAAGTGGAGGCACTGCGCCGGATCATATTCCAGCGCGTGCAGTTTGGCGATGTGCGGATGATCCAGCGTGTTCAACAATAAAAAATTGCGCTGCACATCGGCCAGCCAGTGGGCATCCTGGCTGACCAACTCGGGAATTGTCTGGATGACGACTGGCAAGCCGGATCCGACATCCAGGGCCAGATAGGAGTCCCCCCACACGGTGTGGCGACCGGCCTCCCGGATGACATAACGACCAACCAGCGTGGTGCCACTCGCCACAGTCTCGCGTCCCGCTCCCATGCGGACCCGTTATCCCTTGGAAGTGAACTGAAAGACCCCATCCCAATCAGCCGGGGGCGGATTTTCCAGATATTCCTTGCAGCGGGCGATATAGGCCAGACCTGGGCCGTCTTTCGGGTCCAGTTCGAGAATTTTTTCAAACCGCTGCAAGGCCGTGGCAAAATCCTTGGCCTTGTAGGCTTCCCGCGCATGATTGTAGCGGGCGACAATTTCCGTCATGGTGGGGTCCAGAGCCCCCTTGCGGTCCAGCAATTGATAGATGGTCACCGGTTCGTTTTTGCCCACCACCCGAACCACATCCAGTTCGCGTGCCTCGATAAAATCTTTGGCCGGTTGATAGGTGGCATCGGAAATCATGGTGCCGGACGAGTAAAACTTGTTGGCCCCTTCCAGACGGGCGGCCAGATTGACGGCATCGCCCATGATGGTATAGTCCATGCGCTGTTTGGAGCCCATGTTGCCCACCACCATGCGCCCGGAGTTGACCCCCATCCGCACAGTCATGGGTGGCCGATTTTCCGCGCGCAATTTTTCGCGCATTTGTACCATATGTTTCGCCATGTCGATACAGGCATAACAGGCGAGGACGGCATGGTCGGGCTGGTCGAGGGGCGCGCCCCAGAAGGCAATGATGGCATCCCCTTCAAACTTGTCCACCGTTCCGTCATAACGGGCAATAATATCGCACATGGCCGTCAAATATTCGTTGAGCAACTGCACCAGCTCTTCCGGGGTCAGCTTTTCGGAAATGGTGGAAAAACCGGCCACGTCGGAGAAGAAGGCCGTCATTTCCCGTGATTCGCCGCCCAGGCTGAGCTTGGTGGGATCCTTGACCAGAATCTCCACCACCTTGGGCGAAAGATATTGCCCGAAAGCCCCCTTGATCATCTTTTTCTGGCTCATTTCCAGGAGATAGTAGCGGAAGCCAATGATCAGAAAGCTGAGTACCACGGCGGTCAGGCCATAGGACATGGAGAGGACCAATCCCTGCTGGACGTAGAAAAAAGTGCCCGCAATGACGATGCCCAGGATGGTCAGAAAGGAAACCAGAAAACGGATGGCAGGGCGGGCCACCAGGCTGGTCAACAGCATGATGACCATCAGGGAGAGCAGAATGCGGGTCTCCAGTTGGTGATCTGCCGGACGGAGCGGCGCATTGCGCAACAGCGTGTGAATGGAATCCGCAATAATTTCCACCCCATACACCATGCCGACCGGGGTGTCGAACCAGTCATGGGAAACCTCCGACGTATCGCCCAGCAGGACCAGTTTGTCTTTGACCCAGGCACTCAACTCCATCCGTTCGTCGTCATCCAGCTTTTCAATGTTGAGAAAGTCCAGGGCACTCAAGCCCGCCGACTGACTCAAAAAGCGGTTGCCGGCCGGCAGGGCCGGAAAGTCAATGTGAAAACTGCCCGTTTGATCCAGGGGTACCGCGATCTCCTTGCCCAGTTTCAGGACATTGTTTTCCAACTGCGGTTCCACTCCCAGATACATGGCCAAAGCCTGTACGGAAAACGGCCAGACATGAATCTGCTCGGCGATGGAGGCATACACTTTCAGCCGGGAGAGAGAAGTCACAATGGCACTTTGTGAACCAATATTGGTATAACCATTTTTGGTCACTTCCCGGAGGACCGGGGTGGCCTCGTTGAGCTTGACAAAGGTCTGGTTGTGAAATTCCGCCTGGGAGACCACCATCACATTGCCCGCCCTCCGCAACGATTCCGCCGTGGATGGATCTTCGCCATAAGAACTGGGAAAATCCATCAACAAGTCGATGGCCACCACCCGGGCACCCAGGGTGCGCAAGTTTTCAGCAATCTTGCCCACATCCGTGCGCCGCAGGGGAAAACTGCCATACTCCTTGAAAAATTTTTCGTCCGTATTGACCAGAACAATGGCATCCTTGGAAAACCGGGTCTGCTCCGGTTTGGCCCAACTCATCCGCAACAAGTGGCGGAAAGAGATGGTTTGTTCCTCCAGCAAGCCGAACGCCTCATAGTTCTGCGCCGGAATTGCCAATAAAAACAGAATAACAGTCGCAAACAGGTCGTAGCGGCCGAATATTTTTTTCATGATTACGGTTTTCCCCCGGTCAGGGTTGTTAACAATCGGATGGAACAACTCGACCTAAGGAGGGAATCCCCCTTAGGTCGAGTACAACAACACACAACAAAGGATGTAACGAACAGCCCTGGGTCAGCTTCCCGAGGCCTTCAGCATGTCCTGCAACTTGACCGCGCTGTCCTTTTTCAATTTTTCCAGTTTCAGGTCATGATAGGCCTTGATCAACATGGGATACATGTCGGCATCGTCGGCATTGGCCTCAAAATATTTCCGGTACAGATCCAGGGCGGAGACCTCCAGTCCCTTGTCTTCCAAAAACATGGCCTTGGAAAGATTGTCCTTGGGGGAGGTTTTCTCAACCTGGGCGAGTCCTGCCGCAATCTGGCCCTCTTCCTCCTTGCTCAGCCATTTGATTGCTCCGGATTTTTTCGGCTCATAGACCGAATCGCTGCCCTTGATCACATCCACCCGGTACTCATGCTTGCCGGGCGTGAGTGCGGGTACGGTGAAACGTACCATATCGCTGTCGGTAGCCGCGACGGGATAGTTTTTGCCGTCAATGACCAGGCGGTAGGCATACTCACTGCCCATGCCAGACCAGACCAGGTCGGGATAGGTGGCAGAAAGGGTGATTTCCGCAATGGTATCCAGCTTGACTTCGGTCGACTGTTTTTCGACACTGCGCCGTACCGTGGTATAACGCTGTGCCTTTTCAAACCGCTGGCCAATGCCACTGACCAGATTGCCGGAATCCTGCGCGGCATCGGAGAGCTTGCCGCTCACGGCCTTGGCATCTGTTTCGGTGATCTCCACGACCGAACCGGCCGCAATTTCCTGGGTCAGATTGGTGGTCTGGTTGACCAGTTTGCCGGAGCCGTCCGCACCGGTCTTGATTTGGTAGCCCGCGAACAAAAATTTGTTCCGGTCCACTTTTTTCCACTCCTTGCCATCTTTGCTGACCTCAACATCACCCTGCACCTGGGTCAACATGGCCACGGGGGGACCGCCCGCCAGAACGCTCGTGCTGAGCCCCAACCACAAAGCGGGCACCATCAGGACACCCAACTTCAATAAACGCATTCTCATCTCATTTTTCTCCCTAAGGCAAAGTTGGTATCAAAAGCAGATGGCCATACTCCTGGGGGCATTGAATGGCACATCGAACGCTTGCAGTCGAGAGGGAAAGGAACACCTCCCAGCCCAACCATCATAGCAGCTTTTTTTAAGATTTGTCGGTTTTTTTTGACTGACATCAAAATTGTGGCTTGACCGTCGTTGCGGTCCTTTCCGGGGAGGCGGTGAACCGCCTCCCCAGCCCCCAGCTCCATCTGCTGCTCGGTCGCATCCGTCTTACGAGGGATGCCGCATATCTCCCCACTTGAGTATGCTCTCTTTCTGCAATCTTTCCAGGCCCAGATCATGGTAGGTTCTGATCAGCAGGGGAAACATTTCCGTATCATCGGTGTTGTTCTCGAAATGTTTCCGGTACAGATCCATGGCGGCCACGGTGACGCCCTGACTGTCCAGAAAACTGGCCTTGAGAAAGTCATCGCCCGGAAATGTTGTCTCAATCCGGGCCAGTGCTGCGCTGACCTGGCTGGCCTCCTCTTCGCTCAACCATTTGATTTTTCCGGATTCGGTTGCGGCCTGCACCGATCCGCCCTCTGCCACGATATCCACCCGGTAGACATGCTCGCCCGAGGTGAGTGCGGGTACGGTGAAACGCACCGTCTCGCTGTCGGTGGCGGCCACGTCATAGTTGTTGCCATCAATGACCAGACGGTAGGCATAGGTCTTGCCCATGCTGGACCAGACCAAATCGGGATAAGCGGTGGAAAGGGTGATCGCCGCAATGGTTTTCAGCTTGATTTTGGTCGAGGGCAATTCCAGGCTGCGCCGCACCGTGGTATAGATTTGCGCCTCCTTGAACCGCTGATCAACGCTGCTGACCAGGTTGCCAGAATCCTGCGTGGGCGAGGACAACTGGCCGGAGATGACCCGTGCACCCGTCGCGGTCATTTCCACGACCGAACCGGCTCCGATCTCCTGGGTCAGATGGGTGGTCTGGTCGATCAACTTGCCCGAGCCATCCGCACCGGTTCTGACTTGATATCCCGCGAACAAAAACTTGTTCCGGTCCGCTTTTTTCCAGCTTTGGCCATCTTTGCTGACTTCAACACTGCCCTGCACCTGGGTCAACAGGGCTACGGGGGAAGGCGTCTCTTTCGCCCAGGCACTCGCACCAAGCCCCAAACAGAAGGACAATACCAGCAAGATGCCCAACTTAAACAAACGCGATTTCATCTCATTTCTTCTCCCCAAGAAGGATTGGTAGCAAAAACAGGTGACCATGTACCCGGACCGAGGTGGCCGATTCGGCTGCGAACGGACGACAGGCACATGCACCACCTCACACACACTATTTATAGCATCTTTTTTTCAGAGTTGCTGGTTTTTTTTAATCAACGGAGGAAATTGCAAAATGCACGAGAATATGAAAAAAACGTCATTCCCGCGCAGGCGGGAATCCAGGAGTTCCCGATGGTTAGCTGGATTCCCGCTTTCGCGGGAATGACGGAATCGGGCATTTTGCAATTACCTCAACGGGGAGACGGATTAAAAAAAAGGAGGCGGGGGCCGGGAGGATCCCCGGCTCCTACCGATAGGATTTGCCCAGCAAGGGGGTGATCTCCTGGGCCGGAACCGGTCTGCTGTACAAAAAGCCCTGGACGGCGTGACAGCCGGCCGCGCGCAACACGGTCTCCTGGGCAAAGGTTTCCACCCCTTCGGCCACCGTCTTGAAGCCCAGGGAGCGTCCCATGGCAATGATGGCATTGACAATTTCCAGGCTGTCCAGATCGTCCGGCAAATCCCGCACAAAGGATTGATCCACCTTCAGCGTGGTGATGGGAAACCGTTTGAGATAGCTCAGGGAGGAATAACCGGTGCCAAAGTCGTCCACGGCGATCTGTACCCCCCGCTGCCGCAAGGCGACCAGGAGTTGAATGGTTTTTTCCACATTGACCATGGCGGACGATTCGGTAATCTCCAGTTCCAGCCGGTCGGGAAAGAGCTGGGTGGTGGTGAGAATTTCTTCCACCACGCGGACAATGTCGTCATCGCGCAACTGCTGGGAGGCCACGTTCACCGCCATTTGCAGGTGCATATAGCCCATGCTGTGCCATTGTTTCAATTGGGCGCAGGCCGTTTTCAGCACAAACATGCCCAGGGGGACAATCAGACCGCTCTCCTCGGCCACCGGGATGAACAGGCCGGGCGAGACCATCCCCTTCTCAGGTCGGATCCAGCGCACCAGGGCCTCAAAGCCCAGAATGGTGCCGGTCAGCAGATCAATTTTGGGTTGATAGTAGACGGCAAATTCGCCCCGTTCCAGGCCGTCGCGCAGCTCCTGCACCATTTGCAGGCGGTCTCTGGCCCCTTTCTGCATTTCGTCGGAAAAAAATTGATACTGGCACTCGCCCGGACTGCGGCGCATGGCCGTTTGTGACTTGATGAGCAGATCGTCCACATCATCGCCATCGTTGGGAAAGACGCTGGCCCCGATCATCAGGGAGATGAGCAGATGTTCCTCCAGCGTCGGCACCGCCTGGCTGAAGATGTCTTTCAGCTTGGAGACAATATGTTCCACATCCTCTGCCTTGCGGACGGTCATGCCGAGGATAAAATCATTCTGGTCTCTGGCCAGAATATCTTCCGTGCGCACCACGGTCCGCAGTTGCTGGGCCAGCCATTGCAAGACAAAATCGCTCTTTTTCCGGCCCAGAGAGTCCCGCAGATCCCGAAATTCCAGAATACTGATGGTCAGCAGGACCACTTTTGAACCATGCCGTTTGGCGAAGGCCATGGCACTGATCAACCGTTCTTCCAGGGCCGCCGTGTTCAGCAGACCGGTCAAGGCATCCCGGTCGCTGTTGCTGCGCATGGCATCCAGAACGGCGGTAAAAAAGATCTCTGGAGATTCCCGGTCGATATCGGGCCGGCATTCCAGCAGAGTCTGCAAGTGGCCTTCATAGCGTGTGCCACGCAAAAACCGGGAGAGGACCGTCAGCAATGCGGTGGATGGGTGTGCCTCCATAAGATTCTCCTCAGATTCAGACGGACAAAACCGGATGATCAGGCCAATCCCGTGGGACAGGTTACGGCCCGCCAGCCAGGGCAACCGGGGGTTGTGTGCCGTGCCCGGTGTACAACCCGCATCCCGACAATGATGGCATTTTATGCGGGAAAAACCAAGTTTTTATAGCCCGTCACCGGACAATCGCTCTTGCCATGCCGGGAGGTGACGGCACCCCTCTGGCAGAGTTTGCGATTTAGCAAAAATCTTTGCAGACCCTGCCCGTCTGTGGAATAATGTTCCCCACGTTGCGGACAATGTGCTAAGCTCTGAGCCGTTTGCACAAGACGCAAAAAGAGTTCCAACGAGGGGTCCATTCCAACAGCAAGGCCATCTGCATGAGCGAATCCGTCGACCGTCTCAAACTGTTCAGCCTGTTCCTGGGGCTGACCATGATTGTGCCGCTGGTTGCCTATCTCATCGTGCAATTGAACGGGCCGGAAACACGGAAAAATGCCTTTGATAATCTGCGCGTGATCGCCACCTTGAAGGCCGATCAGATCGAAAACTGGCTGGGGGAACGCCAGGACGATCTCGAATTGTTGGCCAATGATGAGGCCTTTGTCCAGCAGGTGCAGCGTTTGCTGGCAACCGGTGATCCCGAGGCGCAGCTCTCGGTGACAAAAAAACTATCATTGTTCAGCAATTCTAGGTATTATAATTCAGCGCGCATTTTGAGTCCTTCCGGGCGATTGGTTCTGGCTGTTGGCCATGAGGCGGGTGCCTGGGATTCCGTGACCCAGCACCTGCCGGACGTTCCATCAAGACATGAAAAAATTATGCACAGTGACCTGTATCAGGTTTCTGGACATGCCTACATGTCGCATCTGTTGCTGCTGGCGAATGGCAGCGGAGAACCGCCGCAGGCCATCGTGGAATTGCAATCACCGGCGGAAACTTTTTTGTATGCCATGCTCCAGACTTGGCCAGAAGCCAGTGCCAGCGGCGAGACGCTGCTGGTGCGTCGCGAGCACGACCAGGTGCTCTATCTCAATGAATTGCGCTACCAGCATGACAGGGTGAATTTGTTCCAGACCGGAAACGATGCAGAATCACGGCGGTACTGTTTTTGTCTGGACATCTCCGACTGGCTCTGGTATGAGCGTCTGACGTAAACATCTTGCGGGTGGGTCGTTGGGC
>JADFYM010000012.1 GCA_015233035.1 Magnetococcales bacterium
GGGTCTCTGGGATTGCCTCTCCCGCAGGGCCCCCCAGGATGGGGGGAAGTCCGGTGGCGCCGGCGGTGCGCGGTGCTGCGGGTGGTATGGGTGCCGATGGGGGTGCGGGGGCCGGTGGTGCCGGTGGTGCCGGTGGTGCCATCACCCTTGTCCTGGCCGATTCGATTGCTGGCAATGTCACCCTGACGGGCGGCAAGGGCGGCGATGGCGGTAATGCCGGGAGTGTGGGGACGGGCGGTGCCGGTGGTGCCGGTGGTGCGGTCTCGGCAGTGCTTGCGGGCAATATTGGTGGCACGCTTACCTTGACTCAGGGTGCCCCAGGTGAGGCCGGTACGGGTGGTGCCGGGGGTGTCGCTGGTGCGGGTGGTGCGGTCACGGTCAACGTGGCGGCTGGCACATCCTATGCGATCACGGGCGGCGTGATCGGTACCGGTACGGTCAACCTGGCGTCAGGCAGCATCCTGACTGTCACGTATGCCAGTGCCGCCAACTTGGGTGCCATCACGGGTTCGGGTACCTTTATCAAGGCGGGTGCCGGCATACTGACCTTGACGGGCGACAGTTCATCCTTCACGGGTACCGTGAATCTAAAGGATTCGGCTGGCACGGTCGTTGTCCTGGCCGGGGCCAAGCTCGGTGGAACCTGGGAGTCTGCCGTCTCTTCGGAAGCGAGCAGCTATGCCAACGGGACGCGCTTTGCATCGAGTTTCACCGGTTCTGATCTCGTCATTGCCGCCGGTGACACGGTAACGGCCAAGCCTGATGGGGATACGCTGTCGCTGTTCCAGGTCAATGGCACGGTCAACGGCGGTTCCACCTCGACACGGGGTGGTACCCTGATCCTGAGTGGCGGTGATGCGGTCGCCAATACCAATGGCGGGGTGTTAACCCTGGCCAATATTACTGGCAACATATTCTTGACGAACCTGACCTTGCAGGGCGGTATCGGTGCGGCGGGTTCGAGTGCTGGTCAGGGGGGTGCGGGTGGTGCGTTCTCGGTCGGTACTTTCGGCGGAACGACCGATGCGACGATCATCCATTTCATTTCGGGTGACGGTGGTCTGGGTTCTGATGGCGTTGCCTTCGCCGGTGGTGCCGGTGGTGCCATTTCGGCCAGTACCTTCCAGGGTCTGGTAACCGGTGCCGTGGTGGTCACCACGGGTGCGGGTGCCAGAGGTGGTGCGGGCGGTGGTGAGGAGGGTGGTGCCGGTGGTGCCGGTGGTGCCATTACCCTGTCGGATATGGTGTCTGGTCTGGTCGGAACCTTGAATATCACCACCGGTTCTGGTGCGATCGGTGGTTCGGGTGCCGTGAATGTGGGGGGTTATGGGGGCGCGGGCGGTGCGGTCACCGTGGCTGCCATTGCGGGTGTGAGTTCCGGTATAACGGTGCTCACGGGCACCGGTGCGGCGGGTGGCATCGGTGGGCTGGCCGCCGGTGGTTTTGGTGGGGCGGGTGGCGCGGTCGATATGACCAACATTGATGGTGCCATTGGTGGCACTGTCCGTGTGACAACCGGTCATGGTGGGATGGGGGGTGCCGGTGGTGCGGCCCCTGGTGGTTATGGTGGTGCCGGTGGTGCGTTCTCGATGGGTGCGCATGCGATCGGTGCCATTACGGGTGATATCATCCTGTTGGCTGGTGACGGTGCGACCGGTGGGAAGGCTGGCATGGCTGCGGGTGGCACTGGTGGTGCGGGTGGCGCAATCGCATTGGGCGATGTTTCGACACCCATTGTGGGCAACATTACGGGCAATGTGAGTGCGACGGGTGGTGCCGGTGGGACGGGTGGTGCCGGTTCAACGACCGCAGCGAACAATGTGGCCGGTGTGGGTGGTGCGGGTGGTGCTGTGACGCTTGTCCTGTCCGGTCCGATTAGCGGCAATGTCACCCTGACGGGCGGCAAGGCAGGCAATGGCGGTGCAGCCGGTACGGGTACCGGCGGTAAAGGTGGTGACGGTGGTGATGTTTCGGCCACGATTGCGCACAATATTGGGGGGATTCTCACCCTGACCAATGGTGCCGGTGGCACGGGTGCGGCGGGTAATGTGGGGGTGGCCACGGCCACCATGGCGGGTAATGTCTCTATCACGGGTGGCGTGAGCGGTACCGGTACAGTCAACCTGGATACGGGCAGCGTCCTGACCGCCACTTATGCCAGTGCCGCCAGCCTGAGTGCCATCACGGGTTCGGGTACCTTTACCAAGGCGGGTGCAGGCATACTGACCTTGACCGGCGACAGTTCCGCCTTCACGGGTATCATCAATCTCGCCAGTGGTGCGGGTGGCTTCAGCATCCAGGCCGGTGCCTTGACCGGTGGCAATTGGTCAACCACCGCTTTGGCCTCGATAACCTATCAAAGCGGTACCGTCAGTTCATTGCTTGGTTTGGCCGCAACAACTACTGGCAGCAGCGATACCGCCTTGACCTTCGCCCCAACCGCCAATACCTCTGTGACTACCGTCATCAGCGGGGCCGGGGCTTTGAATATCGGTGGTGTCGGTACCACAACCCTCAGCAGTGCCAACACCTACACCGGTCTCACCACAGTCGGTACGGGCAGCACCCTGACGGTGGGTGTCAGCGACGGCATCAAGTCTGGCAACAGCGTGGCGGTTGCTGCGGGTGCCACCCTTGGCCTGGCGACAGGCGTTACCAGTACCCTCAACGTGACGGGTGGTGTCGGCAGTACGGTCAGCCTGGCCGCTGGCAGTACCCTGAATGCCACCACCGTCGCCGGTGCCAAGACCTCCTTCGATGGCGCACTGGCCGGCACGGGTACCTTTAACGCGACGGGGGCCGGGTCACTGACCCTCACCGGTGCCAACACCAATACCGGCACCATGAACGTGACCGGTGGCGGCATCCTGATCCTGGATGGTGCCAGTACCAGCCATGCCGGCACGGTGACCGTTGGCAATGCCACCCTGGTCGTGGGTGACGACACTTCAACGGGGGCGAAGATTACGGCCCCGGTGAACATTGACAGTGGTGGTATCCTCAAAGGCAAGGGCACCATCGTTGGCAATGTGAGCGTGGCCGGTACCGTCAAACCAGGCAACTCGATTGGCACGTTGAGTGTGACGGGTGACTATACCCAAGTCGGAACCTATGCGGCAGAGTTTGATCCGACGACCCCTGGTCTCAGTGACAAGATTGCCGCGACGGGTATTGCCACTCTGAGTGGTGGCGTCACGGCCATTAAACTCCCGGTGGCCGCCCTCTCCACGTGGGCCAACCGTTATCAAATCCTGACCGCTGGCAGCATTGTCGGCAAATTTGCCTCCTCCGCGATGGATATTCCTGATCCTGCGCTGACCACACATCTGATGTACAGTCCCACTGCGGTGGACCTGATTGTGACCAACGGTCTGAACGCGCAGGCTGGCACCAGCAACCAAAAGGCGGTGGCGACTGCCCTGGAAAAAGCTCTCAACGCAGGCACTCTGAACGTCATCGGGAGCGAGGTTGACCAGATGTACAACCTGACGAGTACGGCCCAGGTACGGGATGCTTTGAGCAAAACCGCCGGTACCGTGCACAGCAATGCCCTGAATACCGAACAGGATATGCGCCGTGCCTTTGACCGGGCGATCAGTGACCATGTGTTCCAGAACCGGAACCAGACCTTGGCCTCCACCACGACGGGTGAGAATGCCGGTGATGCTTTGGGCAAAAATACCAATGTCTGGCTCAAAGGGTTTGGCCAGTGGTCTGCGGGCAAGTCGGATGGCAACGCGACGGGATACAACCAGACTGTGAGCGGTGTGGTCGCCGGTGTGGATTATAAAGTGACGGACCGGTCCACCCTGGGTCTCAGCTTTGGTTATTCAGGGGGCAGACTGGACGGTGATGACAGTGCCCACGCCGACCTGGATAGTGTGCAGGTCGCCGTCTACGGTCATCATACCATCGGCAACCTGTTCATCAATGGCAATCTCGGTTATGCGAAAAACACCTATGATTCCAGACGCACCATTTTGAGTGGTGTCGCCAATGGACATGTGAATGGCAACGATCTCTTTGCTGGTGCCGATGTGGGCTACCACTTTGACATGAACAAGGGCACGGTCATTGAGCCGTGGGTCGGTGTCGGTTTTGACCACATGCAGCGGGATGGCTTTGCGGAAACCGGCAGCAGTACCCTCAAGTTGACCGAGGGTGCCAAGACGGTGAATACCACCCACTCCAGCGTCGGTGTCCGCGCCTTCAAGACGATCAAGAGTGAGGAAGTGACTTATGAGCCAGAAGTGCGGGTGCGTTGGGACCATGACTTTGGTGGCAGCGTGACCGATACCACCTCAACCATTGGCGGGCAGTCCTTCCAAAGCACGGGGGTCGATCGTGGCCGCGATGCTGCCATTGTCGGTGTCGGGTTGACGGTAGCCACTCATGACGATTTTAAAGTGACGGTTGGTTACGATTATGAAATTCGTAACAACGCCAGCTCCCATATCTTCCAGGTTACCTTGAGTAAATCTTTCTGAGCGAGTACCGTAAAACAGTTGTTGATTTCGTTCCCCCGGTTCGCCACAACGGAACCTGGGGGAACGGCAGTCACGCATACCACCCATTTTTTAACCAAACAATAAAGGAATAACAACCATGTCAAAGCAATCCCCCCTCTCCCTGCGTGCGCTGGTGCTTTCTGGAATAGGTCTTGTGGTCATCGGTGCGGCCGCTTTTCTGGTCAACGATTTGGCCACCGCCAGCAGCAATCCCGATGCGGATACACCGAAAAAAACCGCCTCTGCCCTCCAGAAAGAGGGCAAGGATGCCCAGAAGCTGTGGGCCACGGTGTGTGAAGAAGATAAAGACAAGAAAAAGAAAACCTGTTTTGCGAGTCAAGATCACAGCACCAAGGAAGGAAAACTGGCCTTGCGCTTCTCCTTCGGCTACATGGAAGAGGAGAAAAAGCCATTTATCGTCACGATGTTGCCCCTGGGTATCAGCCTGCCGTCCGGGGCCGTGGTGAAGATTGATGCGAACAAGCCGATCAATCTGATTTTGCAAAACTGCACACCAGACGGTTGTCTGGCCGCCGTCCAACTGGATGTCACGCAGACCGAAGACCTGCTCAGGGCCAAGGAGGTCTCGGTGATCATGTTGCCCAGTGGTGCCACGCAGCCCATCTCCTTTAACGTGAACATGGAGGGTTTTGCCAAGGAGGTCAAACGGTTGCCGTAACAGGTGGTGTCTGACCGGGATTGACCGATCAGGGGGTGCAGCAAGGACTGGATGACCGGGCGGTTTTCCAGTTCTGTTTTTCCCGCCTGCTTGGGCCAGAACAGCGGAACATTCAGCCAAGCCAGGAGTATCCCATGTCCCCATCCCCATTGCCGCCAAAACTCACGGACTGGAAACAGTTTATCAAATCAGGAGATCGCATCTTTATCGGCTCCAATGCGGCCTGTCCCTATGCCCTGACCGAAGATCTGGTCAAACATGCCGCCGAGTTCCGCGATCTGGAAATCATTCATATTCTCATCCTGGGTGCCCTGCCCTGGACCGAGGCGAAGTATGGCGAAACGTTCAGTGTCAATTCCCTGTTTTTGGGGCCTGGCACCCGGGATGCCGTTTCGGCGGGTACCGCCGACTACACCCCCTGTTTTTTGTCGGAAATTCCCAGTCTGTTCACCAACGGCGTCCTGCCTTTGGATGTCGCCTTGATCCAGGTCGCGCCACCGGATCAATACGGCTATTGTTCTCTCGGGCCCTCGGTGGATATTGTTTCGGCGGCCTGGAAATCGGCCCGCCATGTCATCGCCCAGATCAATGCGGCCTCGCCCCGGACCTTTGGGCAAAGTTTTATCCATGTCAGCGAGATCGACGCCTGCCTGGAAGCGGACCGACCCATCCCGGTCCTGCTGACACCGGAATTGGACGATGTGGACGTGCGCATCGGCCAATATGTGGCCCAGTTGATCGATGACGGCTGCACCCTGCAATTGGGCATCGGTCGCATCCCGGACGCGGTCTTGCGCAGTCTCACACACCATAAAAATCTGGGCATTCACTCCGAAATGTTTTCCGACGGGGTGGTCGACCTGTTCAGGTCTGGCGTCATCAACAATGCGCAGAAAAGTCTGCACCCCGGCAAGATCATTGCCTCCTTCTGCATGGGCACCCGGAAACTGTATGATTTTGTCCACGAAAACCCCCATATTGAATTTCACCCGTCCGAATATGTCAACAGCCCGGTGGTGATTGCCAAAAACAGGGGCATGATCGCCATCAACAGTGCCATCGAAGTGGATCTGAGCGGACAAGTGGTTGCGGATTCCGTGGGACGCCGATTTTACAGCGGCATTGGCGGGCAGGTGGATTTTATCCGTGGGGCCTCCATGAGTCCAGGTGGTCGACCGATCATCGCGCTGCCCTCGACCGCCAAAAATGGGACCGTTTCCAAGATTGTGCCCTTTCTGACGGAAGGATCCGGGGTCGTCACCTCGCGGGGCGACGTGCATTATGTCGTGACAGAATATGGCATCGCCACCTTGCGGGGCAAAAGCATCCGCGAACGGGCCCTGGAACTCATCCAGGTGGCGCATCCAGATTTTCGGGACAAATTGCTCGCGCAAGTCAGGACGCAGCACCGGGTTCCCTCCTATCAGATTACCCGACCCAGTCGGATCGAGGAGTTGGGTGACCCCCAGGACATTGATCTGCGCCTGAAGGGTAATACGTATTTTATGCGGCCCCTGCACGCCGCCGACGAACGGATTTTTCAGGAATTTTACTATTCCCACAACGAAGAGACCGTGTTGCAGCGGTACCGCTATCGCCCGGACGGCATGTCGCGGCAGAAGGCCTGTGACATGGTCAACATTGACCAGACCCGTGATCTGGGTCTGTGCATTATCCGCCGGAAAGGCCCACAAGAGGCCATCCTGGCCGTTTGCCAATATTACCTGTCCGAGAAAGAAAATGCCGGTGAGGTATCCATTGTGGTGCGGGAACACAATCGGGCGAATGGTATGGCTGAAATACTGCTCAAAACAATTATTGATATTGCCACGCGCAGAAAATTGACCCATTTGTTTTGCATAGTCCGATTGGACAATAAACCCATGCGCCAATTGTTGGAAAAATTTGCCTTCCAACCGCAGATCGGGGCCAAGCTGTTGGAACTCAAGATGGTGTTGCCATTGACCCCAACTGCCAGCCATTCAGAGTTGAAAGTGCTGTAATACCGAACCGGGTAATGTCCAACCAGTAATTCTTCACAAAAGGATGACAACATAAAAAAAGAAAAAAATTTCCAATTGATGCCATTCCTGTCCAGTGCTATGGGCCGGCAATCGTTCGTTTTATCGTCTTATTTTAAACAATAAAACCAGATAGAACAGGAGAATATGCAATGAGTAAAACCTATCTTTCGTCCGCCAACGGTCATCCCATCGCAGACAATCAGAACATCATGACCGCTGGACACCGTGGACCGGCCATGCTTCAGGATGGGTGGCTGATCGAAAAATTGGCACACTTTGCCCGTGAGCGCATTCCAGAGCGGGTGGTTCATGCCAACGGGTCGGGGGCCTTCGGCACCCTCCTGATCACTCATGACATCACCCGCTACAGCAAGGCCAGGCTCTTTGCCGCAGTGGGCAAAGAGACCCCGGTATTTGCGCGTTTTTCTACAGTGGCTGGCGAGCGTGGTGCGGCCGATGCCGAGCGGGACGTGCGGGGATTTGCCGTCAAGTTTTACACCGAAGAGGGCAACTGGGACATGGTGGGCAACAATACACCGGTGTTCTTTCTGCGCGATCCGCTGAAATTCCCTGATTTTATCCACAGCCAGAAGCGCGACCCCAGAACCAATCTGCGTTCCAATGTGGCTGCCTGGGATTTTTGGACCCGCCATCCCGAGTCCCTGCACCAGGTAACCATCCTCATGTCTGACCGGGGGATTCCACAAAATCTGCGCCAGATGCACGGCTTCGGCAGCCATACCTACAGCTTCATCAACGCCGCGAATGAACGCTTCTGGGTAAAATTTCACTTCAATTCCAAACAGGGCATCGCCAACTGGACCGATGCGGAGGCCGCCCAGGTCGTTGCGAATGATCGGGGATCCTCCCAGCGGGATCTGTACGAAGCCATCGAGCGGGGCAATTTTCCGCAGTGGCGTTTCTGCGTGCAGATCATGCCGGAGCAGGACGCCGCCACCTATCGCATCAATCCATTCGACCTCACCAAAGTATGGCCTCATGGCGACTATCCCCTGCTGGATGTGGGGGTGTTGGAGTTGAACAAAAATCCGGAAAACTATTTTGCTGATGTGGAACAGGCGGCTTTCTCCCCCGCCAATCTGGTCCCCGGCATTGCCACATCCCCGGACAAAATGCTCCAGGGGCGACTTTTTTCCTACGGTGATGCGCAACGCTACCGGTTGGGAATCAATCATCACCAGATTCCCGTCAATGCGCCCCGTTGTCCCTTTGCCCGCTTTTTCCATCGCGATGGAGCGGCCCGTGTGGATGGCAACCAGGGCGGATTGGTGAACTATCAACCCAATCGGCTTGGGGAATTTGCGGAAGATCCCTCTGTAGCCGAGCCACCGCTGCGGCTCGACGGCGCGGTCGATCGCTATGATCACCGGGAAGATGCAGATTATTACAGCCAACCGGGGGATCTGTTCCGCTTGATGTCTGCTGAACAGCAACAACAACTCTTCGGCAATATCGCCCGACACATGCACGGTGTGCCTGAAGAGATCGTTGTCAAGGCTTTGGAACTTTTTCGCAAGATCGATCCCGCCTACGGGGCCGGCGTTGAAGCGGTCATTGGCACAGGGGCCTACGAACTATGCCATAAAACTTATATTAAAGCAGATGGGGATGTGTGGGACTGATTGATCAACTGTACGGATACCGATCTGCGCCTGAAGGGCAATACGTATGATATGCGGCCATTGCACGCCGCCAGCGAACGGATTTTTCAGGAATATTTGCCCTCCAACCGCAGATCGGGGCCAAGCTGTTGAAACTCAATAGGGTGTTGCCATTGACCCCATCCCAGCCAGTCGTCACACAGAGTTATACTGCACGCGGTCATAAGCGACACATCCTGTTTCGTCATTCCCGCGAAAGCGGGAATCCATTTGGCTTGTTGGACCTCCTGGATTCCCGCCTGCGCGGGAATGACGATACTCGTCAATTGTGACCGTGCGCAGTATAAACCCATTCATCAACCCAAGCGAGGAACACACCATGAATATGTCCACACCCGATTGCGCTGTTGCCATTTATGACAGCCACAACCAGGCCGAAGAGGCCGTGAAAGCGTTGCAACTGACCGGATTTGACATGAAAAAGATCTCGATCATCGGTCGGGACTATCACACAGAGGAACACGTGGTCGGCTTTCTCAATGCCGGTGATCGAGCGATGTTTTTCGGCAAGCTGGGCGCGTTTTGGGGCGGCATGCTTGGCATCCTGTTCGGTTCTGCGATGATCTTCGTCCCGGTGCTGGGCCATATCATCGTCGTTGGTCCGCTCGCGGCTGCCCTCTTTGGCGGTTTGCAGGGCGCGGTGATGGTCGGTGGCTTTAGTGCCCTGGTCGGTGCCTTGATGGCGGTTGGAATCCCCAAAGACTCGGTATTGCGCTACGAAACCGCGCTGAAGGCCGACAAATTTATGCTTGTCGTGCATGGCGACGCGCAGGAGATACGCCGCGCACGGGAGTTGCTGGAGAGTTCAGGCATGTCATCGTTTGATCATCACAGCCTGGCCAGCCAGGGATAGCCCTTCTGGAGGATCAGCCATGCAAGCAACCACCGTTCGGCCAAAAACACTGTCCCGCACGGAGATCCTGCCACCTGAAAAGCTCATACCCAGGAGCGTCCATCTGGGTCGTGAGCGGTCCAAGGCTGGCATCATCGCCTCTTTGATGCTCATTACCCTGACCGGTTTCCGCATCCTGCGACCCACGATGCCGCTCCACCCGATTGCTGGCGTGGTGTTGATCGGGTTTACCCTGTGGCATCTTTACCAGAAGGACCAACGTCCCGTCCATGCCGTGCCACCGCCTCGGCTCCTGCGGAACATATCACCGCCTCTGGTAGATCGTCAGGAGTTGGGTTGGCCGCAACAGGGTCCGGTTTGACCGGGACAACCCATGAAAAATCTCTGCAAAAAGATCCTCTATCGAGTGTTCACTCGATATTCATCACCTCCAGGATTCATTATTCTCACTTTACGGTAGCATCGTCGCAACGGTCGTGCGGGCCAAGCCCTCGCTGGCCGCAGCGATGCTCGCTGCCTGAATCCGAAAATTTGCATTGTGCAAAAAAGCAGAATGGTACTGGGAGAAACACTTTATGAAACGAAACCGTGATTCGTTCGTTGGCCGGCGGCGTGTCCCGCAGGGGAGACGAGCATGAGCATCAATTTGAAAAAAATAATCCGTCTGGCAGAGGCCGTCGAGAGGATTCCCGGTGGCGCATCGCTCCTGATTGGCGGATTCCTGGGCATCGGTTCGCCGCACCGGCTGATTGGTGAACTCGTGCGCCAGGGACGCCGGAATTTGACGGTCATTGCCAACGATACCGCGCGTCCCGGTCTCGGCATCGGTCGCCTGATCGACGCCAAGGCCGTCAAGCGTCTCATTGTTTCGCATATCGGGACCAATCCGGAAACCCAGCGGCAGATGATTGCGGGCGAGACGGAGGTGACGTTGTGTCCGCAAGGGACGCTGGCCGAGCGTATCCGGGCGGGGGGGTATGGTCTGGGCGGTGTGCTGACGGCCACAGGGGTCGGTACCGTCCTCGCGGCCACGGCGCGGCAGATTGAGATCGAGGGAAAGATGTTCTTGCTCGAGTTGCCCCTCGCGGCAGATTTCGCGCTTATCGCCGCGCACCGGGCGGACTATCTCGGCAATCTCGACTACGCGCTCACCGCACGTAACTTTAACCCGATCATGGCCATGGCGGGTGTCGTGGTCATCGCAGAAGCGGCGGAAATCGTTCCAGTCGGCGTGATCCCGCCGGATGAGGTCGTGACCCCGTGCATTCTGGTGGATTATCTGGTGGCAAGGGAGCAAGTCAATGGACGGTAAAGAAATTATCGCGCGCAGAATCGCGCTGGAATTGAAAAATGGCACGCTCGTCAATCTCGGTATTGGCTTGCCGACCACAGTGGCCAACTATCTCCCGGTGGGTATCGAAGTGTTTTTTCAGTCGGAAAATGGCCTCATCGGCATGGAACCGCTCCCGTTGCCCGGCATGGAGGATGAATATTTGGCCGATGCAGGCGGTGCCTTTATCGGCGCGGTTCCCGGTGCGTGTTGTTTCGACAGTTGCTTTTGTTTCGGCCTGATCCGTGGCGGGCATCTGGATGTCACGGTTCTTGGTGCCCTGCAAGTGGACGAGCAGGGGCTGCTCGCCAACTGGACGATTCCGGGCAAAATGGTCCCCGGCATGGGGGGCGCGATGGATCTGGTGACCGGTGCCAAACGGGTCATCGTCTCGACGCTGCATACGGCCAAAGGCAACTCCAAGATACTGAAAAAATGCACGCTGCCGCTGACTTCGATCCGTCCGGTCAGTCTTATCGTCACGGAACTGGCGGTGATGGAACCGACCGCCGCCGGTCTGCTCCTCAAGGAACGGGCACCGGGGGTGACGGTTGAGACGATCCTGGCGGCCACCGAAGCGTCGCTGATCGTGCCCGCCCATGTGCCGGAAATGCAGATATAGTTCCGATTCCAAAAGTGTCATGAGTGTGGGTCCAGGGAGATCCTCTCCCTGGACATCCATACGGATTGTGCCATGGACCCGGACACAGAATAATACGTGGATATGAGGTAAAAAAGCCATGAAAATCCAAGATGTACGTGCCAACGCCTTTGCGATGCCGTTGACCTGTCCGGCCTATCCGCGCGGACCGTATCGGTTTGTGGGTCGGGAATATCTGATCGTCACCTACCGCACCGACCCGGAGCGGTTGCGCGCCCTGGTCCCGGAACCACTGGAGATTACAGAACCGCTGGTCAAGTATGAGTTTATCCGCATGCCCGACTCGACTGGATTCGGCGACTATACCGAATCCGGGCAGGTGATTCCGGTTTCGTTCGAGGGACGCAAGGGCGGTTATTGTCATTGCATGTTTCTGAACGACGAGCCGCCGATAGCGGGTGGACGGGAGTTGTGGGGCTTTCCGAAAAAGCTGGCCAAGCCGAGCCTGTGCGTCGACATCGATACTCTGGTTGGTGTGCTGGATTATGGTCCGGTGCGCATCGCCACGGCGACGATGGGCTACAAGTATCG
The DNA here is from genome assembly GCA_015233035.1 of Magnetococcales bacterium. Classification (GTDB taxonomy): domain Bacteria; phylum Pseudomonadota; class Magnetococcia; order Magnetococcales; family Magnetaquicoccaceae; genus Magnetaquicoccus. The sequence goes on from JADFYM010000012.1 coordinate 12,269, forward strand.
CGCCGCCGACCTCGCCGCCGTCAAGACGTCGCTGCTCGCGCCGAATTTTCTGTTGAAGATCATCCCCCATGTCGATGGTACGCCCCGTATCTGCGAACTGGTCGAATATTATCTGGAAGAAGTCAACGTGAAAGGTGCCTGGACCGGGCCGGGCACACTTTCTCTCTCGCCACATGCCCTGGCACCGGTGGCCGAACTGCCGGTATTGGAGGTCATTTCGACTGTGCACATCGTCTGCGACCTGACCCTTGGCCTGGGCAAGGTGGTTCACGATTATTTGCAACCATGATGCGGGTGTCTCGCCCGCAGATTCCCAGAGAAAATCCTCGCTCGACTGGCGCAAAGACGGGCCTTGATCATCGTTGCGTCCACGAACTCTCCTGGATGCCCGCCTTCGCGGGCATGACGGGAATGGGTATGACACGAAATTCGCTCGTCATTCCCGCGAAGGCGGGAATCCAGGGTTCTGACTGAAATGGCCGAAACGATGCTCAAGACCCAAAAACGATTGCGGGTCCAGGGGGATCATCCCCCTGGTGGGGTCCAGGGGCAAAGCCCCTGGTGGGGTTCGGGGCAAAGCCCCGTTGGACAATACAGAGGATCCAGATCCCTGGGGCCATGCTGCGTATCGCGTGACATTTGTGTAGAGACAATGCTCGACAGGGTTTTTTTATGCCTTATGCAGTCACAATCAGGGTATAGTGCGGATGAAGGTTATTGGCTGGCGCGTACCCGGAAATTATAATGCGAAATTTTTGACCTTTCGGATCGATGCAAACGCAGTCCGAGACACGTGGCGGTGCCGGAGATTGACTGAACACCATCTTATCCTCGCTATCTATATCTGCTGAACCAGCGAAATGGAGAGAGCCGTGAGTGCCACCGTTCTTGTCGTCGATGATGATGACGTGCTTCAGAAACAGATCTCCAGTGTCCTGTCCCGGTCTGGTTATACCACCACGGTCGCCATTTCCTTGCAGAGTGCCATGGCGGTGTTGCAAACACAAAGCTTTGACCTGATCTTTACCGCGCTCTCTCTGCCCGATGGTTCCGGCCTGCAGATTCTGGCCGAGATTCAGAAAAATCATGGTTGTACCAAGGTCATTTTCGTCACCAGCCTGCCCGACATGGAAACGGTACGCATGACCCTGCGGGAGGGGGCCTTCGATTATCTGGTCAAGCCGGTCCTGCCTGCGGAACTCACCCTGGTTGCAGCGCGCGTCACCGAACACAAACGCCTGCGCGAAGAGCAGGAGTGGCTGCACCATCGCCTGGAAGCCGTTTTTCGGGGCGTCGATGATGCCATCCTCGTCTTGGGGGAGGGCTGGCGTATTGTCCAGATCAACGCCGCCGCCACCCGACTCCTGGGTCTGGGCCCCGCAGCCATCAACCAACCCTTGCAAACCGAAACGGCCTGGCTTTTCTCCACCGTGGAACCTTTGCTGCGACGGGCCCAGGCAGAGGGCGGTGGCGAACGGGCGGTCCGCATGATCACCATGACCGACGGCGGCGTGGAACGAATCCTGAACTGTACGGCCTCACTCTTTCACGATGCGACTCACAACGCTTTGGGAACCATCCTGGTCATCCGGGACGAAAGCCGCTTGGCCATACTGGAGCGGGAAACCAAGACCCGGCAGGGTTGGTACGGACTGGTGGGGTCCAGTCAACCCATGCAGGAGATCTATGAGTTGATCGAACGGTTGGCGGATGTGGACACCACGGTGCTCATCACAGGCGAAACCGGCACGGGCAAGGAACTGGCCGCCCGGGCCCTGCATGATGCCGGTCCCCGGTCTCATCGCCCTTTTGTGGCGGTCAACTGCGCCGCGCTGCCCGCCGGATTGCTGGAAAGCGAGTTGTTCGGCCACGTGCGCGGGGCCTTTACCAATGCCATTCGGGATAAACAGGGTCGGTTCAAACTGGCGGATGGGGGCACCATCTTTCTGGACGAGATTGGCGACATTTCCCTGGAAACCCAGGTGCGACTGCTGCGGGTTTTGCAGGAACAGGTGTTTGAGGCGGTGGGGGACAATCGGCCCATCAAGGTGGATGTGCGGGTGGTGACGGCCACCCATCGCCGGTTGCCGGAACTGGTGCGGGATGGGCTGTTTCGCGAGGATCTGTACTATCGGCTCAAGGTGGTGGAGATTCACATGCCGCCGCTGCGGGAACACAAGATGGATCTGCCCATGCTGGTCGAGCATTTTCTGACCAAATTCAACGCCCGCCTGAAGCGTTCGGTCAAGGGGGTGAGTGATGAGGTGATGCGGGCACTGGTGGAGTATAATTGGCCTGGCAACGTGCGCGAACTGGGCCATGTGCTGGAACACGCCATGGTCATGGCACCCCAGTCCATCCTGGTCTGGTCCAATCTGCCGCCCGATTTTCGCCAGATTGTGGTCATGCCGAAAAAATCACCCATGCCGGTCAGTCGTGGTGGACGTCCCTTGAAGAGTGGTCATCCCGCCGGCAAGGGGCCGGATCGGGAGACCATCTTGCAATTCCTGGTGGAGTCGCATTGGCAGTTGCAGGTGGCGGCCAGCAGGCTGGAGATCAGTCGCAGTACCTTGTGGCGGCGGATGAAAACCATGGGCTTGCATCATCTGATGGAAACAGAAAAAAACTGAGTGGAGAGCAAAATATGCATGATGAAGTCATAAAACCCTCCATTCTGATCGTGGATGATGTCCCCGAAAATCTGGATGTGCTCAAGAATGCCCTGGAGAACGAATATATCGTTCGTGCCGCGATCAATGGTCGCCTGGCGTTGCGCCTGGCTGTCATGGATCCCAAACCGAACTTGATCTTGCTGGACATCATCATGCCGGGCATGGATGGCTATGAGGTCTGTCGGCAACTGAAACGGGATATCCGCACGCAAGATATTCCGGTGATTTTTCTCACGGCCAAGTCCAGTGACAAGGATGAACTGGAGGGGTTGGAAATGGGGGCGGTGGATTATATTACCAAACCCATCAGCCTCCCCATTATCAAGGCCCGTGTGCGGGTTCATTTGGCCCTGGAGGAAAAATCCCGTCGTCTGTGTGCGATGAACGAACGTCTGACCGACAGCAAGGCGCAGTTGGAAATCCACCAGATCGAACTGGAGACGCAAAACGATGAACTGCGGCAAACCCAGTTGGAACTGGGGCGGGCGCGTGATCGATACATCCACCTGTACAATGTTTCCCCCATGCCCTATCTCACCATTGGCGCGGATGGTCTGATCCGCGAGGCCAGCCAGATGGCCATCGCCTTTTTTGGTCTTGAACGTCCCAACCTGGTGGGTGCTGCGCTGTACAGTTTTGTCGCCCCGGAGAGCCAGACTGCGTATTGTCTGCATGTTCGACAGGTACTGAAGACCGGGGAACTGGATGTCTGCGAAATCAACCTCTCCCTCATCAATGGCTCACAGGTTCTCGTCCGACTCAACAGCATGATCGACCAGGTGACGGGTGACGGCGATGCCCAATGGATCACGATGGTGCGCGACATCACCAACCAGGTTTTGGCCGTCACATCCCCGACCGGCATCTTCCGCACCGACTTGCATGGTGCATTCTGTTATGTCAATCCGAAATGGTCAGAAATCACCGGCGTTTCCCTGGAAGAATCGCTGGGCAATCAATGGATGCGTACCCTGCATCCAGAAGATCGGGAGCGGATCGCGGCGGCCTGGACGGCGAGCGTGACCAAACAGGCCCTCTTTCGTGCCGAGTTTCGTTTCGTCAACCCGTCCAACAGGGCCGTCATCTGGGTGCTTGGGCAGGCGTCGCGCGAGTTGGGCCCCGAGACCAGTCTGCGCGGGTTTATCGGCACCATTACCGACATCACCGACCTGAAAGAGTCGGCAGAACAACTCCGGGAGAGTATGCATCTGCTCAACAAAGCCCAAGCCATTGCCCACATGGGCAGTTGGGATTTGGCCATCGACAAGAGTTCCATGACCTGGTCGGATGAGGTTTACCATATTTTCGGTTTGCCGCCGCAGCAATCACCCGCCACCTATGGCGGCTTTCTGGAGCGCATCCATGGGGAAGATCAAGCCAGAGTAAGCAAAGAGATGCAGCAGACATTGTTCAATACCCCTCTGGGCCATACCGGTCAGTCCGAGCATCGGGTGCTGCGTTTGGATGGCTCGACCCGGATTGTGCTGGGACGGTGGGAGGTTGTCCGCAACAATGTCGAACAACCCATGCGCATGATCGGCACCATCCAGGATATCACGGATGCGCGGCAGATGGAGCGGGCCTTGTTTGATCATGTCGAACGGTTCAAAGGGGTATTTGAATTTTCCTCGCTTGGCATCGGCATTGCGTCGCCAGAGGGAAATCTGCTCCAGACCAATGCCGCCTTGCGCAATTTCCTGGGCTATGCAGAGGAAGAACTCCAGGGCAAAAATATTTTCGATCTTGTCCATCCCGATGATCGTGAATCAAGCCGGTTGAATTTAAAAGATCTGCTCGAGCGGATGATGCCATCGGAAGGCATGGAAAAGCGTTATCTGCACAAGGACGGGCAGGTGGTCTGGTGCCATGTCTCCCTGTCCGTCGTGCGTAATGCGGAAAGCTATCCAACCTTCGTCTTTACCTTGTTGCAAGATATCACCCGCAAAAAAAAGTTGGAGCAGGATCTGTTGAACGTCAAAGAGGAGGTGGAAATTCGCGAACGGCAACGATTGGCCAGCACCATTCATGACGGTGCCATTCAAATGCTGCAAGTGGTTTTGTTGAGTGCAAAGTCCATGATGGCAGAGGTGCAACGCGGTCACGCCTTGCGGTCGGAGATAATGGATGCCATGATTATCGATATGGTTAATGTTATAAGTCTCTTGCGTGATTTATCCACGGATTTGCATCCCTCATTCCTGGAGCGAATGGATCTGGCGGAGGCGGTGCGCTGGAAGTGTGAAAAATTGGCCAGACAATCCGATATTGCGCTGAATGTGGATGTGGATGGGGAACTGGGTATCCTGGAGACCAAACTGAAAAGAAATGCCTATTTTATTTTTCAGGAAGCGGTGACCAATGCCATGAAACATGCCGCATGCAGCCGGATCGAAATCATCTTGAGAAAATCCAGCAAGGCCATTTTGTATATCCATATTTCTGACAATGGCCATGGTTTTGATTGGGAGGTGATGAAAAAAAGCCATAAGGGGATTGGTCTTGCCCTGATTCAGGAACGGACAGCGCGCATGAATGGCGAGGTTGATTTTTTCAGCACACCGGACAGAGGGACTTCTATTGTTATAAGGATGCCATGCAATGATTAAAATTTTGTTGGCAGACGATCATGCGATCTTCCGGGAAGGTCTGGCCGGACTGTTAAAGACGGACCCTGAACTGGAACTGGTGGCTGAGGCCGAAGAGGGGGAGGCCGCGTGGCGATTGATTCAATTGCATCGCCCGGACATTGCCATCCTGGATATTTCAATGCCTGGTTTGACCGGTATTGAAGTGGCGTTAAAATTAAAGAAAACCAGATTGGCCACGCGGGTGGTGATTTTGACCAGCCATGACGATCCCACCTTGGCTGTTCAGGCCGATGGGGCGGGCGTGACTGGCTACATCTTGAAGGAAAACAGCTTTGACGAGTTGAATCAGGCGATTCGGATTGTGCATGGTGGTGGCCAATTGATGAGTGCGCAGGTCGCCAAGAAACGGAAAGAGTTTCTTGCTCTCCGAGAACGCAAAACGCTTTCTCCACGGGGCAATGAGATGTCGACCCTGCTCGCTGTGGACCGTACCAGGCAGGAGGGTGCCCGTATCCAAAAAGGGGGGTCCATGATTCTGACGCGCCTGTTGCAACGTCGCTTTGGTCCTGCGCCCGGTTGGGTGCAAGCCAAACTGGACGACGCCAATCTGGAAACCCTGGAAAATTGGACAGACAGAATTCTGGAAGCCAAGTCTTTGCAAGAGGTTTTTCAATAATTGACCTGGTCGGTACCGCCTTCTGTCTTTGCCCGCTGGTTCAGGATAGCAGATTTTGGCCGGGATCCAGGAAGAGCATGTTGCGCCCAGGTTATCTGTCAGGGTGGGATGACCGATCATCTTGTGCCGGTGCTCTGGATCGGCGTTGGAGTTGGCGTGTCAGCATGAATGCCCCTTCCTCCCGACGGCTCTGTTCCACGCTCGTCATGCAGGGCATCCCCTGGTTTCCCTCAAAGTTGGACAGTCCTTCCCAAAACTGGCCGTCGTGATCGGTCATTGCGTCACGCAGGGTCGGCAAGAACGTTCTCGATGGTTGGCGCATCCAAAATCCGCAACGTCCACTCCTCCAAGGTTGGACTGAACGGCTACGCCGTAGTGGTGGTGTGACTCTGGCTCCTCCATCTACTCCCGTCGTCTCGCTGGCCGAGGGGTGACTTCGGTTTTCCTCTTGATTCTCGTCTGCGCTATACTCCTTCGATTGGTCGGCATGTCGTCGGCCTCTTACGTGATAAGGAGCATAACATGAGCAGCACAAACACAACTGGCTCAACCGATACGAACGAGTCCCGTCCGACTGGAACAAGAAGATCCTTCTTTACTCGAGCGGGTACGCCTATCTCGGCCAGCACAACCAAGGCCCGCCCAGCCAGCACAACCAAGGCTCCCCCAGCCAGCACAACCGAGGCCAGTCCAGCCCAGCCAATAGAACCAGGGTCCGTTCTGCTGGTGCAACAGCCAACCCGATCAATCCGAACCAAACCATTCCAACCAGCACAAGCAGCGGCACCCAGACCAATCCGAACAATGACCTTGATCATCGTTTCGTCCACGAACTCTCCTGGATGCCCGCCTTCGCGGGCATGACGGAAATGGGTATGACACGAAATTCGCTCGTCATTCCCGCGAAGGCGGGAATCCAGGGTTCTGACTGGAATGGCCGAAACGATGATCAAGGCCCGAACAATGCACTGCGCCAGCGGATGACCGAAGAACTGTCCATGTTTGGACTGGCTCCCCGCTCTCAGCAGACCTATTTGGCTGCAGTCGACAGGCTGGCCTCTCGTTCTTGGAAATCCGTTGAACATCTCTCAGAAGACGACATCCGACAGTACATGCTGAACTTGCGCGATAATGGCGCGGCTCAAGGCACGTTCAAGACCAACTGGTTTGGTCTCCAGTTCCTCTACGAACATGTCCTGGGCCGGGAGTGGGCTCTCTTTACAAAAAAAAGATCCGACAACCCAGACAGATCCGCCTTCCCAGGGTCTTCTCTCACGAGCAGGTGCAGCGTCTCCTGAATGCTGTTGAAAGCCCGATCCATCGTGCGGTCTTTGCTCTCATGTATGCCTGCGGGTTGCGCATCAGCGAGGCCCAGACACTCACCGTACAGATGATAGACGGCAAGAGTGGAACTCTGCGCATCATCAGTAAAGGCAACAAGGAGCGTCTTGTCCCAATTCCGGCACCCATGCTGCATAGGCTGCGCGTTGTCTGGACAATCCACCACCACCCCATCCTGATATTTCCGAACCAAAAGGGTGATCAACCAGTCGCCACCTGCGTCTTGTACCGCACGTTTCACGATGCACTGGAAGTTGCAGGACTGCCATCGGAATCCCCTCATGTTTTGCGTCACAGCTACGCCACACGGCTCATGGAAAACGGGGTGGACACCAGAATCATCCAGATCCTCCTCGGTCATTCTGACATCAGCTCCACGACAATCTACACCCACTTGACAGAGCCGACGAGAAAATCCCTTCACACCCTGCTCAACAACGTCATGGCCAGCTTGGGGAAAGGAGGCCTGTCATGATCGAGGTTGCTGACATCTTTCGCCAATTCGGCGATGCCTATCTTGCCGCTTTCGGCGACTCCATGCTGCCATCCCACAAACGTGCCATGCGTGACATTGTTCATTGCCGCACGGAAGCCATGGGTGGTCATCTGTACGAATGCGATTCATGCCATGAACAAATCTACTCATACCACTCGTGCAAGAATCGAAGCTGCCCAAAGTGCCACACCGACCAAACCCGCCGTTGGCTGGATCTGCGGAAGGAAGAAATGCTGCCCATTCCCTATTTCCATGTGATCATCACCATGCCTGAGATTTTACGTTCCTTGTGCCAATCCAATCAGATCGACGCCTATGGCACTTTCATGAAGGCCTGTGCCGACGCCATCCTGGAGTTGGCCAAAGATCCCAAACACGTCGGCGGGCTGGTCGGTGTCCTCATGGTTCTGCACACCTGCAACCAGCAGATGCTGCACCATCCGCATACCCACAGTTTGGTCACCGGGGGCGGTATTACGGATAATGGCTCTTGGAACCCGGCACGCCAGGGATTTCTCTTCCCCCCGAAAGCCCTCTCCAGGTTGGTCAGGGGGAAGTTCCTGACCACATTAAAACGATTGCGACCGGATATCAATATCCCAGAAGCCGCGTGGCAGCAAAATTGGGTCTCCCACTGCACCGTATGGGGCAAAGGGGAACAGGTCGTTCTGGATTATTTGGCCCGCTACGTTTTTCGCATTGCCATCACCAACAGCCGCATTGTGGCCATGGACGACCAGACGGTCACTTTCCGCTACAAGGACCGGAAACAACGTCGATGGCGCACATGCCGAGTGTCTGGGATAGAGTTCATGCGGCGGTTCCTCATGCACGTACTGCCGAAGGGGTTCCACAAAGTGCGCTATTTTGGGATCTGGAATCCAAAAAACCGGCACATGCTCAAGCAGGTCGATCTCCTTTTTGTGCTGACACATCCAGCAGCAGCCGATCTGACACCAGGCCAGACCACCGAAATGGGCCCAACCAGGAAAGTTGCACCAGGAGCAGCTTGCCTTCACTGCTCGACTGGCACGCTCTTCCTCATCAAGAGCATCCCTCGTCCAACGACAAGACCGCCATAACTCATGATAGAGCCAATGGTTTCTTGGTAGAGAAACACCTGATGACTTCCCGGTCAGGTGGCGGCGGAGTATTGCCTTCACCTGACTGGGACGAACGGCATGGGCCAGAATCCGCGTTCTGGAGTCGGAAAACGACCCTTGGAAACCGCCATGCCACCCGTTTAATGATCCATTCCAACAAGCAGACGCCCTCTGGAATGGCCAAAAACGGTTGGTCAGCCTGTTCCTCTCGACCATCAGAGTCACAGTAGACCTGAAAATTCCATATACGAAGTGCCCGAAGGCTGATCGCCCCCCCCCGCGTTCAGTCCAACCGGGTTTTTGCGTCGGCAGGCGACGCAAAAAGCCCTAATTCGATACCTGTGGACCCGCTTCTCACGCCTGCTTGCCTACCAATCGCTCTGCCAGAAAAACTTTTCTCCGTTTTTTGGAGAATGGAGGATTTCCGGCCCAGAATCGGAGCACAAAAATGCCGCTATCAACGTTGGGGTGGCAATGGCCCTTGTGCGCAGGATCCTCGCCGTCACGAAAGATCTGCGAGCACACTGTCCAGCGTTGGGGCGTCCAAGATCCGGAGACTCCATTCCTCCAAGGTAGATGGCTCGGCCTTGGAAATTTTTTCACTGGCCCACTCAGGTATAGCACCAAAGCGACGTTGCAACTGGCGTGTTAGGATGGTGGCCTCGCCTTCCTGTCGACCTATTTGGATACCTGCCAACCTCCCTCTTTCCTCCCCTTTCCGTTCTACACTCGTGACATATTGCATCTCTTGGTTCTCCTCAAAGTTGGACTGTTCTTTCCAAAACTGGTCATCAAGCCTTTCTGGCAAACTCAGCACCCAGTCGATGAACCGGCAAAGATCAATGATCTCCTGGTGGTTGAACCCACGATGACGCAGGCTGCGCACGATGCTCATTTTTTCCCGGTAGCGTACCTCTGGCTGGTTCTTGGTCTGTTTGGCGCGCAGGTGCGCCAGAGTGACGATGGCAAAGGGGTTGTCGGATGTCTCCAGATCGGATAGGTGATCCAGATAATCCAACAACTTTACCGTGTTGAACCTATAGACCACTTCTGACCCAAAGATTTCCTGTCGGTACTCCGAAACCCGCCAAGACGCTTCTTCATCCGCCAAAATGGCCAAACCGACCACTGGCCTACGGTGCAGGTCGTATGCCCGATACTGACAGGTGTACATTCGCTCCGCAAATTCGTGATCCCGATCTCCTTGCACTTCGACATGGATCAACACCCAAAGTTCATCTCCGTTGAGCAGCCATACCTTGATCAGCATGTCCACTCGGCGATTTTTGGCTTGCGCCTCCTTCGTGATCCGGTCCAACTCCTTGTCCAGGAACTCAGGGTCACGTTGCCAATCGATACCGTCATGCGCTTCAGGAAGGAAAAAAGCCAGAAAATCCTTAAAGTATACCTTGAGGATCTCTTTCCACGGCGAGTCGTACTCGGTCGGTTGGTTTTGAATGTCGTGATCGGTCACGCGCAAGTTCCGGGCAAAAAATATGGGTAAAAATGCTTTCTAATTTTCGGAACAGGAGGAGGGAAGCAATCCATGTCTTGTCCTGATTTCCTGAAGGATGGCCTCCACACCACCCGCACTGATTCGGCGCCTTGCATTCGGGAAGCTACTTTCGTCACTGACATTTACAATAACACTTTTTGCACCAAAAATAATATTATTGCCGTCAGCAAGATATGTTTCTTCAGCGAACCAACGATCCGTTTTTGACACATTGTCTCTTTCCTTGTAGGACGTAAGAGACAAACGACTTGTTCCACCATTTGTAGTACCCTGCGAAGTCAGCACTGTCCAATAGCTGTTTACTTCGTCAACGCAGACGCAAACATAAAGATGATCAGCATATGCAAGAGTTCCAGATATTACAATTATAGACCTATTCTGATTTGCGTTTGAGAGCCTGCCGCCATTAATTGAAACTACTAAACCAGGATTGATTTCACATTCTGTGATATTGATGTTTTTATTTGCCATATCTGATCTCCGTGTCTGCACAAGCCAATGGGAGGAGAACTTATCACTGGATGCGGGTTTGAACGATTTTCCTTTTTCGTCGACTAAGTTCACCACAGAGCAAGTTCAATATCATCAACTCATGTTGTTCTCTGATGTCTCGGGAAAAAATTAGTAAAGTTTTGTCAGGCTCGCCACGGGGCGGGTCCAGAGCCTCTGGAGAATTCTGGCAGAGAGAAAAGGAAAAGGCAACGTCCATCTTTGACGGGCCCAACAGCGGACCAAATTCCTTTCTGGACCGTCTGCGCCAACCACAGAAAACCTTGGGGTTTCCAGAAACGCCACGACCGCCCTGGGAAGCGGTCGCGTTGTGGAGAAAACCCTGTAAAATCAAATTGGTGGGCCCACCAGGATTCGAACCTGGGACCGACCGGTTATGAGCCGGCGGCTCTGACCGCTGAGCTATAGGCCCGGTCAAACAAAACTATGACTCCAGAAAACTCCTCAACTTGCGCGACCGGGTGGGATGGCGCAACTTGCGCAACGCCTTGGCCTCAATCTGGCGAATCCGTTCCCGCGTCACATGAAACTGCCGCCCCACCTCTTCCAACGTATGGTCCGTATGCAGACCAATCCCGAACCGCATCCGCAAGACATTCTCCTCCCGATCGGTCAGCGTTTGCAAGACCCGACCTGTCGTATCGCGCAAATTGGACTGGATCGCCAACTCCGACGGGGACAACATGGTCTTGTCCTCGATAAAATCACCCAGATGCGAATCCTCCTCATCCCCGACCGGGGTCTCCAGGGAGATCGGCTCCTTGGCAATCTTGAGCACCTTGCGCACCTTGTCCAGCGACATCTCCATCCGCTCGGCAATCTCCTCCGGGGTCGGCTCCCGACCCATATCCTGCACCATCTGCCGACTGGTCCGCACCAGCTTGTTGATGGTCTCAATCATGTGCACCGGAATCCGAATGGTGCGCGCCTGGTCGGCAATCGACCGGGTGATGGCCTGCCGAATCCACCACGTCGCATAGGTGGAAAACTTGTACCCCCGCCGCCACTCAAACTTGTCCACCGCCTTCATCAGGCCAATGTTGCCTTCCTGAATCAGATCCAAAAATTGCAGGCCCCGGTTGGTATATTTTTTGGCAATGGAAATCACCAGCCGCAGATTGGCCTCCACCATCTCCTTCTTGGCCCAACTGGCCTTGCGTTCCCCACTCATGATCGACTTGTGGGTGCCCTTCAACTCGGAGACCGTCTGTCCCGTCTCCTGCTCCACCAGATGCAGCGATTCTTGAATCCGATAAATGTCCGTCGCATGTTGGGCATAAAACTGCCGCCAGGCCGGTCCGGCATGGTCGGCCAACTGATCCACCCATTCCCGCCTGCCCTCGTTGCCCAAATATTCCTTGAGATGGGCCATCTTGGGTATGCCAGTCCGCTCGGCCAGTTTCAATAACTCCAACTCACAGGCCCGAATACGGTCCACATAATCCTTCAACGTCTGGACCATGCGGTCAATCTGTTTTTGCGAAAAATTGACCGAGTCCAGCAAATCCACAATGGCCCGTTTTTGCCCCTGGTAGATTCGCTCCAGCCGCTTGGCCTCGGCCTCGTCGCCTTGCAGCAGAGCAATCTTGACCTGTTCGTCGGTCTCTTGCAGCTTGCCATGCTCTTCGGCAATGCGGTCAAAGGTCTGCTGGGTCGCCTCCAGCAACTCCAACAAGGGGGTTCCATCCAGAATGACCGTCGACAGATCGACCGCCGTTTTGTCGGTCGCTGGCGAATCACCGTCCAGCCCTTCCGCGCGCTCTTCCTTCTCCTCGTCGGAAAACTCATCCTCCTCCAGTTCCTCTTCGGCCTCGAGTTCAGGCTCCACCTTGTCCAACCCATCTTCTTCGCCCACATTGGGCGTGGGAATGTCCAAAATGTCCCGCAGCGAAACCTCGCGGTTGCGCAACCGCTCCGCCAGCAAAATAATTTCCTGGAAGGTCACCGGAGAGTCGCAAATGGCCGTCAAGACCTCCTTGCGGCCAGACTCAATCCGCTTGGCAATGACAATTTCGCCTTCCCGGGTCAGCAGATCCACTGCCCCCATCTCGCGCAAATACATTCGCACCGGGTCATCGGTCTTGCCCAGATCAATATCTTCGATGCCAGAATCCGAACTGCCATGTTTTTCCAGTTCGTCCAGATCCTCCATGCCATCGCTCTCGGCACTGAGCGGATCCGCCTCATCCGACTTGAGATCATCGGACGGTTCCGGGTCGTCCACCAGATGGATCCCCATCTCGTCCAACGTGGAGACCACATCCTCAATCTGGTCAGCCGAATTGATATGACTGGGCAGCACATCGTTGACCTCATCAAAGGTCAGGAAGCCGCGTTCTTTGCCACGCTCAACGAGCTGTTTCATTGGTGGAAACTTGAACTCATCGCCCATTTTTGCTTGTGTCCATTTTTGTGAATAGTCTTAAAAAACCGTGGCAGAGGTCTGCGATGACGGCCTGGTTTCCTCTGGGGAGACGCAAAACCGTCCCCCGATCCCCTCCACCCTCGATTGCGGGTCCAGGGGGACCATCCCCTTGATGGGGTCCAGGGGCAAAGCCCCTGGTGGGGTCAGGGGCTTTGCCCCTGGTGACCGCAACAATACTCTAAGATCCCACTTGCCGAGTCACCGGATGACTCTTGCGCTGCTGGAGCAGCCGCTTCTCCTGCTTCAAAGCAAGTAACACACCAAACTGGCGGGAATTGTCCCCCGACCCGGCTGCAATCTCGCGGGATTTCTGATCGATCTGTCGGTTGAGATGGCGCAACTGACAACTGATCAGACAACCCGCAAACTCCTCTGGCAGCGATTCCATATGAACCTCTTCGGTCGCCAGAATCGCTTCCGCCTGGGCCACCAGGGCCGCCGTTGGCAGCCGCTGCCACAACGGGGCGGCACTCCCATCCACCAAAGCACTCCCCAACGTCAGCAAGGCGGACAACAACGCGGCCAAATGGGGATTTTCCAGGTCCAGTCGGCTTAACTCTTCCTCCCAGGTCAACAGCAGATCGGGCGACCGCAACAACAACGCCACCAGGGCCTGCTCAAAATCGCGCCCCGCCACCTGGGTTGTCTGGCGTGGCCGGTGGTGCCGGGCAATACCGGGCGACGGTGGCAGGGGTTGACCCACAGGCCCCGCCTCTTCTTCCCCGATGGACGGATGCTGAGGCAGGTTGAGATACTGACTCAGCCGCTCGTGATAAAGTTCCCGCAATAATGGGTCAGCCACCTTGGCCAACAGGGGGCGGGCGCGATGGAAAATGGCCACCCGTCCCTCCGGGCTGGTCTGATCCAACCCCTCACTCAACTGGCGCAAAAAAAAGGCCATCAACGGGGTGGCATTTTCCAGTCGGGTGCGAAATCCTGCCGCCCCCTCCCGTCGTACCACATCGTCTGGATCTTCGCCATCGGGCAAAAACAAAAAATGGGCATGGCGATCCGCCTGCAAGCCGTCCAGAACCATCTCCAGGGCACGCCAGGCGGCCTTTTTGCCCGCCTTGTCACCGTCAAAACAAAAACAGATCCGGCGGGTGCGCTTCCAGAGTTGTCGCAAATGGGCGGCGGTCAAAGCGGTGCCCAACGTGGCGACCACGGCCTCGACCCCACGGTCCGCCAGGGCAATCAGATCCAGGTAGCCCTCCACCACCACGACCCGGTCATCCCGTTGAATGGCCGTCTGGGCCTGATCCAGTCCGTACAGCACCTCACCCTTCCGGTACAACACGGTCTCGGGCGAATTGATATATTTGGGCTCGCCCTGGGCCAGCAGACGCCCGCCAAAACCGATGCAATGGCCCGCATGGTCACGGATCGGAAACACAATCCGCTCCCGAAAACGATCATACCCCGGACGATTTTCCCCCGGCACGACCAGACCGACCTTTTCCAGCAGCACCTCCGCATTTTTGCCACCACCGAAATGGTCCAGCAGATTGCGCCAGCCGGGGGGAGCATAGCCCAGGCCAAACCGCTCGATGGTCGCCGCCTGCAAACCGCGCCGTTGCAAATAGGCCCGCGCCGGACCCCCTTCGGGGGCATGCAGCCGTTGGTGAAACCAGAGGCGTGCCTTCTCGATGACGGCCAATAATTGTTGCCGTTCTGCCCGCCGCTGCTGCTGTTGGGCATCTTCGTGACCCATGACCGGCAGCGTCATGCCCAAGCCAGTGGCAACCTCGCCAACCGCCTCGGCAAAGCCCATGCCCCTGAGCCGAATCAAAAAATCAAAGACATCCCCCCCCACGCCACACCCAAAGCATTTGTAAAAACCCTGGTCGGGCCGCACGTTGAAGGAGGGGGTTTTTTCCCCATGAAAGGGACAAAGACCCAGCCAGTTGGCTCCCTGCTTCTTTAAATGGACATACCGACCCACCACATCCAGCAGGTTGGCACGCTCTCGAACCTCTTCAATGAAGCCGTCGGGATAGTGGGCCATGATTGTGTCATCCGGTCAGGATAAGCCATTCTCCAGCTCCCCAAAACATGCAAGCCCTTCAGTGTGTGTTATATTTCTCTCCTTGTCAAACATATTTTCACGAACAATTCCCGCTTTGTGCTTTTTTTTGTCCTTTTTCAATAATTTCAGGGGGGAGCCGGGGGCATTGTTCTCCCCGATGGCCAAAACGATCATCCAGGTCTTCTGTTTTACGTTTGACAAAGGGGGATTGGCAACGGATAATAGCGGAATTTTTGATGTTTGTGTGTCTGGAAACAGAGGGCACTGCAAGGGATCCAGCATGATTTTGACCCATACCCCCCATCTCATCCATCGCCGTGCCGCCGGGCCGTTTTGCCAACGGGCAGAACGGCTGCGCTGGTGGCTTTGTGTGGTCTGTTGGTGTTTTTTGCTCATCCTGCCGGGGTCCGGGTTGGCCCAGGAAAACGGTGCCGAGGGGAGCAACGCCTCGGTGCTGGAACGCTTTGGCGCGGCGGCCCGCCAGGGGGATGCCGTGGCTCAGACCAATCTGGGCGCGCTCTATCTGCACGGCGTCGGGGTGCGCCGTAACCTGAACAAGGCCTATTACTGGTTTCAGCGGGCAGCCGAACAGGAAGAGGGGCTGGCCCAGTTCAATCTTGGCGTACTCTGCCAGGAGGGGCAGGGCATTCCACGGGATGACCAGAAGGCGGCCTACTGGTTTCATCGGGTGGCCGCGCAGTCGGCTCGGGTGGATCAATTCAATCCGGTCATCAAGGGCTGGGCCCAGTTGAAACTGGGCTATATTTATTATGAGGGGCGGGGGGTTGCCAAGGATTATCGGGAGGCCTTGACCTGGTTCAAGCTGGCGGCGGAACGCGGCATTGGCATGGCCCAGGAAATGTTGGGCCTGATGTATGCGCAGGGTCTGGGGACGCCCAAGGATGAAAAACGGGCCTTTTTCTGGTATGAACAGGCCGCCCATCAAGGGAGTCGGGTGGCGGAAAAGGCCTTGCAGGCGGTTGCCCATAAACTGACGGCGGCGCAACAGGCCGAGGCACGCACCGTGGAGCCGCAGCCGTCAACCGATGCCGGTGGTCCCCCCCCCAGTGGGGTGCCGGCACCACTGGCTGGCATGATCGGTCAGCCGGGTTTGCCGTTGACAGTGGTGCCGAATCCACCGGATGCCCAGGTGCGGATCCTCAATATTCGTCCTGGGTATGTGTCGGGTATGCGTCTGCTGCCGGGTAAATATCATGTGGAGGTCACCCGCCAGGGGTATCGACCGGAAACGCTTTGGGTGACGGTGCAGGAGAGTGAGGTCAAGGTGGATGTCACTCTGACGCCGGAGGGGGCCGCTGCGGTGGCCCAGAACAAAGCGGTGGTTGCGCCAGCCAAACCGGCGACGGCGGTCCCAACCACAGCACCGACGACGGTAGCGGATGGCGGGCTGGTCCAACCCGCTGCCAATGGTCTGGATGGTTCCATCACGGTGGCTGACAAAAAGGCCAGTGTCCCGACGGAACCGTCCTCGGTACCCGGCAAGGTCGCCCGTGTGCCGACTGAAACCGCCGTCACTTCTGTGACAACGGGGGTGGCGGCCGCCAAACCGGTGGAGACAGCTCGTGTAACGCCCGTTGTCGCCCGTGCGCCGACTGGCGAGCCAGCCCCGGCAGCGGTCGAGCCAGCCAAACCAAAGGCTGTGCCAGCCAAGCCAAAGGGTGTGTCAGCCAAACCGGTGGTCGAGCCAGCCAAACCGGCGGTTGAGCCAGCCAAACCGGCGGTTGAGCCAGCCAAACCGGCGGTCGAGCCAGCCAAACCGGCGGTTGAGTCAGCCAAACCGGCGGTGGTGGTGCCGCCTGCACCCATTGTGGTGGCCTCGGCGGTGACGGAGGCGGGTGTGCCCGCCACGCGGCCAGCCGTGACCCGCCAGAAAGTGGCCACCCGGCCCGTTCCCCAGGCACAACAGTATGCCCTGACGGTGCAGACCGAGCCAGCGGAGGCGCAGGTCAAGGTGTTGGATATTGTCCCGCGCTATCAGCCGGGCTTGTTGCTCAAACCGGGGATCTATCGGTTGGAGGTTTCCCATCCGGGTTTTGTGACCCGACGGTTGCAGGTGACGGTGGGGCAACAAGCGGTACAGGTGGCTGTCGCGCTCAAGCCGGAGCAGCAAAAGCCTGCGCGACCAGTCGGCGATGTGCGGCGTGCAGAACCGGTGGAGGCCTGCCCGGAAGCCAGGCAGCCTGCCCTGAGCAGACCCAGACAGTATGCCCTGACCGTGCAGAGCGACCCAGGGGATGCCCAGGTGCAGATCTTGAACAGCCGGATACCCTATCAGCCGGGCGTGGCCCTGCCGCCGGGTCGTTATCATCTGGCCATTGCCAAGGAGGCTTTCAAGACCCGGCAGTGTTGGGCCAATCTGGTGGACCGGGATCTGGATCTGGCTGTGGCGTTGCAGCCGTTGGCACCGGGCGATCTGCATGCGTTGACGATCCAGGCCCAACCGGCGGATGCCGTAGTGCGTCTGTTGAACATTCGGACCCCATACCGACCGGGCATACGGCTGGAGTCCGGTTCCTATCGGGTGGAAGTGGCGAAAAAGGGGTATAAAACCGAGCACCGGGTGGTGGAACTGGGGGGCAAGGATCGGGTGGTGGCCATTCATCTGGCGGAACTGCCCCTGGTGGCCCGTCCCACCTTGACGGTGCTGCCGGTGTTGCAAGGGGTGGAGATTCGCATTGTGAACGCCAATGTGGCCTATCGTCCTGGGGTACCGTTGGCTCCCGGCAGATATTTGCTGGAGTTGTCCAAACCGGGTTTCAAGACGCAGCAGCGGTGGGTGGAACTGTCGGAGCGGGATGTCAAAGTGGAAGTGGCGTTGGAACAAAACCCGTGAGTGGATGTACTCTTCTGCGGGTCCAGGGGGATCATCCCCCTGGTGGGGTCCAGGGGCAAAGCCCCTGGTGGGGTCCGGGGCGAAGCCCCGAACGGGAAACCACAAGGTTCGGTTCAAACTGATACCAAATTGCAATCGAACGGGGAACAAGGCGACAGGCACGGACACCCGTTATCGTCATTCCCGCGAAAGCGGGAATCCAGGAGTTCTGCGGGGCTGGCTGGATTCCCGCCTGCGCGGGAATGACGGAACAAGGAAGTGTCACGCACGACCGCGTGCAGTAACGACGCAGCCAACGCCGTTACCCGTCTGATTGCAATGTGGTATGCGGTGCGGGAATGACATTTTTTTGTCTTCTCGTGCCGGTTGCACATTTCTCCACTGTCAAAAAAGGAGGAGGGGGCCAAGGCAGCGGTGCATCGCCTCCCCCCAAAAAACCAAGTTATTCTCCCCCCTTTTCGGGAGTGCATGATGCTCATCATTCGACCGTCTGGCGTGGTTGTGCGAGACCAGCATCTGCTGGTCATGCGTTACCGGTATGGCGAGCGGGACCGTTTCAACCTGCCAGGTGGCAATCTGGAACCGGGCGAAGAGGTGACGGCCTGCTTGATGCGGGAATTTGCCGAAGAGTTGGATCTGGAAATCACGGTGGGTGATTTGCTCTGCTGCGCCGAGACTGTGGTGGCCGAGCGGCATGTTCTGCATCTGGTTTTTCACATTGAGACCACGGCAGGTACCCCCTGTCTCAATCCGGCTCAGACGCGGGCAACGCAGGTGCAGTGGATCCCGCTGGATGCGGTCGCAACGGCTCCCCTGTATCCGGGTATTGCGCCAGCCCTGGCCGCCTGGTTGCTCGGCCAACCGGCCCCGCGTTATCTGGGACGGTTGCAGCAGGAGTGGTTTGCGTGAGAGGAGGGGGGGCGGTGCCGGGGGGGGGCTTCGCCCCATATGCGCTAACATAGCCGTCTGTCCGCAGTTTTTATAATATTATTGCGGGGTCCAGGGGGGATCATCCCCCCTGGCGGGGTGCAGGGGCAGAGCCCCTGCCGCAGTGTGCGACTCACCAGA
>JADFYM010000130.1 GCA_015233035.1 Magnetococcales bacterium
TGGCCCGGGGGCGCACGGCAGACAACTATGATCGCAGCATGGATACCCAGGTGATGCGTTTGCGACGCAAAATCGAGGCCGATCCCAAAGATCCACAGATTATCAAAACAGTCTGGGGCGGCGGGTATGGAGAGTGGGCACAATGCGTATGATGCGTTTCCTCTGGTTCTGGCTGGCACTGGGCTGCGGGGCACTCTCGCCCGTACTGCTGCAAGCCCATGAAGGCCCCCCCCATGACGATGCCCCGCGCCCGGCAACACAACCGGTGGGAGCTTCGGTGGCGGAATTGCTCGCCCTGGCCCGCCAGATGAATCCCGAACGGGCCGCCGCCGCCCTGGAGGCTGACGCCGCCATCGCCCGCGCCCAAGGGGCAGGCACCCTGCCGGACCCCCAGTTTCAGTATCTCATGGACACGATTACTAAAAACCATAACGGCCTGCCAGGTCGGCTGGCGGTCGAAAAATATGAATTGCAACAGACCTTGCCCTGGTGGGGCAAACGGGCGTTGCAGCAGGGCATGGCCGAAGCGGAAAGCCAAGAGGCGCAAGACAAACTGGCGGACGTGGAGGCCGAAATCGCCCTGCGCATCAAAACCGCCTATGCCGACTATCATCGGGTCCATCTTTCCATGGATCAGACGGCGGAGTTGCGCCAGATCATGCGCACCCTGGTGCAGTTTGCCCAATTCCGTTATGCCCAGGGGATGGCTACCCAACTGGAGGCCACCGCCGCCGAGGCGGAACGGGGCGCGTTGGACGTGGAACAGGTCCGGCTGGGCAAGGAACGGGGCCGCATCCGTTCCCGCTTGAATGCCCTGGTCAACCGCAAGCCGGACGCGCCGGTGGTGGAACATCCCCAACTGCGCCCCCTGCCCCCCCCCGCCACCCTGGATTATGCTACCCTGCTGCAACGCGCCCAGGCCCAGAATCCGGCCCTGGCCATGCTCGAAGCCCGCACCCAGGCCGCCCAGCAGGATCACCAACTGTCGGGCAAGGCCTGGTATCCCGATGTCAGCGTGAGTCTCGGTCTGGTACAAAACCGCAATGCCGGAGAAGACAACGGCTTTGAGGCCATGGTGGCATTGAATATACCGGTCCAATGGGAGGCACGCCGGGCCAAGGAACGAGAAACCGCCGCCAAACTCAAGGCGGTCCAGGCACAACAGGCCAGCGAACAATTGCGCATCGATGCCGCCTTGCAAGAGACCCTCTTGAGTCTGGAAGAGGCGCGGGAAGTGGCGCAATTGACCCAGAACACCTTGTTGCCCCAGGCCCGCATCGCGTTGCAATCCGCCTTGCAGGGCTACCAGACCGGCACCACGGAAGCGGTTGCCGTGCTGGACGCAGTCCAGCGATTGAAAAGATTCCAGATTGATCTGCTCAAGGCCCAATTTGAGGCCCAGGTCCGTCTGGCAGAAATTGAACGGTTGATTGGGGATGATTTATGAAACGCTTTTTACGGACAATCCTGGCCATGCTGGTCGGCTCTGTGCTTCTCACGGCGGTGGCGCAGGCAGTGGAGGAACACGCCGGACACAACACGGCAGCTCCCGTTGCCCAACAAAGTCCAGCCACAGGCCAGGACAAGGCGGCACGTAAAATTTTGTACTATCGGAATCCCATGGGTCTGGCCGACACCTCCCCGATCCCCAAAAAAGATTCGATGGGGATGGATTATATCCCGGTCTATGCGGACGATGCCTCCAGGGAGGATGGCACGGTGCGCATCAGTCTGGACAAGGTTCAAAAAATGGGGGTCAAGACGGAGGTCGTTGCCTTGCGTGCGCTGGCCCGTTCCATCCGGGCCGTGGGAACCGTCCAGGTGGACGA
Organism: Magnetococcales bacterium; assembly: GCA_015233035.1. GTDB lineage: Bacteria > Pseudomonadota > Magnetococcia > Magnetococcales > Magnetaquicoccaceae > Magnetaquicoccus. The sequence continues at coordinate 1,830 of JADFYM010000130.1, forward strand.
ACGCAAACGCCAGGTGGTCACCCTGAAATATGAAGGGTGGATCGAAAAACTCCATGCCAACGCCACCGGTTTGGCCGTGCGCAAGGGGGAATCCCTGCTGGAGATATACAGCCCGGCCCTGGTGTTGGCCCAACAGGAATATGTGACCGCCGCCCAGGCCGAGCGGTCTCTCCAGGAGGCCGATGCCGAAACCCAGGCGACGGCCCATGCGCTGGCGGAAAGTGCCCTGATGCGCCTGCGCAACTGGGATATTGCCGAAGATCAGATCAAACGGTTGCGCAAGACGGGTCACGTGGAACGCACCTTGAGTGTCCGCTCCCCCATGAGTGGCATCATTCTGGAAAAGGCCGCCGTCCAGGGGATGCGGATCATGCCGGGCGAGATGCTCTATCGTCTGGCCGATCTGACCACCGTGTGGGTGGTCGCGGATGTATTTGAACAGGATATCGGCGCGGTGCGCACAGGACAATCCGCCGAAGTCACCCTGAATGCCCTGCCCGGCAAAACCTTTTCCGGCCAAGTTGCCTTCATCTATCCCACTCTGTCCGCCGAGACCCGCACGGTGCCGGTCCGCATCGAACTGGCCAATCCCGACGGGGTGTTGCGACCTGCCCTGTATGCCACCGTCTACCTCGCCTCCTCCACCTCGACCGCCCCGGTTCTCGCAGTACCCGATTCCGCCATCCTGGACAGCGGCTCCCGCCTGGCGGTCCTGGTTGAGCGAGGCGAAGGGCTGTTTGAACCGCGCACCATCAAGACGGGTGGTCGGGGCGATGGGTACGTCGAGATTCTCAATGGACTCAAGGAGGGAGAAAAGGTCGTCGTGCGCGCCAATTTTCTGATTGATGCCGAGGCCAACCTGCGGGCCGCTCTGGGCCATTTTTCTCATTAAAAGGGGAGAATCACCCGATGCTTGCCTGGCTCATTCGCTGGTCGTGCCGCAACCGGTTATTGGTGCTGTTGGGAACCTTTTTTATTGTCATCAGTGGCATTTATGCCATGCTCCACCTCCCTCTGGACGCCATTCCTGACCTGTCCGATGTTCAGGTGATCCTCTATACCGAATTTCCGGGGCAGGCCCCCCAGGTGGTGGAGGACCAGGTCACCTATCCGTTGACCACCGCCCTGCTCTCCGTGCCCCGGTCTAAACTGGTGCGGGGCTTTTCATTCTTCGGGGCCTCCTTCGTTTACATTATTTTTGAAGACGGTACCGATATTTATTGGGCGCGCAGCCGGGTGTTGGAATATCTCAATTTTGCCGCCAAACGGTTGCCAACCGGTGTCACCCCCACCCTGGGACCGGATGCCACCGGCGTGGGCTGGGTCTATCAATACGCCATTCTGGCCAAAGACCGGACCCTGGCCGAACTGCGCACACTCCAGGACTGGTATGTGCGCTATCATCTGGCCAAGGCCGAAGGGGTGGCGGAGGTGGCCAGTGTGGGGGGATATGTCCAGCAATATCAAGTGATCGTGGATCCCCAGCAGTTGCAGGCCTACAATATTCCCCTCTCCCGGATCGGCCAGGCCATCACCATGAGCAACCGCGATGTGGGCGGTCGGGTGGTAGAGATGGCCGAGACCGAATATGTGGTGCGCGGGCGCGGTTATCTGCGCGGAGTGGAAGATATTGAGCAGATTGTCCTCAAGGAGGAAAAAGGCATTCCGGTGCGCCTGCGGGATGTGGCCCGCGTGGAACTGGGCCCGGACGAACGGCGCGGCCTGGCCGAACTGAACGGCGAAGGGGAGGTGGTCAGCGGCATTGTCATCCAACGGTTCGGGCAGAATGCCCTGGCTGTGATCCAGAATGCCAAGGCAAAACTGGCCGAAATCACCCGCAGTCTGGGCGAGGGAATCCAGATTGTGGCGGTTTATGACCGGTCGGAGTTGATCCTGCGGGCCATAGAGACCTTGAAGCATACCCTGGTCGAGGAAAGCCTGATCGTCGCGGCGGTCTGCATCATCTTTCTGCTGCATGTGCGCAGTGCCCTGGTGGCCATTCTCATGCTGCCGGTGGGGGTGCTGATCGCCATTCTGCTCATGCAGTCACTGGGCATGACTTCCAATATCATGAGCCTGGGGGGGATTGCCATCGCCGTGGGGGCCATGGTGGATGCCGCCATCGTCATGATCGAAAATGCCCACAAACATCTGGAGCGGGCAAAGCCGGGCACACCCCGCCATCAGGTGATCATGGCGGCGGCGGTGGAGGTGGGCCCCGCCCTCTTTTTCAGCCTGTTGATCATTACCGTCTCTTTTCTGCCGGTCTTCACCCTGGAGTCTCAGGAGGGCCGTTTGTTCAAGCCACTGGCCTTTACCAAAACCTTTTCGATGGCCGGGGCGGCCATGCTCTCCCTCACGCTGGTCCCGGTGCTGATGCTGCTTTTCGTGCGGGGCCGCATTTTGCCGGAGCAAAAAAATCCCCTCAACCGTTTCTTGATCTGGATCTATCGCCCGATCATCCGGCTGGTGTTGCGCTGCAAGATCAGCTTTATTCTCTTGGCGTTGGCGGTTTTGGCGGGCAGTGTTGCGCCCGCCATGCGCCTGGGCAGCGAGTTTATGCCCAATCTGAATGAAGGAACGCTGCTCTATATGCCCACCACGCTGCCCAGTCTCTCCATGACCAAGGCAGAAGAGATGTTGCAGACCCAGGACAAGATTATCAAGGGGTTCCCGGAGGTGGCCTCGGTGTTCGGCAAGGCGGGACGGGCCGTCACCGCCACCGATCCCGCCCCCACCGAAATGTTTGAGACAGTGATCAATCTCAAGCCCGAAGCCGAGTGGCGTCTCGGCTTGACGCTGGATGGGCTGGTGGCCGAACTGGACGCTGCCCTGCAAATGCCGGGGGTGAGCAATGCCTGGACCATGCCCCTCAAGGCGCGCATCGACATGCTCTCCACCGGCATCCGCACCCCCATCGGCATCAAGGTGTTCGGCAAAAATTTGGCCGAGTTGGAACCCCTGGCCCAACAGATTGAAACGGTCATCAAGACCGTACCCGGCACCACCAGTGCCTATGCCGAACGGGTGGGGGGTGGCTATTATCTGACCATCGACCCGGACCGGGACGCCATCGCCCGCTACGGATTGACCATCGGCGACCTCCAGGAGGTGATTCTCACCGCCCTGGGTGGGGAAAGCGTCACCACCACCGTGGAAGGACGGGAACGCTTCACGGTCAATGTGCGCTATCCCCGGGATTTTCGCTCTGACCCGGAAGCCATTGCCAAACGGGTGTTGGTGCGAGTGGCCGACGGGGCGCAAATTCCCCTGGGCCAACTGGCCACCCTGCGCCTGGAACAAGGTCCGGCGGCCATCCGCACCGAAAATGCCCTGCTGGCGGTCTATATCTTTGTGGATATTCGTGACCGGGATATCGGCGGTTATGTGGCCGATGCGCGCAAAGCGGTGCAGGAGCAGGTCACGCTGCCGACGGGAACTTTTCTCCTGTGGAGCGGTCAGTTTGAATATATGGAACGGGCCAAGGCAAAACTCATGCTGGTCATCCCCCTGACACTGATGATTATTTTTCTGCTGTTGTACCTGAACTTCGGGCGGCTGACCGAGACCCTGATTGTCATGCTCTCCCTGCCGTTTGCACTCGTCGGTGGGGTTTGGCTGATGGATTGGCTCCATTTCAACCTGAGTGTCGCGGTGGCGGTGGGCTTTATCGCCCTGGCCGGGGTGGCGGCCGAAACGGGCGTGGTGATGTTGATTTATCTGGATCACGCCTTGACCGAACGGACCGCCCGGCGTGCGGCGGAAGGAACCCGCTTGACTCGTGCGGATCTCTACGAGGCGATCATGGAGGGGGCGGTGGAGCGGGTGCGGCCCAAGATGATGACGGTGGTCGCCATCATGGCCGGTTTGCTGCCCATCATGTGGAGTACCGGCACTGGTTCCGAGGTGATGCGCCGCATTGCCGCCCCCATGGTGGGCGGCATGGTCTCCTCCACCTTGTTGACGCTGGTTATCATTCCGGCGATCTACTTCCAGATCAAGGAATTTTCTATACGGAAACAGCCGATTGCATCGGCAGAACAACACAACATGAACGACGGCAGCGACCAGACAGGAGGCGTGGCATGAATCCGCAGGGCAGAGTGATTTTTTTTTGGTTGGCAGGTCTGATGACCCTGGTGTTGGCAGGGCTGGTTGCGTCACCTGCCCCGGCTGAGACCACGCACATGGTGGTTTACAAGTCGGCATCCTGCGGCTGTTGCGGCCTATGGGTGAAGCATATGGAGCAGAATGGCTTTACCGTGGAGGTAAAAGAGTTGGAGGATATGACGGCGATGAAACGTCAGCTTGGCGTCCCGCCCAACATGGATTCCTGCCACACGGGGGTAATCGGGAACTATTTGATCGAGGGACATGTCCCAGCTGACGATGTCCGTCGTCTGTTGGCGGAAAAGCCATCCGTCAAAGGCATTGCCGTACCAGGAATGGTCGTGGGTTCGCCGGGTATGGAAGTCCCTGGGCAGAAGCCCGATCCCTATCAGGTGGTTACCTTCACCACAACGGGGCAATCACGGCTGTTTGCCAATCATTGATTTACCAAAGCGCGTCGTTTGACAATAACTTTAAACAGGATTGAATACATCATGAAGAGAAACGGAAAAATATTGGGTGTGTTGGCATTGACTTTCGGTGTCATGGTGTTTGTCACCGCATCGCCAGGATATAGTGCTGGCATGGGTGGCGGTGGCATGGGTGGCGGCGTGATGGGGGGCGGCATGACGGGCGGTGGCATGAGTGGCGTGGGCAGCACCATGGGCAGCGGCAATATGGGCAGCGGCAATATGGGCAGCGGCAATATGGGCAGCGGCAATATGGGCAGCGGCAATATGGGCAGCGGCAATATGGGCAGCGGCAATATGGGCAGCGGCAATATGGGCAGCGGTACCATGGGTAATGGCACCATGGGCAACAGTGGCACAGACAACAGCGGTATGGGGAGTGGTACCATGGGCAACAGTGACACCGGCAACAGTGGCACAGGAAACAGTGGCATGGGCAACAGTGATACAGGCACCAACGGCATGAACGGTGCGGGCAGTATGGGCGGCAAACATTGATTCAATAAACTGGATATGGCATCCTCAGCACTCTCCTCTTGCCATCAGACAAAACAGATCGTCAGGGTTCCGGTACGGGGGGCGGACAACCGCTCCTCTGTACCGGAACCCCGCTTGTTAATGTCGTGATGTTAACAAAAATTTACAGGCAGATCAGCATGTTACAGATTTTACATTTTTCCGATTGTCACCTGTTTGCGGATCCGACCCAGGAACTGCGCGGGGTGCAGCCAGCCAGTACCCTGACGGCGGTATTGGACGCAGCCCAGGAACAGGCCGCCGCCAGCCAGATTGCCATTATTACCGGTGATCTGACCGACGATGGCCAACCGGAAACCTATGCGCGGGTGGAACAGATGTTTGCCCGCTTGCAGAGGCCGGTTTATGCCGTACCGGGCAATCATGATGAGGCAGATGCAATGAGAAAGGGGCTGACCGGTCATCCCATCGTCTGGCAACGTTCCGTGGTGGTGGCTGGCTGGCATCTGATATTTCTCAATTCAGCCGATCCTGGCCAGGTGGGTGGGGTATTCCTGGCCGAGGAGTTGGCTGCCCTGGAAGAAGCTTTGCTGGCCCAACCGAACCTGCCCACCCTGATTGCCTTCCACCACCAACCGGTTCCGGTCGCCACACCCTGGATGGATCAGATCGGTCTGGCCCAGCCAGAACATTTTTTTGCGTTACTGGCACGCCATCCCTGGACACGGTGTGTACTTTTTGGTCATATCCACAGTCCGTTCGATGGACATTGGCAGAATGTGCGTCTGCTCAGTGCCCCCGCTACCAGTGTTCAATTTGCCAGGGGGACGGAACAACCGATTTGCACAACGGATACACCTGGGTATCGCTGGTTACGACTGCACCCGGACGGACAGTTGGAGACCGGCATTGTACGCACCTGACAGCCCGGTGGATGTGACGTGAAATCGTTTATTCATCCAGCTTGAGACCATCATTTGAGGAGTATTTTCATGACGTTGAGCCAAAAAGTAGCATCCACCATCCAGATTCTGCAACAAATCGAAAAAGAGTATCTGCCCGCCAAGTTGGCCTCCAGTTTTGGTGCCGAGGATCAGGTGTTGACGGATCTGATCGTCAAACATGCCCCCCAGATTGCCATCATCACCCTGGACACCGGACGGTTGCACCAGCAGACCTACGATGTCTTGAAAAAGACGCGGGACCGCTACCAGACCACCATCACGGTCTTTACGCCCCGGCATGAGCAACTGGAAAGCCATATGACCGAATTCGGTCCCAATGCCTTCTACGAAAGCATCGAACTGCGCAAAGCCTGTTGTTTCGTGCGCAAGGTGGAACCTCTGAAACGGGCCATCGGGGGCAGCAAGGCCTGGTTGACGGGATTGCGGCGGGAACAGGCGGTGACCCGCCATGATCTCGGCGTCTCCGAATGGGACGCTGCCTTTGGGATGCAAAAATTCAATCCTTTGCTGGAGTGGGGACTGGACGATGTGTGGAATTATATCAAAGAAAATGATGTGCCCTACAATGTCCTGCACGATCAAGGATTCCCCAGCATTGGTTGCGAGCCCTGCACCCGGGCGGTAGCCGAGGGAGAGGATATTCGCGCCGGACGTTGGTGGTGGGAAGATCCGGTACACAAAGAGTGTGGTTTGCACAACCAGAAGGGCAAACAATAGCATGATCAAGGGGGACCGGGGGGGATTATCCCCCCCGGTGGGGTCCCTACCCTATGCACACATCTTTATGCTGGGAATAAGTCCGAAGCATATTGTGCAGTTATAGGGGTCCAGGGGTCCAGGGGGATTATCCCCCTGGTGGGGTCCGGGGCGAAGCCCCGCGAGGCATACAATATCAACCCGTTGGGGGCTTCGCCCCCAAACCCCCACCGGGGACCGTGACGGTCCCCGGACCCCTGCAAAAGATGTGTGCATAGGGTAGGTGGGGTCCAGGGGCAAAGCCCCTGGGGGGCAACCACCCCCTCCCGGCACCCTTACCAAGTATAGATTTTCCCATATCCCCTTGATTCCCGATTTTTTCTCCCCTCTCCCTCCGGGAGAGGGGTCGGGGGTGAGGGAACGCCGCCGGGATGTTCCACCCGTTCTTGATCACCCATCAATTCCTAAGGGTGTAAGAGCATTGCAGCGAAATTCGGACAACAGATGTCCCCGCCTCTTCCCTCACCCCGACCCTCTCCTGGAGGGAGAGGGAGAAGAGACCTACACCTGCAAGCCATCCTCTACCCGCAGCCGCTGACATGAAAATATTGCTCATCACCGAACCAGCCATGCACACTGATCCCACAGACGAACGCTTGGCGCGCCTGGTGGGGGCTGTTGCGCCCTGGGGGGATGTCACCCTCCTGCTGACGGGCGGGCAATGGCCCACCACGACCGCGTGGGCAGGCGTGACGGACTGTATTGTGATAGACCAGGCAGACTTGGCGGATTGGCCGTCGGAAGATCTGGCCACCTTGATTGTCGCATTGGCCGGTGACTTTTCGCACATTGTGGCGGCGGCTTCGACCTTTGGCGCAACGGTATTACCCAGGGTTGCTGCCCTGTTGAATCGAGCCATGGTCACCGGGGTACAAAAAATCTGCGCGCCGGATACCTTTATCCGCCCGGTACGAGCGGGCAACGCCCTGGCCACGGTGCAGGTCAGCGGACCGGTCTGTCTGACCCTGCACCCGTCGAGTTTTGCCCCAATGGCCCGCATCGATACCGCATCGATACCGATACGGCATGTGGTTCCCAGCCCAGGAATGCAGGCAGGCCTGTCCCGTCTGCTGGAACGCATCCCCATTTTGCGTGGCAAACGACCGGATCTCGCCTCAGCCCAGGTGGTGGTGGCAGGGGGAGGTGGTCTGGCCAAGGCGGGCCATTTTGCCATGATCGAAGCCTTGGCCGACACGCTGGGCGCAGCGGTCGGTGCCTCACGAGCCGCAGTCGATGCCGAATGGGCACCCAGTGCCTGGCAGATTGGCCAGACTGGGCACATCATTGCCCCCGATCTTTATATTGGCATTGGCATTTCCGGTGCCATTCAACATTTGGCTGGCATCAAAGAGGCCAAAACCATCGTTGCCATCAACCATGATCCGACTGCACCCCTGATGTGTGTGGCAGATTTTGCCCTGGAAGCGGATTTGTATGAGGCCGTCCCGGCGTTAATACAGGCCTGGCAGGATAGAAAAGTGGTGCAACGCGGTTGAGGGAAATCCTTTTTTGGGGGCTTCGCCCCCACCCCCCCACCAGGGGCTTTGCCCCTGGACCCCACCAGGGGGATGATCCCCCTGGACCCGCAGAACTGTATATCTCAACATGGTTTAAGGGGGCCGGAGGGGGATTATCCCCCCCGAAACAGATGTGTTTTACCGCTTCTGCCAAGGAGAGGCCGTTCTGGAAAAAACCTTCCAGGGTGCAACCAGTTGTTTGCGAATATCCGCACTTTGATAGCTGCGCCAACCGATCAATGCCCCTGCATAGTGCAAAACATTCGGGTCCTTCTCCCCCTCGAGCAATCCATCCAACAAATGCGGCATGACCGCCACATCGTTCAGGGTGCCGAGCAGGCCCTGCACCTCTTTGAGTTGCGCGGAAAATTCGGTCATGCTTTTGGAATCGAACAGGGCCGCAAAAAATTCTGTGGCATACCGCAATTTTTTGCATTCGATCCGCAGTTGATGCAGTTCCGTGTCGGACATGGTCTCCAGAGAGGCCCCTGTCGCCAGCACAACACACATACGCTTGCTCAACACCCGTTTGGCATAACGCACGATACCGGTACCCAGGTAGGCCCGCGTCTCGGACGGCATGTCCACCTGAAACCAACCATGCACCCGGATCCATTGGTCAAAGTGGGTAACAAAAGTCTTGTAGCGATCACTGTCTATCAGGGTGTGCAAGCGCGCATAAGCGGCATCCTGGTGCTGAAAAGCCAGCTCCCGTACCCGCTTTTCTCCCTCCGGCATGGGTATCTTGCCCTTGACCTCTTCCAACCCTTCCGCAATAAAAACATCCAAATCCCGCGTGGGACCAAATTCACCCGCCACCCAACGCATCTCTTCGTTCCAGGGATCCGTGATGGTCCTGGGAATGGCCTTGCGAAAAGCCGAGACGGCCGAGCGCAACCGACGAAGGGCCACTCGAGACTGGTGGACACCTTCAATATCTTCACGGCTGTACGCGACTGGGATCCAATTCAGCAAATCATCAAAATTGTGGCGCAGGATGGCCTCAAAGGCCTCATTGATGCTCTGTCTTGGCGACAGGACAATGGCTTTTCTGACGGGAGGGAGTGTCATGGTTTTGATTCCACTTGATTAAATGAGGGGTTCAATGGCCGAAGCGATGATCGCGGGTCACCCTACCACATTGCGCCGGTTCTTGTCTACATGGAAACAACATCCTGCAGGGTGAATTTGTTCCAGACCGGAAACGATGCAGAATCACGGCGGTACTGTTTTTGTCTGGACATCTCCGACTGGCTTTGGTATGAGCGTCTGACGTAAACATCTTGCGGGTGGGTCGTTGGGCATGGAAAGCATCGTGGTGCGACCTGTGGTGCGGTCGGAAGAGCCTCGCTACCAGGAGTTGATGCAGACACACCATTATTTG
>JADFYM010000131.1 GCA_015233035.1 Magnetococcales bacterium
AGGGACTATGCTGAAAATCCGGTCAATGTCCCAAAATATTGAATGGGGGGCAGTGAGGTATCTGCTGACGAGGCCCAGATCCTGGGCAATAAATTTGGACCGTGGAGGCCGTTTTTGGACACCCCAGTACTGACCTTGTCGCGGATCATGCGCGCCATTTCGGCAGGAAGGGTTATGGAAAGTTTCTCGGCGGGCTGCATGGATTCCTCCCTCTGGCTGAGTAGTAGACTATGCTACCTTATACCACTTTGGCGCAGACGTGTCTATTTCACTTTCAGTGTCATGGCATGGCCTTGATCATCTCTTCGTCCACGAACTCTCCTGGATTCCCGCCTTCGCGGGCATGACGGGAATGGGTGTGACACGAACTTCGCTTGTCATTCCCGCGAAGGCGGGAATCCAGGGTTCTGACTGGAATGGCCGAAAGGATGATCAAGGCCCATGGCATTGCAAAACCAAGTCAGCCGGGCTGGGATAGTTCCTGGGACTGCGGGCGTCCCGCCCGCAATAGGATTGCCAGCGTACAAGGCTTTGCACGCACGCCATCGCCGAAAGTCAGTCACATAGACAAGCAGGTCGCCTGAAAAAATTGTTCCAATGTAATGGCCTTTTGTGGTGCATTTGCGTCTGATTGTGTTTGTGTTGTTGGACCGATTTGGAGATTGGTTATCGGGGATAGGCAATCGCGTTGGCAACATGACGCACAAGGAGTAGCAAGGCTCTCCTTTCTGGAGTGCGAATCATGCTCCCCTGACACGAATGGCTTTGACATGGTGTAGCTTATAGGCTACAATCGGGCATGGAATATGACATTGAAGAATATCTCACTGCCAACGGCAAAAGTCCCTTTTCGGATTGGTTGTGCGCTTTAAAGGATGTCATCGCTCAAGCCAAATTGACGGCAAGAGTGGATCGGGCCGCGCATGGTAATTTTGGGGATTGGAGGCCGTTGGCCGACGCCAAGGGCGTCTTTGAAATGCGAGAAGATTACGGGCCAGGATACCGTATTTTCTATAGCGTCATTGGGCGCAAAATTATTTTGCTCTTGGCAGGATCCACCAAGAAAAACCAGAATCGGACGATTGAAAAGGCCAAGGATTGTTTGGCCGATTATGAGAGGAGGGCGGGACAATGAAGGCCAGCAGGTCGTTCGACGAGACACGCAAAAAAGTGCTGCAAGACCCAAAAGCGGCCGCCTTGTATCTCGAAGAATGTCTCCAGGATGGCAATATGGCGTTGTTTGCCGCCGCGCTCAAGCACGTTGCAGAAGCAAGGGGTGGCGTTGCGTTGCTGTCGAAGGCAACCCAACTGAATCGTGAAACGCTTTACCGCACCCTTTCAGAAGAGGGCAACCCGCGCCTTGACACCTTGGCAAAAGTCCTGGGTGCCATGGGGTTACGCCTGGGCGTTGTTCCGGTTGGTGCGCATTCACGGAGCATCCCTTGAGCCTATCCTGTTGGTAAGGACAAAACCAGACATCAACTCAGCCCCCGCTCGTTAAGAATCAAGGTTGCTCTACCAGACCGTCAACCCCTCAAATCTGCACCCCCTTGCCCGGCAAATAATCCTGCAACGCCTTGCAATGAAATCCAAACGTCCGAACCGCCTCCATGGCGGCGACGGCGGCTCTCATGCCGGCGGCGGTGGTAAAATAGGGAATGCGGCTCATCAAGGCTGTGCGGCGGATGGAAAATGAATCGGCAATGGCCTGTTTGCCATGCGTGGTGTTGAACACCAGGACAATTTCGCCATTTTTCATCCGATCCACAATGTCCGGGCGATCCTCGCCCACTTTGTTGGCCTGTTCGACGGCGATGCCTTGCTGGTGCAACCAGGCCGCTGTCCCCCGGGTGGCGCAGAGCGCGAAACCCAGGGCCACCAGTTGCCGGGCCGCCTGGGTGATCGAGGCCTTGTCGTCATCCTTGACCGAGATAAAGACCAACCCCGAAGCCTGGCGGGGCAGGAGCGTGCCCGCACTCTCCTGGGCCTTGGCGAAGGCCAGGCCAAAGGTGTCCGCCAACCCCATCACCTCCCCGGTGGATTTCATCTCCGGTCCCAGAATGGTGTCCACGCCGGGAAATTTTTCAAAGGGAAAGACCGCCTCTTTGACGGCCATGTGGGGTCGTTTGGGAATGTGCGTGATCCCCAAAGCCTGCAACGATTCACCCGCCATCACCCTGGCCGCCACCTTGGCCAGCGGCACGCCGGTGGCCTTGGAGACAAACGGCACCGTCCGCGAGGCGCGGGGATTGACCTCCAGGATATAGATGGTCTCATTCTGAATGGCAAATTGCACATTCATCAACCCCACCACGTTCAGGGCGCGGGCCAAGACAATGGTCTGCTGTTCCACCGCGTCGATCAACGCCTGGCTGATGGAGTAGGGGGGTAACGAACAGGCCGAATCCCCGGAATGGACCCCGGCCTCTTCAATATGCTCCATGATGCCACCCACCACGACATCCTGGCCGTCGGCCACGCAATCCACGTCAATCTCAATGGCATTGTCGAGAAAATGGTCCAACAAAACCGGATGGTCCGGGGAGGCGCGCACGGCGGTGCGCATGTATCGTTCCAGATCGCTGTGATCATGGACCACCTCCATGGCGCGGCCACCGAGGACGTAGGAGGGGCGCACCACGACGGGATAGCCGACGCCCTCGGCAATGGCCAGGGCTTCGTTGCTGGAACGGGCAATCCCGTTGCGGGGCTGCCGCAGGTTCAACTGGTGCAACAACTGCTGAAACCGTTCCCGATCTTCGGCAATATCAATGGCATCGGGCGTGGTGCCAATGATGGGCGCACCCGCCGCTTCCAGTGCCCTGGCCAGCTTGAGCGGGGTTTGTCCACCCAACTGGACGATGATCCCTGCCGGTTGTTCCACGGCCACAATGGCCATGACATCTTCAAAGGTGAGCGGTTCAAAATAGAGCCGGTCGGAGGTGTCATAGTCGGTGGAGACCGTCTCCGGGTTGCAGTTGACCATGATGGTCTCATAACCCGCCGTGCGCAGGGCAAAGGCGGCATGGACACAACAATAGTCAAATTCAATCCCCTGGCCGATCCGGTTGGGTCCGCCGCCCAGAATCATGATCTTTTTGCGGGTCGAGGGACGTGCCTCGCACTGGGTCTCGTAGGTGGAATACAGATAGGCCGTTTGGGCCGGAAACTCGGCGGCACAGGTATCCACCCGCTTGAAGACCGGTCGAATGCCCGCCGACTGGCGCGCCGTTGCCACCGCACTGGCAGGAGCACCCAGCAACTGGCCCAGCCGTCGATCGGAAAAACCCATTTCTTTCAAATGGCGCAGATGGGATGCCGACAACTTGGCCAGGGTGAGACCGGTCAGGGCCTCTTCCGCTTCCACCAGTTGGGCCATTTGATCGAGAAACCAGGGATCAATGGCGGTGACATCATGAATCCAGGCCAGTTCCTTGCCCAGGCGCAAGGCGTCGGCCACATAGAGAATACGCTCCGGCCCGGCATGGCGCAGGTGTTTTTCCAGCGCAATTTCGGCCTCCTGGACGGTGACATGGTCGGCCATTTTCAGGATGGGATCCAGGCCGTCCAGCCCGGTTTCCAGGGAGCGCAGGGCTTTTTGCAGCGACTCCTTGAAGGTGCGACCGATGGCCATGGCCTCGCCCACCGATTTCATCTGGGTGGTGAGCAGGGCTTCCGCCAGGGGAAATTTTTCAAAGGTGAAGCGGGGAATCTTGGTCACCACATAGTCGATGGTCGGCTCGAAAGAGGCCGGGGTGACCCCGGTAATGTCGTTCATGATTTCCGGCAAGGTGTAGCCAATGGCCAGTTTGGCGGCCACCTTGGCGATGGGAAAGCCGGTGGCCTTGGAGGCCAGGGCCGAGGAACGGGAGACCCGGGGATTCATCTCGATGACCACCAGCCGACCGTTCACCGGGTTGACCGCAAACTGGACATTGGAGCCGCCCGTATCCACGCCGATTTCCCGCAGGATGGCGATGGAGGCATCGCGCATCTCCTGATATTCCTTGTCGGTCAGGGTTTGCGCCGGGGCCACGGTGATGGAGTCGCCGGTGTGGATGCCCATGGGATCAAAATTTTCGATGGAACAGATGATGATGGCATTGTCTTCCCGGTCACGCACCACCTCCATTTCAAACTCTTTCCAGCCCAGCAGGGACTCTTCGATCAACACCTCCGAGGTGGGGGAGGCGGCGAGGCCACGGCGGACAATTTTTTCAAATTCTTCGCGATTATAGGCAATCCCGCCGCCGGTGCCGCCCAGAGTGAAACTGGGCCGGATGATGAGGGGGTAGCCAATGCCGTGCTGGACCAGGAGGGCCTCTTCCCAGGAGTGGGCAAAACCGGATTGGGGCATGGGCAGGCCGATGTGCAGCATGGCGGCCTTGAATTGGCCGCGATCTTCCGCTTTGGCGATGGCGGCCCGTGAGGCACCGATCAATTCGACCTGATAGGTGGCCAGAATGCCGCTGTCGGCCAGGGCCATGGCGGTGTTCAAGGCGGTTTGGCCCCCCATGGTGGGCAGCAGGGCATCGGGACGTTCCTGGGCAATAATGCTGGAGATGGCCTCCACGGTGATGGGTTCGACATAGGTGCGGTGGGCCAGGTCGGGGTCGGTCATGATGGTGGCCGGATTGGAGTTGACCAGCACCACTTCGTAGCCTTCCTCCTTGAGGGCTTTGCAGGCCTGGGCACCGGAATAGTCAAATTCGCAGGCTTGTCCAATGATGATAGGACCGGCACCAATGATGAGAATTTTGTGTATATCCGTGCGTTTAGGCATGTGTGCTCCCTGAAAATTGTGCCAATTTGATTATCCCTTCACCACCCAGCCAATCCGCTCCCGCCCCTGCTCTTTGATACCCAAAAATTGATGTCCATGGCTGGCACACCAGGCAGGCAGATCCTGGGCCAGACCCGGATCTGTCGCCCATACTGCCAAAACAGCCCCGGATGGCATCTCTCGAATGGTCGCCTCGGCCCGCATGATGGGCATGGGACACAGCAGACGGCGCGCATCCAACACCACATCCGGTTGCGGATCCGTGGCCGACAAAACCAGGGGGCACACCCGATCAGCCATCATATGTACCATTCCGGTGGAATTTCAGCAGCGGGCAGCGGGGTGACCAGACGCATCTCCTGTTGTCCCGGTCCCTCGATGCTCACCTGCACCTCGGCCAGATGGCGTCCTTGCCCAAAACGGGCCGTCAGTCGACACGCCAACGCCAAATCCTCGGCGTCAGGATGACCCTCCACCAACACCAATGGTCCCGCCAACTCCACCGCCTGCATCGACCAGCGTCCGGCGCGAAAACCAGCCAGAAAATTATTTTCGGTCTCATCCCGCCCGACAATCACCTTGAAGCGCGGGGTTGGTCGCAGATGCCTGCCCGCCTTGAGCAACACAATATCCTCTATCGTATACGCCCGGTCCGCCCGGAAATGCCAGAGATCTTGCAGTTTGCGGGAATAATTGACATCGGTGAGAAAGCAACACCCACCGGCGGGCGAGGGATAGTCCCGCAACCCGAATTGTTTGGCCAAGGCCATTTGATCTTTGCGCCCCCGGCCACTGAACCCTTTCAATTGCTGCCGATCCACCCAGCCCCGCTTTTCCGGTTCGGTCGGCGGCAGCCGGAGGGCACACAAGGGCCGCAACAGCCAACCTTCCACCCCCGCCTCGCGTTCGATATGGGGCAGATTGTCCCGTCGCTGGCTCATGGGACGTTGGCCCAACACCTCGCCGGTAAAAATAAAATCAAAGCCCAACTGCTCTTTCAAGGCCCAGGCCTTGGCCACCATAAAAATTTTGCAATCCAGACACGGATTGAGGTTGCTGCCATAGCCATGCTTGGGATTGGTGACGATTTTGACATATTCTTCTGCAATGTCAATCATGTGGAGCTTTATGCCCAGCAATTGCGCGGCATGGAGGGCATCATGCCGGGCCGGTTTGGCTCCGGGTTCTGGATTGCGCATGGCTCCCGTATGCCCCTGGATGCAAAATCCGGTGTGAAAATTGACGCATTCCACCCGAATGCCCTGGTCCAGGAGGAGGCGGGTCGCCAGTATGCTGTCCAGCCCGCCGGACAACAGGCCCAGGGCGGCGCGGGGTTTTTGGGTTTCCAGGTCAGTGTTCATGCGCCCAAGTCAGCCATTCTGGAGCCAGTGGGCCGCATCCGGGGCGTGATAGGTCAGGATCAAATCGGCACCGGCGCGTTTGAAAGCGGTCAAATTTTCCAGTACCACCCGTTTTTCATCGATCCAGCCCACGGCGGCGGCCGCCTTGATCATGGCATACTCGCCACTGACATTATAGACCGCCAACGGCAGCTCAAACCGGTCGCGCAGGGTACGCAAGATATCCAGATAGGCCAGCCCCGGCTTGACCATGAGCATGTCCGCCCCCTCGGCCACGTCCAGGGTCGCCTCGCGCAACGCTTCGCGGCGGTTGGCCGGATCCATTTGGTAGGTGCGGCGGTCACCGAAGGCGGGCGCACTGTCCGCCGCATCCCGAAAGGGTTCATAATAGGCGGAAGCATATTTGACCGCATAGGAAAGGATGGGTATGCCCGAGTGTCCATGCTGGTCCAGGGCTCGACGAATGGCCGCCACCATGCCGTCCATCATGCCGGATGGAGCGACCATATCCACCCCGGCTTCGGCATAAGAGACCGCCGCCTGTCCCAGGATGTCCAGTGTGGCATCATTGTCGACATCCGGGCCCTTCTCCTGCGTGAGAATGCCACAATGGCCATGGTCGGTATATTCGCAATAGCAGGTGTCCGCCATGACGTACAGGTTGGGCAATGCCCCTTTGATGGCCCGTGCGGCGCGTTGGATAATACCGGACGGATTTCGAGCATCTGTCCCGGTCGGATCCTTGACTTCTGGAATGCCAAACAGGATGATACCGCCGATACCCAGTTCGTGGGATGTGCGCGCGACCTCCACGGCCTGATCAATGGACAGTTGCATCACGCCCGGCATGGAAGGGACCGGTCGGCGTATGTTTTCACCGGGTACCACAAACAGGGGATACACCAGGTCTGCCGGTTGGACCAGCGTCTCTCGTACCAGGCGGCGAATGGCCGCGTTGCGCCGCAAGCGGCGGGGGCGTTGTGTCATCAGGGTGTCGGACATTGTTTCAAGACCGTTGATTCTTAAAAGAGGTGATTGCCATCTGCACACGTCCAATCATTTCTGACTCGTCCGTTACGGAGCCTGGACTGGAATCGGCAGTCTAACCTAGAATGATCCGACAGGGAAGTTCTGTAGGTATCGGTCGCCTTCATGCAAACAAAGGTCCAACAGTGGGTGTGTCGGGTCCTTGGGCAGGGGGGGGCCTGTAACCGCATAATGGGGAAGACAAACTTCATGGCTGAAAAAATAGGCGATCATCTCCTGGTGACAGGACGGACCAATGTCGGTTGTGTGCGCCCACTCAACGAGGACAGTTTCCACATCGATCTCAACGTCGGTCTGCTGGTTCTGGCGGATGGCATGGGTGGTCATGACGCTGGCGAGGTGGCCAGTGCGCATGTGGTGGAGTCCATTACCCGGACATTGCGGCAGTTCATGGCGGCCTCTTCCGGGGAGGCTGAGGGCGGGGGGGGCTCTGGCGCGGAGGAGAAAGGGGATGCCGCCGTGCCCCAGTCACGCGATCCGCGCGAGGAACCCACCCTGGACGACCTGCCCAATCCGGTCATGAAAATTGTGCAAGAAGCGATTGCCTTGGCCAATGACGAACTGAACCGGCTCAACCGGGACAAAGGCCATCTGGACGATTCGGGGATGGGATCGACGGTGGTCGGTTTGTGGGCCCCCGTTTTCAGTGCCTATCCGGTGGTTTTCCATGTGGGGGACAGTCGGCTTTATCTGTTCCAGCGCAGTCAACTCAGCCAGGCCACTCGCGACCATTCCCTGTACCAGCAATGGGTCAGTTTTGGTGGCAGAGGGGTGCCCCCCCCGCAAAATATTTTGTTGCAGGCCATTGGACCTTCCCGTGTGGTTACCCCGGATGTGCGGTTTCTGTCGGTTGAGCCGGGTGATGCCGTGCTGCTGTGCTCCGACGGCCTGACCGGCATGGTTTCTGACGAGCAGATTCAGGCGACCTTGCAGGCCATTACGCCCGACAATCTGGACGAATTGTGTGACCGGCTGATCACCATGGCCAGAGAGGGGGGTGGCAAAGATAATGTTTCGGTGATATTGGGATATTTCCTGTAGGTGTGTCGGCTGTGTGCAGCGGTGGTGGTCTTCAGGGGTATGGTGTGCGATAGGAGGGAACTATGAGAGAGAACAACCAGTTGGCTATCATGTTTGCGGATATAGCCGGCAGTACCCGGCTGTATGAGACCATCGGCAACGACCGGGCGCGCGAGGTGACTTCCCGTTGTATCGCATTGCTCTCCTCCGTGACGGAGGAATACAAGGGCCGGGTCATCAAAACCATTGGTGACGAGGTGATGTGTACCTTTCCAACGGCGGACAGTGCCTCGCAGGCCGCTGTGCGTATGCAGGAGACGGTGGCCGAGGAGTCCGGCTCTTTGGGTAATCTGCATATTCGGGTCGGGTTTCACTTCGGCGATGTCATCCTGGAAAACGGGGATGTGTTTGGTGATGCCGTCAACCTGGCGGCCCGCATGGCCGCCCAGGCCAAAGGGGATCAGATCATCACCACCGGGGAAACCCTGGATGCGATGAGTCCCTATCTGCGTTTTGGCAGCCGGGAGTTGATCACCACCACCGTCAAAGGCAAGGCGGCTCCCATCCAGATCATCGAACTGACCTGGGGCGAAGAAGAGGAGTTGACCATCATGGGGGGGCGGGATGCTGTGACAGTCCTGGCCCCGAACACCGTGACCGGTCAGATCTCCTTTCATGGCCAGAATGTGGAGGTCAACGAACACAATCCTTCCGTTACCATCGGGCGAGACAAAAACAATACCTTTTCCGTGTTGGACAGCATGTCATCCCGGGTCCATGCCAAGGTGGAGTGTCGCCGGGGCAAAATTGTCCTGATCGACCAAAGCACCAACGGTACGTTTGTCGTGACTTCCCAAAAAGAGCGGGCTTTTGTGCATCGGGATGAATATATCCTGCAAGGCCGGGGGGTGATCGGCTTGGGGCGGGAGGTCAACGCCAACGATCCTTTGGCCGTCCATTTTTCCTGCTGATCGGGTCGCCTGCGCCGCTGCCTTGCGGCGACGGGTCGGTCACCGCCGTTGCGCGGGTCCGGCGGACCAGTGGTGGTGCAATGCCGCCAATAGTCCCCTGCTGCTGGGTTCTGTGGCCGTTACCGTCGCTGTGTACCCGAGCTGTCTGACCGCCAGGGCGGTGACCGGACTGAGGACAGCGATGCAGCTTTTTGCCAGCCACGCCCTGTCATGGGGTGTCAGGGCCGCCACAAAGGCCTGGGCTGTGCGTCCGCTAAAAAACAGCACGGCATCCACTTTGTCTTCGGCAATGGCGGTTTGTGTCTCCGGGGGAAGTGCCGTGATGGGTTCCGCCCGGTAGGCCGTCACTCTTTCCACCCCATATCCTGCCTGTTGCAAGCACGTGGTCAACTCTTCCCGTCCCTGTTCGGCCTGGGGAAAGAGGAAGGTATGGCTGTCGTGGGCATTCTGCCGGCTTTGTGTCCACTGGAGGATGGCGTGTGCCAGGGCTTCGCCGCCCGCAGCGGCGGGGGGTACCTGGACCGACCAGCCTTGTTGGCGCAGCAGACGGGCGGTTTTTTCGCCGACGGCAAAAAACGGGGGGGGCGTGGCTCCCGTTGGCATGGCGGCGACAATGGCCCTGGCTCCGTTGGCACTGGTGACCAGGATACCCCGGTAGGGTGGCGGACCGCTGGTTGGGTGCAGGGTGTGCAGTGCCCGCTGCAAGGGGGCCGCATCCCGTGGCGGCAGAATGGTCAGGGCGGGGGCCAGCAGGGGATATCCCTGACAGGCGATTACCTGTTGGGCGGTGCTGTTGGCCTCCGGTTGGGGACGGGTGATCAGGATGGTGCGTCCTGGCAGCGTGATTTCCGGCATGGCCGACTCCTGTCTGGTTGTTCGGGTGTACAATTCCTGCCCCAGTCTGGCCGATTTTTCCTCGCCATGGAAGTCTTGATCGTCGTTGCCTGGGCATTGCCTGTTCTGGCAAAAAACAAAGAG
Organism: Magnetococcales bacterium; assembly: GCA_015233035.1. GTDB lineage: Bacteria > Pseudomonadota > Magnetococcia > Magnetococcales > Magnetaquicoccaceae > Magnetaquicoccus. Next base: position 10,161 of record JADFYM010000131.1, read on the forward strand.
GACGGCAAAGAATGATTCAACAACAATACCGCTCTTTCGGGGCACTGCGTTTTTTGTTGGCGGTCCTGGTCATGGTGCAACATTTTGGGGTCAATCTGGCTCCAGAATATGTTGTGCGCGTCCTTTATCCCCTGGCGGTGGGCTCCAATGCGGTGCTGGTGTTTTTTGTCCTGTCGGGTTTTATCATTGTGGAAGCCAGCCATTTTTTTTATCAGGAACGACCGGTTGCTTTCTTGTTGAACCGTTTGTTGCGGGTTGTCCCGCCCTTTGTGGTGGCCATCAGCCTGTCCATTGTTCTCCACGGCGTGTGCTGGCAGGTGGCGGGTACGTTGCAATCGATAGAAGGAGAAGGCTTGACGGCAGCCGTTTTCGCGCTGCCGGACCTGCTGAAAAATTATCTATCATTCTTGCCATCAACAAAAGCGGTTGGACTGCTGCCGGATTACTCTTTTTTGCCTTACGTCTGGGCGATAAGAATAGAATTGTTATTTTATGGTGTGGTATTTGCCAGCGGGTTGCTGTATCGGCTGACACGGTCGGGGGTGGCGCATGGTTTTTGTTTGGGGGTGGCTGGCGTGGGAGGCTTGGCCGTCGCCGGTTTTTTCCTAAGCAAGGCTCCCGGTTATGCTCCCTATTTTGTGTTTGGTGCGGCGTTGTTTTATGTGCGGTTGGGCAAAAAAAAGGCGTATGGCTTGCTGTTACCAGCCATACCCATGATGGTGTGGCATTTCTGGCACACGCATATACCGACCGGTGACGCGCCAGCCTATGCGGCCAACCTGCCTGCCCAAATGGCTATCCTGGTTGTATTGTTAGTGTTAACGGTGTTTTTGAGTCACTATGAAGGCCAGTATGGCCAAAAATGGGACCGTTTTTTGGGCGAATTGTCCTATCCGCTCTACCTGAACCATTTTGTGGTGGGTATTCTCGCGCGCAATCTGTTTTCGCGCACGATTACCTGTTTTCTGATTGCGCTGGTGGCGAGTTTTTGTTTGTCTGTTGTCCTGTATTATCTGGTGGACAGGCCGTTGAAACAGATACGCAACAAAGTGCGCCGGCAGATGCTGTGATGTATTGGCAGGGGGCCAGGGGGGATTATCTCCCTGGTGGGGGTTCCTGCTCTCTGCACACATCTTTATGCTGATAAAAAATCCGAAGCATATTGTGCCGTGATAGGGGGCCAGGGGGATTATCCCCCTGGTGGGGTCCCTACCCTATGCACACATCTTTATGCTGATAAAAAATCCGAAGCATCTTGTGCAGTTATAGGGGTCCAGGGGGATTATCCCCCTGGTGGGGTCCAG
>JADFYM010000132.1 GCA_015233035.1 Magnetococcales bacterium
GCGCAGGCTTCGTCATCGGGAAAAACCCGTTGAAATTCAGGAAGCGTTGTCGGAAAGCCACGTGGGTCCATGACGACAGGCTAACATCAACTCACCAAATTGGCAAGCAACCGGATAGGCAGGGTTCGACCGATGGCTCCAGCAAAAAATCCAACCCGGTCAACCGAAACCGCTCCCGTACTTTTTCGTTGGCAGACACCAGGACCAAGGATCGGCCCGCCTGTTCTGCGGTTCTTCTGGCCGAGACAAACACCTGCAATGCCGCCGTATCCACATCCGTCACCTCGGCCAAATCGACCTGTAGCGGTTCCGCCGTCGCCCCCTCCCCGGCCAGACTTTCCCGCAGGAGAAGCAACAGGAGATCCACATAATCCAGTTCCAACGCACCGGAAAGAACAAGCTTCCCCGCCTCGACATGCCCTTTCATGCCGCAGAGCCCTCATCGACCAGGGCCAACAACCGCCCCGGAATGGCCGTCACCGGCAGCACCTGATCCACCCCACCCGCCTTGATGGCCATCTTCGGCATCCCGAAGACGACACAACTGGCCTCATCCTGAGCCAAGGTGCGGGCACCCTCCCGCTTCATGGCCAACATTCCCTCGGCCCCATCCGCTCCCATGCCGGTCAAAATAATCCCGATCCCCTGCCGACCCACCTGCGTGGCCATCGAGTGAAACAGGACATCCACCGAGGGGCGCACCCGCTGCACCATCGGACCATCGTGCAGTTGCACCACATAATGGTCCCCCTCCCGCACAATGACCATATGCCGCCCCCCCGGCGCAACCAATACCGTGCCCGACTGCACCCGGTCACCCGCTTCGGCCTCCTTGACACGCATCCGACAGGCCCGATCCAGCCGTTGCGCAAAAGGCGCGGTAAATTGCGCCAGCATGTGTTGCACCACCAGAATGGCCGGGGTGTTTTCCGGCAAGGGGACCAACACCTCTTGCAACGCATCGGTCCCACCCGTGGAGGCCCCGATGGCGATGATGGGATCCCCGACCATCCTGTCACCAGTGGTCACCCGCCGGCTCAACACCGGACCAGCAGCCTTTGGCCCGTCCAAAAACCGCGCCGGATGGCTGCGGATCCGCGCATGACCCGCCGCCTTGACCCGGTCTATGATCTGCTCGGCCATCTCATCCAGTTTTTCCCGCACATCCAGACTCGGCTTGGCGATCACATCCACCGCCCCCAGGGCCAGGGCACGAAAGGTTTGCTCGGTATCCTGACCGGTCAGGGTGCTGACCATCACCACCGGCATGGGGCTTGATTTCATCAACCGTTCCAGAAAATCCAACCCATCCATGCCCGGCATGACAATATCCAGGGTGAGCACATCCGGCTTCAACTCCTTGACCTTCTGCATGGCCGTCCAGGCATCGGACGCGGTACCCACCACCTCCAGCGTCTCATCCGTGCTCAGTATATCCTTGAGAACCTTGCGCACCAACGCCGAGTCATCGACAATCAAAACCTTGATTTTGCTCATGTGCCCATCTTCTGAAAAATATTGAGTTTACGTTTTTGCAGAGTCGGAATCCCGGTCACAATTTCCGAATGCCCCAAAAACAGGTAGCCGTTGTCCGGCTGCAAATAGTCCGCAAACCGTGCCAGCAGTCGTTCTCGGTTGGCCTGATCAAAATAGATGATCACGTTGCGGCAAAAAATAATTTCAAACGCGGTATTGATGGGATAGCGGGCATCCATAAAATTGATCTGCCGAAAATCGATCCGCTCCCGCAACAGGGGTTTGACCCGAAAGGCCGGTTGCTCGCCATCCCGGACCGGGTCAAAATATTTGGCCAGCAGGTCAGGTGCCATCTCGGCCACACTGTCCGCCGCATACAGACCATTGACCGCCTTGTGCAGGGCCCTTTGACAGATATCCGAGGCCAGAATGCGCACATCCCATCCGGTGCCCAAGGTTTCCAACAAAATGATGGCCAGGGTATAGGGTTCCTCCCCACTGGAACAGCCCGCACTCCAAACGCGAATCTTTTTCCCGGTCCCGGTGCGCCCCTGCCGCTGGATTTCCGGCAGGATCCACTGCCGCAGATAGTCGAGTTGCACATTTTCCCGGAAAAATTTGGTGTGCTGCGTGGTGACCTCATCGATCAACTCCTGCAACTCGGCCTCCCGGCCGGGTTGGGCCAAGCGGTCACACCAGTCGCGCAGATCGGTGGGATGCGCAATGTTCAACCGTCGCCGCACCCGCATGAAAATCAGATCTTTCTTGCGCGGCTCCAGATGCAGGCCGCATTTTCTCTGCACCACCTGTTGCAGATGGTGAAAATTGGCCTCACTGATTGTCGTCTCTTCACACGCAGTCATCATGCCATGGCTCACTCAAGATCCGGTTGTTCCACCTGCTGCTTGCCCCACAATCCATTTCGCCAGACGCTGCCGTATTCGGTCCAATCGATCGCTGCCAATCGCGCCCATGCTACCCACGAGGAGTATGTCGTTGAGCACCGCCAACCGGGAAATCCGCACAACGCTGGGCCCCTTCAAACCCGTTTCTGGGAAGTCGTGATCATCTGGAGAAATTATTTCATCCAAACCCGCCTCTGCCTGCCAAATCCGAGAGGAAACCATGCACACCAACCAGTCATCATAACGGATGGATACCCGACGCAGCAAAAGCACAGGGCGCAACTTGGCCATGGAGAGATCCGTATTGGGCAATGCTGTCAAAACAACCTGTCCCTCATGTTTCATTGCCACCGTTCCCGCAGGTCTGCCAGACCGTAAACCATAGGGTCGTCTTCCATGCCGCGCAAGGCCTGCGTCATGGATAAAACGGAAAACTCGGCATCATCCCAGTCGGCATCCGGTTGGGCACGATTCTCTCCCCATCGGGCCACCAGAAACTCGACAAAATCGAAGACCTCAGACTGTTTTTCCCTGGGCAGGGTTGCCAGTTTATTGATCAACTCAGCATAACTCACGATGCAACTCCTCTGATGCCGTCACATATAAAACCCACCTTTCTCACCCATCGCACCCACCATCATCATGCCCTGACTCACTCAAAATCCGGTTTCTGTTCCTGCCAGGCGTGCGCGGCATCGGCTGTCATCGACTTGTGTTGCCCTGCCTGCTCCGCATGACCCTCCCAGGCCCGGTCATGGTCATGGCCATTGCCGGTAGACGGGTGTTGCACCTCGGCGGCCTGTGCCCCATCCAGGCGAAAATGATGGACATCCGCCAACAAGGCCTGCGCCTGCTCCACCAGGGTTTGACTGGTGACAGCGGCGTCGTCGGCCAGCGAGGCATTCTGATGGGTAATCTTCTCTATTTCCGTCACGGCAATATTCACCTGCCGAATCCCTTCGGCCTGTTCCATGGAGGCGGCACTGATATTTTCCACCATATCCGCCACCTTGGTGACCGATTCCGTGATCTGGGCCAGGTTTGAGGTGACATGTTCGCCCAGACCACTCAAACTCCGCCCCAGTTCCTCTTCCATGTTGCTCAATTTGGTCGCAATCTCCCCTTGCAAGGCGGCCAACGCCTGACTGGCCTGGTCCGCCGTCTGCACCCCCGCCAGAATTTGCTCAATATTGTGCTGGATCAAGGCACCAATCTCCTTGGCAGCCTTGGCCGACCGGGAGGCCAGCTTGCGCACCTCCATGGCCACCACGGCAAAACCCCGCCCATGCTCCCCGGCCCGCGCCGCCTCAATGGCCGCATTGATCGCCAACAGATTGGTCTGAAAGGCCAAATCATTGATGACCGACGTGATCCCGGAAATTTTCTTGGAACTGGTGGAAATGCCATCCATGACGCTGACCGTATCCCGTGAGGTGGCCTGCACCTGCGCAAAAAATTGCGCGTTGGCCTGCTGAATATGGGCGGCAATCTGCTGGTTGCTGGAGCGGGTCTGCACAACCGTCTCCTGCAACTGCTGGTCCGCCGCATCGGCCACCGACTTGGCCGCCCGGCTGATCTGATAGGCCTGGTTGGCATTGTCGGCATTCTGCTGCACCGTGGCCGTCAACTCCTCCACCGCCGCCGAAGTCTCCTCCAGGGCCGACGCCTGCTTTTCCGTGCGGGCCGCCAGTTCCTTGTTGCCGTCGGAAAAGGTCTGCGAGGCCGTGGCCACATGCTCCACCTGATTGCGGATATGACCGATCATGGTTTTTATATTGTGCAAGGCGGCTTCATACCCCCGCGCCATCGCCCCCAATTCATCCTGCAAGGCCAGATCCGACGCCGTCATCTGGGCGGTCAAATCATTCTCCCCCAACCGCTGCACCCCCGTGGAAATACGCAGGATGGGATCGACAATCGTGCGGGAGAGCACCCGAATCAGCCCATAGCTGATCAACAGGGCCAGCACGGACACCAGCAAAATCACCCATAAAATTTTATGGACCTCCTGCTGGACGGCGGCCTGTTTTTGCGCCTTCACGGCCTCCACATCCTGGAAGAAAACCGCCGCCCCGACCACCCAGTTCCACTCCTTGAACAACTGCACATAGGCCAGACGCGGCTCCTGGCGCACCGCACCGCCCGGCCCCACCCGGGGCCAGGTGAATTGCACAAATCCCGACCCCTCCTGCTGGATCATCTGGTTCATGCGCACAAACAAAGGCGTCTTCTTGCCATTCTCCTCGACCGTCACCAGGCTCTCCTGCTGGTCGCCAAACGGATAGTGAAAATTGGCCAGTTCCTGACCCTGCCGCTCCGGCAGGGTGGGATCCATGATCAACTTCGGCTGGTCAGGAGCCTGGGGGTCAAAAGAGTGGATCCAGAAATGGTCACCATTGTCCGCCCCAAACCGCATCTCGGCAATCATGCGCACCCGCCGCTCTTTGACTTCCGCCTCCAGATGACTCAAAGCGATACCCGTCCCGATCACCCAACCCCAGGGTTCAAACAGCCGCACAAAACTCAATTTAGGCTGATACTGGTTCTGGCCATTGGCCAAGGTTTTCGGCCAATCATAGTGGACAAACCCTTCCCCCTTCTCCTTGACCAGCCGGTTCATCTGCTGAAACATGGGAATGGGGGTGTCAATACCCGTGGCCTGGATGACACTCCCCTTGTCGGGCCCCTCCTGATAGGCAAAGTTGTCCAACTCGGTGCCATTCAGCGCGGGCATGATGGGATGCAGGATCATTTTGGACTTGTTCCCCGGTTCCGGGAACGAGTGAATCCAGACATAACCCGTTTTGTCGGCCCCATAACGCAGCGTTTGCACCAACCGCTTGACATCCTCCTGGGCTGCGCGCATGGCCTCAGTGGGATTTTTCGCCTGACTGGCCTGCCGGTAGCGTTCCTCCATGTAGGCATACACCACCCCCAGCGGATTCACCAATTGTCCGGCGATCCGTTGCCGCAACCGTTCCTTGTCCGTGGCCTCGAGATAGGATTGCCGCAGGGCGGACAAGACCACGACCACCTGATCCTTGAGCGATTGCCGCCGGGTCTCCAGAGCCTCTTCGGCATACCGTGCAATCTCCTTTTCGCCCTCGGTCACCACCCGCCAGGCAGAAAAACCGCCCAGCAGGGTCACCGTAAAGAGAACGGTGGCCACGCCCAAAGCCATAATCCTGTTTCTGATCGTCATGTTCATTCGGTTATACCCACCCTTCCTCATGCGTGTGCCGGCACATCACCGGCTGTCCTGGAGGAGAAACCATATTTTTTTATCTCTTCTGCCGAGAGAATCTTGTCCAGATTGAGCAGGATGACCAATTCACCCCGAATCTCCCCCATGCCCTGAATAAACGCGGTATCCACCTGGCTGAACAGATCGGGCGGCGGACAAATCTGATCTTTGGGAAAAAAGAGCACATCCGCCACCGCATCGGCAATGATGCCCACCTGTTTGACCCCCACATAGGCAATCAGAATGATCGCCGAATCCGAGTGGCCATAGTCGCCCGCCGACATGCCAAACCGTTTGCGCAGGTCCAACACCGGCAGAATGGTACCCCGCAAATTGGTGACCCCACGAATAAAATCCGGCAGATTGGGCACAGGAGTCGGTTCACTGTACCGGATGATCTCCTGCACCTGGAGCACATCCATCCCGTATTTTTCCGTACCCAGGAGAAAGGTCACCAACTGGATGCAATCCTTGACATTTTCCAGAATCAGATCGGCCTGTTCCGCCTCATCAAACTCGTCCAGGTCCGTCGTGTGCAGATCGGCCAGTCTCTCCATTGTTTGGATCTCTCTCACAAAGTGACATGCCGGGTCAAACCGGGAATGTCGAGCACCAGGGAAACGCAACCATTGCCCAGAATGGTCGCACCGGCAACGCCTTCGACCAGCATCAGATTTTGTTCCAGATTTTTGATCACCACCTGATGCTGGTCAATAATTTCATCCACCAACAGGCAACTCTTGTGCCCCCCTTCCTCCACCAGAATCAACAAACCCTGCTCCGGGTCGGTAATGGCCCGGTCAATGGCAAAAATTTGGTGCAACCGCAACAAGGGCAGATACTGGTTGCGGATTTTGACCAGCTCACCCTGTTGTTTCACGGTATCAAAATGGCAAAAGCGCGGATGGAGCGTCTCCACGATGGAGAGCAGGGGCACCACAAAGATGCGCCCCCCCACGCCGACCAGCAAGCCGTCGATGACGGCCAGGGTCAAAGGCAGTTCAATGTGAAACAGGGTGCCCTTGCCCGGTGTGCTTTCGATGTGGATGGAACCGCGCAAGGCCTCGATCTCCCGGCGCACCACATCCATGCCCACCCCCCGACCTGAAATTTCCGTAATCTCCTGGGCGGTGGAAAAGCCGGAATGAAACAAAAATTGCAAAATTTCCGCCTTGGTTGGCTGATACCCCTCGGCGACCAGCCCTCGCTCCCGGGCGATGGCCAGCACCCGTTCATAGTTCACCCCCGCCCCATCATCCGTCAGTTCGATCAGGATGGAATTTTTGCGGTTGGCCACCTGCAACGCCAGCCTGCCCTCTGGATTTTTGCCCTGCTGACGACGCACCTCCGGCATTTCAATCCCATGATCCATCGAATTGCGCACCAGATGGGTCAGGGGACCATTTAATTTTTCGACAATGGTTTTGTCAACTTCCGTCTCTTCCCCCACAATGTGCAACTGCATCTGCTTGCCGCTTTGCTCGGCAAAATCCCGCACCAGACGCTTCAGAGGAAACAAAACACCGCCGATGGGCACCATGCGCACCTTCATCGCCTGGGCATGGAGTTCCTGCATGATGCGGTCGTGGTCGTCCAAAATTTGTCCCAGATTTTCCCGCAGGCCCATCCGCCCCCCGGTCTCTTCATCCTGCACCGAGAGGGTTTCATAACTTTGCCGGAGGCGGGTATGGATCAGGATCATCTCTCCGATCAGATTGATCAGGCCATCCAGTTTTTGAATATTGACCCGCAGGGAGACCTCCACCGGTTTTTTGGCCACGGACTCGGCGGAGGTCGGCGCGGGGGGACGACTGACGGGCGCGGGCGGCGGCAGTGGCGTCGCCGGGGGCAGCGGGGGAGCGTCCTGGGAGGCCGGTGCCACCCCCTCGGATTCGACCTCTTCCGGTTGGCCAATCGTCAGGCGGCGTGAGGGATCGGTGACATGAGAATCAATGGCCAGTTGATTGCGGATCTCTTTGGGCGCGCCATCAATCAACTCGATGCGGACATCATGGCCTTCCAGGAAAAACATTAAAATATTTTGCAGCTTTTTTTGCGGAGCCGTTGTCTTGAGCAGAAGGGTCCACCACAGATGCAACTGGTGCGGATCCAGTTGCTCCAGCGTAGGCACGGCCTGCGGGTGCGGAAAAACCAGCAGGGTGCCCAACGCCTCCAAATCCTTGAGCAATACCAACGGATCGGTCCGGGCGGTGAACAGGTCGGCAGCAAAGCGCAGGCGGATAAAAAAAGTTTGCATTGGCGGCGACCGGTGCGGCGCGGCACCCGCCGCACCGGCCGCCGTCGGGGCCGCAGACGGCACGACGGCGGCCGGTGCCACCGCTGGCAGGAGCACTCCCCCTTGCCCGGCCAGGCGGGCAAATTTTTCCAGACTGCTCTGCACACGCAGCGCATCCACCGCACCCCGGCCACAGGCCTCGTTCAGGAAGGCTTTCAGACAATCCAGGGCTTCCAGCAGGGCGGACATCAACCCGGTGGAGACGGCCAGCTTGCCGGCACGGACGCCATCCAGCAAATTTTCCGCCTTGTGGGTATAATGGGCCAGTTCGGAAAAACCGGAGAGACCGGCCCCCCCTTTCAGGGTGTGAAACGAGCGAAACAGGCCATGCACCCGGTCGGTCTCGGCCGGGTTGGCCTCCAGGAAGAGCATATCCTCTTCCATCTGTTGCAGCATCTCCTCCATCTCCTGGAGAAAAAGCTGCTGCACCTCGCCCACGTTGATGGTCGCCATGGCCTATTTATGATCCATTGCAAAGACACCAGTCCAATCATCCCCCGGCGGCTGGTTTTGGAACTGCGCACACCGCTCCAGATAGATCCGGCCCGCCAAATTGTCGGCATCCAGTTCCAGACACTGCCGAAAGGCGGCAAAGCTCTCTGCCCAGGCGCGGGCACGGTAGCGTTCCAGCCCCTTCTTGAAACATCTGGCCACCTGCCGCTTGCGCTCCCAGTGCGGTTCCGGGCCATTTTCAAAAATTTCATAGACGCTGACCGCCTGTCCGCGCCCTTTCACCGCCACCAGGTCCAGCTCGCACAGGGCAAACTCCTGCGGGTCCAAAAAGCGGACCACATCCTCGGAGGCAATGATCGGGCAACCATAAAATTTGGTCAGCCCCTCCAGACGCGACGCCAGATTGACCGCATCGCCGATGACCGTCGAATCCATGCGGTTGTCATTGCCCAAGGTGCCCAACATGACCGACCCGATATGAATCCCAATGCCGGTACCAATGCCCATCAACCCCTGCGCCACCCGCTCGGCATTGAGCGTTTGCAGTTCCCGCTGCATCCCGATTGCCGCCCGCACCGCCCCCTGGGCCTGCACCCGAAAATTGCCGTCAAACAGGGCCATGACGGCATCGCCAATAAATTTATCGATAAAGCCATTGTTCTGCTCAATCGGTCGTTCCATCCGGCTCAAATAATCGTTCAAAAAGGCAAACAGATCATCCGGGGTCATGGTTTCGGATATCTGGGTAAACGAGCGAATGTCACTGAACAGAATGGTGATGGTCTCCGACGCCACCCGCCCCGCCCGAATGGTCTCCATCCCCTCCGAGGCAATGCGTTGCAAAAATTGCTTGGGCACAAATTTTTCAAATACTTTAGTCATTACAGCCATGGCCTGGGTCTCGGCCAGTTGGATCCGGGTGGTTTTCAACTCGGCGTAGGCCCGTTTTTGTTCTTCCAGGGCAGCGGCCAGATTTTTGTTGAGGCGGCGGGCATTGTCTTCGGCCCGTTTGATGCGCACCAGCACTTTGACCCGGGCCAGCAGTTCATCGGTATGGAAAGGTTTGGGCAGATAGGCGTCGGCTTGCAGATCGGACAGCCCCCGCACCACCTCCTGGATGTCATCCTGGGCGGTCAGGAACAGGACCGGAATCACGCGCCACTGTTCGTCGGATTTGAGAACCCGGATGCACTCATCCCCGGAAAGGACGGGCATGTTGCGATCCAGGATGATCACATCCGGCCATTGGTCGGGTTCGTTGGCGCACAAAAAACGGACGGCTGCCGCCCCATTTTCCGCTTCGTGGATGGTAAAGTGTACTTCGTCGTCCTGTTCCAGCGTCTGCCGCACATGGTGCCGGACCGTGCGGGAATCATCAACGGTCAGAATTCGTGCCGTTGCCGTATTCACTCATCCCTCCGTTGTCTGTAGTAAATCGCTCAGTCCGGTGGTGCGGGCAGATGTCCAGACGATCATGCTAGTCCCCGCACACCCGGTCGTCAAGGAGAGCGTTGCGGTCTGTCGGCAGCAAATGAATTGTCCGGTCTTGTAGTCTGTTACCGTCGTCGCACGCGCGGCGAGACGATTTCTTCGGCAATCTTGGGTAGCGGGACAACCAAGTTCAGCGGCACCACGGGCGATGGCCTCTTTGGGCATGCCGAACACCGTGCAGGTGGACTCGTGTTCGGCGATGGTGAGGGCACCCGCTTGCCGCATCTTTTATAAGGTTGTTATTGATCTTATACCAAATTGCAATCAGACGGGTAACGGCGTTGGCTGCATCGTTACTGCACGCGGTCGTGCGTGATTCCGTCATTCCCGCGCAGGCGGGAATCCAGCCAGCCCCGCAGAACTCCTGGATTCCCGCTTGCGCGGGAATGACGATAACGGGTGTCCGTGCCTGTCGCCTTGTTCCCCGTTCGATTGCAATTTGGTATTAGATCTCTTCGCAAGAGGTTGCGCGAGGGAATTCCAGAAAGCACTGGCGTTGGCGGGGCAACATAGCGACAGATCTATTGACTGTCTGTTTGATTGAGGTTTCCAAGCAGTTCTGGCAGGTCACGCGCACTGTGGAGTACCCGCAAAATCAATGGGGGAATGGTTGATGCGTCGTAAACCAACACATATGGAAAACCTGTCAAGGACAGAAACCGCACCGGGACATTGGCCAATTCGGAACGCTTCCGTCCAGCGCGAGGATGTTCTCCGAGGAGGATGGTTGCATTGTCGACGGCGACACGAAACGTTCGGGCAGCACCCGGATTGTCGGTCATAATCCACCGTGAGGCATCCAACGCGTCCCGGCGGGCTTGTGGAGATAATTGAGCGGGTTTCATTGAGACTGTTGCTCAATCATCCGGTCCATTTCCGCAAGCACATCGGCGGCCTCATAGACGCCTTCCCGTTCCGCTTCCTGGCGGACGGTATCCAACATGGCGTTGAAGCGCAGACGATGCTCCTCTTTCTCTTGAAACATCTGCAAGGCACTGAGGACAACCTCGTTGATGTTGTCGAAGAACCCGTTTTCTACGCAGGAACGGGCGAAGTGCTCAAGTTCCGGGGTGAGATGAACGCTGGTGACCATGACACGATCCTCGAATTGTAATGTTTGATATATCGTAAACCATGGCGTCCCAGGTGACAAGCGAAAGGATCTCTTACCGAACAAGCTCCGTTGGCATGCACAATGGTCGGGTACAAAAATTACAACTTAATGCCACAAATTATGTCATCGCACAGAGGGGAAAATGACCAATTGTCGTGTACCAAGGCCGCAGGCGGTGGTATAATGACTGGTCCGACAAAGCTGATTTGCCATATCCCCGGGATGAAAATTGGGGCGGTTACCGTCGTCGCACGCGCGACGAGACGATTTCTTCGGCAATCTTGGGTAGCGGGACAACCAAGTTCAGCGGCACCACGGGCGATGGCCTCTTTGGGCATGCCGAACACCGTGCAGCTAGTGGTGCACAGCGGAAATTCGGAACCCTCCTTCAGACCGCAAGGGGTTTGCCCTGGTAGGTCCAACGGAACGGTTTCGACATCGCCTTGTTAAAATACGCGATGAACGACGTGATTTTTTCCCT
>JADFYM010000133.1 GCA_015233035.1 Magnetococcales bacterium
AAAAAACAGTTGATCCAGATGCTGGCCGCAGCGGGCGAAGACTTTCAGGTCATTATGCGGTACATTGTTGAAACATATGGCCGTTATGACGAGCCAATCGTGCGGGAGATCATCCGCGCCGTGCATCCAGAGGAGGAAAATACCATGATGTCTCAGTTTGCGCAGGATATTATTGCCCAGGGGAAGCCTGAGTGGATGCGGGCAGGTCGCCAGGAAGGTCGCCAGGAGGGCCGCCAGGAGGAGGGGGCAGCCATACTGACGCGCTTGTTGCAACGCCGTTTTGGCCCCTTGCCTCCCTGGGCCAGCGAAAAGATTGCCCAGGCCGAACCGCCTGTTTTGGAGGAGTGGAGTCTCCGCATCCTGGATGCCCCAACCCTGGAGAGTGTACTCGCAGACCTTTCGTGACGGGAATTGCGGAGGCGCATAGCCAACCGTTACGGCTAGGCGATATTACCCGTCGTGTGCAGGATGGCTATCAAGATTGAGACAGTATTTGGAAAGTTCTGCGCGTAGTCCCTGCGCTCAGCGGGATGTTGTGGTGGGCATTTTTTTCGCGGTGCTCGCGGCGGTCGGTTTTTCGGCCAAGGCGATTCTGGTCAAACTGGCGTATCTCGATAACGTGGATGCGATGACGCTGCTGGCCTTGCGCATGGTGTTCTCGGTACCGTTCTTTATCGGGGTAGCCTTCTGGGCGAAACGGCAACATGCCGCCGAATTGGCGACCCATGACCGTCTGCTCATCTTGGGGCTGGGCGTGATCGGCTATTATTGCTCCAGCTTTCTCGACTTTCTGGGACTGCAATACATCTCAGCCGGGTTGGAACGTCTGATCCTGTTTCTCTATCCGACCCTGACCGTGATCCTGACCGCGTTGCTCTACAAACGTGGTATCGGCAGCAAAGTGATTGCCGCAATGGTCTTGTGCTATTTTGGGATCGCACTGGTGTTTCTGCATGATATCGGTCTCAAGGAAGGCAACGTCCTGCTGGGCGCACTGCTGGTGTTTGCCAGTACCTTGTCCTACTCCATTTATCTGGTTGGCGCGGGACATGCCATCGCCCGTATTGGAGCAATGCGTTTTACCGCTTATGCAATGGTCGTGGCGAGTGTGGCCAGTCTGTTGCAGTTTGTGCTGATGCGTCCGCTGCAAGTGCTGGACCTGCCCTGGCGGGTGTACGAGCTTTCCATCGCGATGGCAATATTTTCGACGGTGTTGCCCGTGTTCGTGCTCTCCTTTGCCATCCGTCGCATTGGTTCAGGCACGACTTCGCTGATCGGCAGTATCGGCCCGGTCAGTACCCTCTACATGGCACACGTGTTTCTGGGTGAGAACATCTCGATGCTACAGGTTGCCGGATCATCGCTGGTGCTGGCCGGTGTACTCATGATCAGCCTGCACAGCACTCGTGAGGAAAAATAATCAGCAGCATTTGGCATTCCAATGCCATTCGTTACGTGACATGATTGTCCTGGTTGCTATCCGTTAAAATACATGGGAACATTGGCCGCAGGAGGGCGTCCAGATTAAACCGATACCGCGCCTGTCCAGAAAAGTGATGCATGATGCGTTGCACAATCTTGTGCGTTCCCTTGTTTCCGGGTATGACACACTTCCAGTGTAAATATAGGATATACAAATCATGTTCAGATATTTTTTGTCCACGACAAGCCGGTTTTTACTGGCCATGGTGGGGCGTTCCGCAGAGCAACATCCGCTGGATACCACGCGCCGGGCGGCTGAACAGGGGTATGCCAGAGATCAGGTTGCTCTGGGTGAAATCTATGGCAACGGTATGGGTGTGCCTCAGGACTATGTGGAGGCCGCACGATGGTATCGCAAGGCCGCAGAACAGGGCAATGCCAGAGGCCAGGTGCAGTTGGGTGCGTTGTATGAAAAAGGCAAAGGGGTGCCTCTGGACTTTGCCGAAGCGATACAGTGGTATTGCAAGGCGGTTGAACGGGGAAATACAGATGGCCAAGTGTGTCTTGGGGTGATGTATGAGAAGGGCAAAGGGGTTGCCCAGGATGACAAAGCCGCTGTGAAGTGGTACCGCAGGGCGGCGGAACAGGGAAACACCAAAGGTCAGGCCCGCCTTGGCATGATGTACGAATTCGGCAAGGGGGTGCCACAAGACCACCTCGAGGCGGTGCGTTGGTACCGCAAGGCGGCTGAAAAAGGGGATGCCTGGGGTCAAGTATTGCTGGGGGTGATGTACGAGAGAGGCAAAGGGGTGGCACAGGACTGTTCGACGGCGGTGTCCTGGTATCGCAAGGCGGCGGAACCGGGGGATGCCATCGCCCAACTCACCCTGGGTGTGATGTATGAACTGGGCAAGGGGGTGCCCCAGGATATCACGGAGGCCGTGCGGTGGTATCGGCAATCGGCTGAGCAGGGACATGCCAGTGCCCAGTTCAAACTGGGTGTGCTGCATACTTTCGGCAAGGGTGTCTCCCTGGACCTGGATGCGGCGGTGCATTGGAATCGCAAGGCCGCCGAGCAGGGCCATGCCAAGGCCCAGTCCAATCTTGGCGTGATGTATCATTATGGCAAAGGGGTGCCGCAGGACGACAGCGAGGCCGTATGTTGGTATCGCAAGGCGGCCGAGCAAGGCAATGCGGAGGGCCAGGTATTGCTTGGCGGCATGTATGAATCCGGCAAGGGTGTTCCCGTGGATTACGGCGAGGCGGCGCATTGGTATCGCAAGGCCGCCGAACAGGGACATGCCAAGGGTCAGGCAGGGCTTGGCGTACTGTATAAATTTGGCAAAGGGGTTGCCCAGGACGACAAGGAGGCGGTTGTGTGGTGTCGCAAGGCGGCGGAACAGGGGAATGCCGAGGGGCAGGCACAGATCGGTGCGATGTATGTTCAGGGTAAAGGGGTTGCCAAGGATTATGTCCGGGGGTACATGTGGCTGACGCTCGCGGCGTTGCAAGGGGATGAAAAATCCATCAAAGCGCGTGACATTATCGGCGAACGCATGGTCCCCGCCGACATTGTCCAGGCGCAAGCCATGGCGCAGAACTGGCAGCCGGTCCATTCATAAGTTCTGCGGGTCCAGGGGGATCATCCCCCTGGTGGGGTCCAGGGGCAAAGCCCCTGGTGGGGTCCGGGGCGAAGCCCCGCACGAGACACCACGCACCCCGAGGTGGACCCGGTTCAGACATCAGACAAGATGAATTTTTTGCTGCACCGGGCAGCTTTTGCCCGGCAACAAAGTGTCCATGCTGGCACGGTGCGTCCGGTGTTTTTTCCTCTTCTCATACCAAATTGCACTCAGACGGGGAACGGTGTTGGCTGCATCGTTACTGCGCGCGGTCGTGAGTGACACTTCCTTATTCCGTCATTCCCGCGCAGGCGGGAATCCAGCCAGCCCTGCAGAACTCCTGGATTCCCGCTTTCGCGGGAATGACGATAACGGGTGCCCGTGCCTGTCGCCTTGTTCGCCGTTCGATTGCAATTTGGTATCAGTGGATCATTTTCACGGCCTGATTCCGTTGGGGTATTTTATTTTGTATCCCCCGGCTCAGTTGCCAGGCCAGGCCAGTCCCAAGGGATTGCCGGGACCGTTGCCCACCTCCAAGCTGTTGATTGACAATACCTGTTACCCGTTTCATCGTCGGGTTGGATGACAGGGCTGCCGCGCGCACGGTGTCCAGCGTGTTCTGGGCATATCCCGGTCCAGACAGGACCACAAGCAATGGCATGATGGTCAGTATGCAGGCAAATTGGCGCATGGTTTTTTCTCCGCAATCCCTTTTTTTCTGATCGGTGTCACCGGTACAGCGTGACAGGACGCAAAAAGCGTTCCGTTCACTTTGTTGTGTCCAGACGTGCCCCAACACGCCCGGCACGGATGGCGCACATTTGAAATGTGCCTGCCCTGCGTTTCCTGGTTGAATCTCCCGACAAATGGCTCTACGATGCAGGCACGATCAACCCGTTCCCGTTCGTTTCTCACCAGGAAATATCCCATGTGGATTGATAAAATTATCGAAAATCTGGCTGGCCCGCAGGTCATCAACGATTCCAAGACCCCCTCCGGGCGGGTGCATGTCGGCTCTTTGCGGGGGGTGCTCATTCATGATGCCATCCTGCGGGAGGTGCGCCAGAAAGGTCTGCCCGCCACCTTTTTGTATGGCGTGGACGACTATGATCCCATGGATGGTATGCCCGCCGAGGCCTCTGCCGAGATGCGCCAATATATGGGGCGACCGCTCTGCCAGGTACCAGCCCCGGCTGGTTCCACCGCGACGGATATGGCCGATCATTATATTCAGGAATTTTTGGCTATTTTCAAAGAGCTGCAAGTGGATGCCCAGGTCTATCGGATGCGGGATGTCTACCGGTCGGGTAAATTCAATGCGGCCATCGACACCATCCTGCGCCAGTCTGCGCTGGTGCGGGAGATATACAAAGAGGTCAGCGGTTCCCAGCGTCCAGACGACTGGCATCCCTTTCAGGTGGTTTGCCAACAATGCGGCAAGATTGGCACCACGGTTGTCTCGGCCTATGATGGGCAGGAGGTGACCTATCACTGCCAGCCCAATCTGGTCAAGTGGGCGCAAGGGTGTGATTTTCGTGGCAAAACCTCTCCGTTTGACGGCGGGGGCAAACTGCCCTGGAAACTGGAATGGGCAGCCAAATGGCATACCCTGGGCATCACGATTGAAGGGGCGGGCAAGGATCATTGCACGAAGGGGGGATCCCGCGATATTGCCACGGCTGTCATGCAGAAAATTTTCCACCAGCCGCCACCGCTGAATGTGCCGTATGAATTTTTTCTGGTCAGCGGGGCCAAGATGAGTTCTTCCAAGGGGATCGGCAATACGGCCCGCGACATGGCCGATTTTCTCCCGCCGGAAATTTTGCGCTTTTTGATGGTGGGGTCGGATCCCAAAAAGGCGGTCAATTTTAATACCGGTCTGCCGTACATGACCAAACTGTTCAACGACTATGATCGGCATTTGCTGCAAGGTCGGGCGGGGGGTGGGGACGAGAACGCGGCGCGGTTGCTCGCGCTGGCCCAGTGTTCACCCACGTCGAACGGCTATCAACCGGTCAGTTTTCAACTGATCAGCACCCTGGTGCAACTGCCGCATGTGGATCTGTGGCCGGAGATCGAACGGCAGGCCGATCCTTCCTGGTCCGCCAGCGACCGGCTGCATGGGGAACGGCGGGTGCAGGCGGCGCAATACTGGTTGGCGCATTATGCTGCGCCGGAGGATACCTTTACGGTGCAGGAGGTGTTGCCGCCGGTTGCGCACGATTTGACGGCCACTCAGCGGGCCTTTTTGCACCAACTGGCCGAGCTGCTGACCGACGCGCCGGAGGCGCAGGATGCGGGCAGTGCGATTCAGTCATTGATTTTTGCGGCGGCCAGACGCACACCGCTTGCCCAGGCCGAGGCCTTTCAGGCCATTTACCGGGTGTTGTTGGGCAAGGAACGGGGCCCCAAGGCGGGCAATCTGATTCCCTTTTTGGATCGAGCCTTTGTCATTCGGCGTTTCCGGGAGTTGGCATACAGTCGCGACCAGTTTTTGAGTGAAAGTGGCATACCGGCGGAACAATTTTTGACCTGGCTGGAGGAAAACCGCGCGTCTGTGGAGTCGGTGCGGGTATCGTATGAACTCCATCTGGTGCGGGCGACCGATTTTATCAGTCCCGAGGCCAGCTTTCAGGCGGGCAAGGGGATGCTGCATTGTGCGGTGACGGCCAAGGAAGGGATTTCTCTGTTTCGTATTTTGTTTTCCACCGTGGCGGGTTTGCTGGTGAATCCTTTGCATGAATCCAAGGTTCTGGTGGTCTCTGCCGAGGGGTTGGTACACAGCATTCGGCAGTGGGTGGTGGATACGTTGGTGGCCGAAGAGGTGCCGATTGTGATTGAGACCAATGATGAGCGGTGGGCGATGTATGATGGGGCGAGGGGTGCCGAGTAGCGGGGATTGGGGGGTGTAGATTTTTTCTTCCTCTGGGCTACCCCATGCGCACATCTGTATGCTGACAAAAAAGCCGAAGCATATTGTGCCGTTATAGGGGTCCAGGGGGATTATCCCCCTGGTGGGGTCCGGGGCGAAGCCCCGTGAGGAACACGATATCAGCACGTTGGGGGCTTTTCCCCCAACTCCCCACCGGGGAGCGTGGCGGTTTCTGGATTCTTGCACGAGATGTGTGCATCGGGTAGCCTGGAGGGAGAGGGGAAAAAGACCGGGAATCAAGGGGATGGGGAAAAACCTGCACCTGTGAGGGATGATTCCCCTGGACCCGCAATATATAAAATGCTTTCAGCCCTTCACTGCAACCACTGCGGCCGCCATGCCTGCCCCTCTGCCATTCGCCCGCCGCGCGGGGACAGTTCAAAATGATCCTCCGTTTTCCGCACCAGTACTGGCCCACCGGGCTGGGCTGGTCTGGTTGCCTCACGCCAGCCCTGTTCTCCCACCAGGGGGACAAAGCGGCAGGCTTCCAGGACTTCCCGTTGGATCGTCCCTTCTTCCTTGCGGATCAGGCGGATCAGGTGTTGGGTCTGTTCATTGCCTTCCGGGATCAGCAACGATCCCCCGACGGCCAGTTGGTTGGTCAAATTTTCTGGAATGACAGGTGTGCCAGCTGCCACCAGGATGCGGTCGAAGCGGCGCGGTTCGGGCCAGCCCAGACTGCCGTCCCCGACGCGAAAACTGACATTCAGAAAGCCCAGTCGCCGCAACCGCTGGCGGGCTGTATCGGCCAGGGTGGCGACCCGCTCGATGGTGTACACCATGCGACTCAGCCGAGCCAGAACCGCCGTCTGGTAACCTGAACCTGTCCCGATTTCCAGCACCTCCTCCTCGCCCGTCAGTGCCAAGGCTTCGGTCATGCGGGCGACGGTATAGGGCTGGGAAAGCGTTTGCCCATTGCCAATCGGCAACGTGGCATTGCCATACGCCCGTCCGGCCAGAGCCTCGTCCACGAACAAATGGCGCGGCACAGCATTCATGACGCGCAAAACACGCGGATCATGAATGCTGACCAATTGCTCCCGCACCATGGTTTGTCTGGCGCGGCGATAGATCAATTCGTGTTGAGTAGAGGGCATGGAGAACGACAAACCATCCAATAGTAGACAAGCCAAACCCGTGCCATCCCGTCAGGCGGGACCGCCAACTTTGTGTCAAAACCAGGGGGCTGACTTGCAGACCCTGAGGTTATGACGCAGTGCTTTCCCCTTCCCGGACCCGTTCGCGCAAAATCTGGCTGGGCTTGAAGGTCAATACCTTGCGGGCGGTGATTTCAATCTCCTCGCCGGTTTTGGGATTGCGACCCCGGCGGGGCACCTTGTTGCGAATGTTAAAATTGCCAAAGCGGGAAATCTTGACGGACTCTCCGTTTTCCAGCCGCAAGCGGATGGTTTCAAACACCGTATCCACGATGGTGGCGGCCTCTTTCTTGGCCACGCCGATCTCGCGGTAGACGGCTTCCACAATATCTGCCTTTGTCATTGACTGATCCATACCATTCAACCCGCTTTCTGGGAACGGCGGGCAGCTCCCCTGTTAACCGGATAAGAGTCCACAAAAAAAACGACACCGGTGTTCATAAATAACGGATTCCGGTCGTCGTGTCAATGCGGTGAATGCACCGGGACACTTGTTTTTGATTGGATTTTTACTTTCCCTGCTCCAGGATCGGTTTTTGTCCTTGGCAGGTAAATTTCAAGCAGTTTTTGTGCCAAACACAGGATAAAGTGCGGGCAAAATGCACGGAAAAAGAAGAAAAAACGTTGCGCCCACGCAGTCACCAGGGGCTTTGCCCCTGAACCCCACCAGGGGCTTTGCCCCTGGACCCCACCAGGGGGATGATCCCCCTGGACCCGCATTTTTTGCAAATGATTCAAAGATGAGGAAATTGCAAAATGCACGAGAATATGAAAAAACGTCATTCCCGCGCAGGCGGGAATCCAGGAGTTCCCGATGGTTGGCTGGATTCCCGCTTTCGCGGGAATGACGGAATCGGGCATTTTGCAATTACCTCAGATGGTAAATGCTATCCAGGTTGTCAGGAAACCTGTTCCGTGCTGACCACGCCCGCATACTGCTGGAGATAGGCGCAAAACAGGGGCTGAATGCGCCAGGGAACGGACAATTGGGTGTCTGCATGAGCCGGATGGCGTGGCTCCAGATGCACACCAAAGGCACTGAAGGTATCGAACAGGTCATAGGCCAGAATGCCCAGAGGCCAGTGAACCGTGGTACGGTGTCGCTCCTGGTACAGAGCCTGTGGCGACAGACCAAGATGGCCGAGCAGTTGTTTGATCTGCCGAACAGTGGGCTTCAGGAGGCCCAAATGGGTGGAGAGAAGATGTGGCAGATCCAGTTGGGCAAAGGCCTCGGGCAGGGCAAGCTCCTGCTGGCGAATGGCCAGGAGCCGCTCCTGGGTCTGCTGCTGCCTTTTTTGATAGCGTTTGACCTGTTCCTGCCGATAATTGTTGATTTCGGAGAGTCGTTGGATGCAGGCCATGGCATCCCGGACGACGGGCATGTCGGAGGTGGCCTCCCCCCGGATAAACAGCGGATGGCGGAGCAGTTCCAGAACAAATTCCCGGTTGGTCTGCAACCCGGTCACTTGCAGTGCCTCCACGGCCGTGATGAGTCGGCGGCGGGCCGCGTCGCGATTGCGCCCACGGGCGACCACCTGAATCACCATGGAGTCATATTGCTTGTTGGGCATGCGCACGGTGTGCTGGCCATCTCCCGCATCCAATCGATTGTCCATATAAACGGTAACATCCCGGCCAGCGGGCAGCTTCAGCGTCTGGATGGGCAGTCCGGCTTCCGGTACGGTGACAATATCAACCCCCATGGTCTTTTTGAAGGCGTCCCGTTCGGCACTGGAGAGAAACCGCTCAAAGCAGATTCTGGCCTCCATGGTGTGCCCACCCCGTTCTTCGGCATCCAACTGTTCCTGTGATTTCAGTCGTTTGCCTTCGGCAATATCAAACTGGGTCTGGACGAATTGGATCCCCCCCTGATGGCCGGAGACCGGATGCTCCACCTGAATGCGGGTGTTGACCTCCAGGAAATAAAATCGTTTTTCCTTGGGCAGATACATCATCTCAAAGGTGGCCAGCCCCTCGTAGGGATGGCCCAGTTTGGCCTCTCCTTTTTTGAAAAATGCGGTGATATTTTCGCGCAGAAAGCGTACCTGTTCCGGGCTGATGCCGATGGCAATCTCTTCGATAATTTTTTGTTTGCCGCGCTGGAGGGTGCAGTCGCGCATGGGGCCGAAGCGGATGGTCCCCTCCTTGTCAATCATGACCTGCATCTCGATGTGTCGGTTGGAGACGACAAACTCGCTGATGATAAAGGCGGGGTGGCGGGCGGCAAATTGTTCAAACACCGTGATAAATTCTTCTTCTGGCAGGGAGGAATCCACCTCCAGTTGTCCTTTGCCACCGCCGCCGAAGCAGTCCTTGAACAGGAAGCGTTGGACGCTGGTATGATGTTGCCGGAAAAAGGCGCGGGCATCTTCCTTGTCTTTGAAATCACCCGCACTGATGGGCAGGGGAATGGCGGTCTCCTGGCAAAAGCGGTTGGCCTCTTTCTTGTTGCCCAGCAGTTCGATCCAGTGATGGGAAGGGGCCAGCACCTTGAAATAGCGACCGGCCGCTTCATTCCATTCGGGATCCTCCGAGTTGAAACCATAACCGGGGTGGATGGCCACGGTTTCGGGTGCAATCTGCAACGCCTCCAGGATGCGGCTCAACCGCTGAAGGAGTTGAATATCGGTGCGTTCCGGGCCCTTGTGGCGGGTGTCCTTGTAGGCCTGGATCGGAAAGACAATATCTCCCGCCGCCACATTCAGCAAATGTTCAAAATAAGGCAGATCTTCCGGTTCCCACAGCACGAAGAGCTTTTTGCCCGCCTTGTGTGCCTCCTGAATGACCATGGAGGCAATAATGCCCCGGTTGGCCACCATGATATATTCCAAGCGGTTGGATGACGGGCTGCGTGTGCCCGCGCGGGTCTGCGCGTGGGTGCAGGCGGAGACCAGCGGACCTTCCACCGCCAGGTAGCCTTGCGGAGTGGTGAGCAGGTCCAGCAAAAAACGGGAACCGAAGGGGGCGCGTTGGGTTTCTGGGGTCATGTTTCCACCTTTGACATCAATCGTTTTTTTGGTTGGCCAGGGCTGCATTGGCCCGGTCCAGGTGTCCGATCAGGATGCCGATCAATTCGTCTTTGAACTGGAGCTGGATGGCAAATTCCATCTCCTCCAGAGCAGTCCGGTCGATGGCAAAGCAGATGGTATCTGCATTGGCAATGACGTTGGAGGTTCTGATCCGATTGGTCAGGAAGGAGATCTCACCGATGACGGATCCGGCGGGCAGGGTGGCCAGCACTTGCCCAGGGCAATCCGCCTTGGTGACGATGACCGATCCCTTGATGACAATGAACAGGGTGTTGTCTGTCGTACCCTCCCGGATCAAAAAATCATCTTTCTTGAAATGGGTGAAAAAACTGCCCGCTTCGGCCAGCACCCGCTTGTGTTCTGCGCTGAAGCGGGAAAAAAAGGCAATTTTATCAATCAATTTTAACAGGAGCATCGTGTCATTTCCCCAGGGTGATCCCCATCCATCAATTCTGATAAATCCTCGACACTTGATCTTATCCCGGTGGATAGGCAAACGCAAGTGACACCCTTGGGCAGACAGTGGGAAGGATACCATGCGGCGTTGCAACACCGCGCCATCATCGCGCAAGCGAAAAAGCAGATTCCATATGCCGCGTGAAAAGGGTATGCTGTGACTAAATAATGTTGCAACCGGAGGGATTGTCATGACGCAGGCCGTAACCTTTGAACACAACACCCACAAAAACATTGACATCGTGGCGAGGATTGTGTGCGTGGACGGTAACCACGCGCCAGGTGTGTCCGAGTTGTCCGCTGACTTGCGGCAAGCAGTACAGTACGGTATCGACAGCGGTCCGGCCATTCCAGCCGATCAGGTGTTCGCTGAACTGAATGCCCGCTATGCTGGCCATCCTGCATGATGACTGCGGTTACTTTTTCGCCAGAGTCTCGCCAAGACCTACTCGACATCGGCGACTATATCGCCAAGGATAGCTTGGCCAACGCCCGTCGATTTGTCGGTAGGTTGGTTGATCAATGCCGACAAATCGGTCAAGCCCCGTTGGCGAACCCTGAGCGTAGTGGTGCACAGCGGAAATTCGGAACCCTCCTTCAGACCGCAAGGGGTTTGCCCTGGTAGGTCCAACGGAACGGTTTCGACATCGCCTTGTTAAAATACGCGATGAACGACGTGATTTTTTCCC
>JADFYM010000134.1 GCA_015233035.1 Magnetococcales bacterium
GTGAGCGGGAACCCTTGGCTGCGCGTCTTTCCCCCGGCATGGCGATCTCTCCGTCCACCCCGGACCAGAGGCGCAGGCTGCGGGCCAGGTTGAGCCGTCATCTGCGTCGCACGGGCAGTCGGCGTGTGCGCGAGATACTGGCACAGTGGGCGACAACCCAACAGGCGTTCGAGCAGTTGATTCCCGTGCCCTGAGCAGAGCCGAAAACAGGGCGGAACGTCCATGGTCATGGTTACTGACCTGCCCGCACCGGATTTTAAATGGATGTCGAGTCGTTGACATTGTGCACAGTGGACAAAATGATTCCCGCTGTCCGATGCGGGCTGTGGGTGCCAGTCAACGAAAAAGGCCCGCCTGGTGTGGACCTTTTTCGTTGTGTGTCGCCATGACAGGGGATGCGGGACGGTCTCCAAAAATACGCAACAGATGGAGTGGTTTTATCGCTTCATCGGTCGAGAAATGTTCCGTGCAGGTCGGTTACGTTGGCTGTGATGTCAAACGTCGTATACCCACTGGTTGGAATCCGTATTTTCCCCACGTTCACCGCATTGCGGCTTCCTGAGGCAAGGTAGATGCTCACTTCTTGACCGCAAGCCGATGAATCCAAGCCAAGCTTATAACGGTTATCCGACCCCGGAGAGGTTTTGGCGTTGCTGTGAGATGTGGAAACGACGTATTGTTCATTAGAAACACCTACAGTAAACACATGCCCTTCCAGACCACAGCCCCACGCGCTCCAGGCCGAACCAATCCTGACCAGGAAAATGAACAGCCCGACACAAACAGCGAGTTTTTGTGCACGAAACATCACATTTCTCCTTTATTTTCAATGTCTAAATTGGCCTGCCTGCTGTCGGCCTTCTGCATGGAAGAAGCATCACGTGAGCAGCACAAACAGGACGGACTCAACCGAACCATTGGACAAAACGAGCCATTTTGTTGCCATGTCCGAACCTGCTGCCGCCAAGGATACACGGTTTTCGGGGGTAACAAAAGGGTAAGCAGGCAACAAAATGAACGGTGAACGAAAAGTTGCACCGCCGAATCGAGTAGCCGTCGCAGGTCTTTACCCAATACAATTCTTTACACGACTGCCACACACCCTTACGCAGTGGTATGGTACAACCACCGCTGCATGAGTGAGGGGTGGTATGAATCCATTGCCCGTCAATGTATAGTGTGGTTTGATGTGGTCTGGGATGTTGGGTTTTGATTGGCTTTCTTGGGCCGATGGGTGTGTATGGGAGCGAGCAAATGACTTTGGACCAGGGTGCGGGTGGCAAGTCCACGAATTCAGGTACACATTTCACTCCGGGCGGCGGGCCGCCCCCCTCCGGTTGGGGGCGCAGAGTGGGCTGGCTGGTGGTGGTGCTGGCTCTGGCCGGGGTGGCTTCCTATCAGTTGGGTGTTGGCCCTTTGGTGCCAGACAAGAAGGCGCAGGCGGAGATCCCCGGCAGCGGGGGCAAGGGCGATGGACGCAACAAAGGGGGCAATCGTCCGGTGCCGGTGATTGTCGGTACGGTCACGCCTGGGCTGATCAGTCTGCGGCTGGAGGCCTTGGGTACGGTGATTCCGACGCAGTGGGTGTTGGTGCGGACCCGCGTCGATGGCCAACTCATGCGGGTGGCCTTTCGGGAGGGGGAGACGGTGGCGGCGGGGCAACTGTTGGCCGAAATCGATCCCCGCCCCTTCCAGATCCAGTTGGATCAGGCCAAGGGGCAGTTGCTCCATGATCAGGCCCTGCTGGAAAATGCCCGCAGGGATGCGACCCGCTACCAGACCCTGTTGAAGCAGGATTCCATCTCCCGCCAGCAGGCCGATACCCAGCAGGCCCTGGTGCGCCAGTATCAGGGCACAGTGGCGGTGGACCAGGCCCAGGTGGACAATGCGACCCTGCAACTCTCCTACACCCACATCACGGCCCCCATGGCGGGCGTGGTGGGGTTGCGCCAGGTGGACCTGGGCAACATGATCCGGCAATCCGACCCCGGCGGGCTGGTCTCCATTGCCCAGGTGCGTCCCATCCAGGTGGTGTTTACCATCCCCGAAGACAGCCTGCCCCAGTTGTTGGCCCATTGGAAGCAAGGGGATACCCTGCCGGTGGAACTGTACGACCGGGAGCGCAAAAACCGCCTGGCGGACGGCAAACTGCTCACCCTGGACAATCAGATCGACACCACCACCGGCACCGTCAAGTTGAAGGCCGAGTTTGCCAATGAGGATCGGCGGCTTTTTCCCAATCAGTTTGTCAATGTGACCGTCATTCTGGAAGATCGTCCGGCGGCATTGTTGATTCCCAGTGCCGCCGTGCAACGGGGACGCAAGGGAACCCATGTCTACAAGGTGCAGGAAGACCAGACCGTGGTGCCCCAGCCGGTCAAAGTCGGTCCGGTGCAGGGAGAATTCACCTCGATTGACGAGGGGTTGCAAGCGGGGGACAAGGTGGTGGTGGAGGGGATTGACAAGCTTCGGGATGGGGTGAAAATCCAGGAAATCAGCCCGGATGCCAACGGGGAAAAAGGGGGCAAGGGCGGCAAGCCAGACAAGGCCGACAAAGCGGACAAGGCCGACAAGAAAGACAAGGCCGATGCGGCAGGCTCGGGCGGCAAAGAGCCTGGGCGACCGACGGGGAATGGGTCAGGGGACAAGAAAGAGCGGGCGGTCGGAGAATAATGCGCCATGAATCCCTCGCGCATTTTTATCCTTCGTCCCGTGGCGACCACGCTGCTGATGGTGGCCATTCTGCTGGCGGGACTGCTGGCCTATCGGATGTTGCCGCTATCGGCCCTGCCGGAGGTGGATTATCCCACCATTCAGGTGGTGACCCTCTATCCGGGGGCCAGCCCGGAGGTGATCGCCTCGTCCATCACCGCGCCCCTGGAGCGGCAGTTTGGCCAGATGCCGGGCTTGAATCGCCTCTCCTCCACCAGTTCCGGGGGATCTTCCCTCATCACCTTGCAATTTGCCCTCGCGTTGGGCCTGGATGTGGCGGAACAGCAGGTGCAGGCTTCCATCAATGCCGCCTATAATCTGCTGCCGACAGATCTCCCTTCGCCCCCCATTTACAACAAGGTCAACCCGGCAGACGCCCCGATCATGACCCTGGCGGTCACCTCCCACACCCTTTCTTTGCCTCGGGTGGAGGATCTGGTGGAGACCCGCATTGCCCAAAAAATTTCCCAACTGCCTGGGGTGGGTCTGGTCAGCCTCAGTGGGGGGCAGCGGCCCTCGGTGCGGATCCGGGCCAATCCCAAGGCCTTGACCGCCTACGGGATGGGGTTGGAAGATTTGCGCACCGCCATCACCAACGCCAACGCCAACCAGCCCAAGGGGAGCTTTGACGGTCCCAAACAGGCCTCCACCATCGATGCCAACGACCAACTGAAATCGGCGGAGGAGTTTGCCGGGGTGGTGGTGGCCTATCGCAACGGCGCGCCCATTTTTTTGCGGGATGTGGCCGAGGTCTCCGAGGCGGCGGAAAACAGCCGTCTGGCGGCCTGGGCCGGGAAAGATCCGGCCATCATTGTCAATATTCAGCGGCAACCAGGGGCCAATGTCATCCAGGTGGCGGACGGGATCAAGCAACTGCTGCCCCGCCTGCGTGCCGCGCTGCCCGGCAGTCTGGAGGTGCTGGAGACCAGCGACCGCACCCTGACCATTCGTGCCTCGGTGCGGGATGTCCAGTTTGAGCTGATGCTGGCGGTGGCCCTGGTGGTGCTGGTGATTTATCTGTTTCTGCGCAATCTGCCCGCCACCCTCATTCCCAGTTTTGCGGTCCCCCTCTCCCTGGTGGGCACCTTCGGCATTATGTATCTGGCCGGGTTTTCGATCAACAATCTGACCTTGATGGCCTTGACCATCTCGACTGGGTTTGTGGTCGATGATGCCATCGTGGTGATCGAAAATATTGCCCGTCACATGGAGGAGGGCAAGTCGCCCTTGCAGGCGGCCCTGGATGGTTCCCGCCAGATTGCCTTTACCATCGTCTCCCTCACCTTTTCCCTGGTGGCGGTGCTGATTCCGCTGTTGTTCATGAGCGATGTGGTTGGCCGGCTCTTCCGGGAGTTTGCCATCACCCTGGCGGTTTCCATTCTCATTTCGGCGGTGGTCTCCCTGACTCTGACCCCCATGCTCTGTGCCCGTCTGCTCAAGGCCAGGGACAAGCTGGGCGCGGCGGGCAAGGCATCCGCCCGGCACGGAGAGGGCGATTTTATTCAAAAGGTCATTGTGGGGTATGGACATCTGCTGCAACGGGTGTTGGCCCATCAGGGGTTGACCCTGCTGGTGGCCGTGGCCACCCTGGTGTTGACGGTTGTGCTCTATATGGCGATTCCAAAGGGATTTTTCCCCCAGGTGGACACCGGGCTGATTCAGGGGATCACCCAGGCCCCGGCGGCGGTCTCCTTTGCCGCCATGGCCGAGCGGCATCAGGCGTTGGCGCGGGTGATTTTGGCGGATCCAGCGGTGCTGGGGCTGACCTCGTTTATCGGGGTGGATGGGACCAATGTCACCCTCAACAGCGGGCGCATTTTGATCTCCCTCAAGCCCAAGGAGGAGCGGGGGGGCGATGCCATGCCGCAGGTATTGCACCGTCTGGGAGACAAGTTGGCGGAGGTGCCCGGCATTACGTTGTATATGCAACCGGTGCAGGATTTGACCATCGAGGAGCGGGTCAGCCGCACCCAGTATCAATTTACGCTGGAATCGCCCAATCAAGCCGAGCTTTCCCTGTGGGGCGCGCGTCTGGTGGAGCGGTTGCGGCAGGTGCCCGTCTTGCTTAATGTGGCCAGTGATCAGCAGGATGAGGGGTTGCAGGCCTATCTGGTCATCGACCGGGATGCGGCGGGCAGTCTGGGGGTGACCTCGGCGGCCATTGACAACGCCCTGTACGATGCCTTTGGGCAACGGCTGGTCTCGACCATTTTTACCCAGGCCAACCAGTATCGGGTGGTGTTGGAGATCAAGCCGGAGCAGCAACAGGGGATTCAGTCCATTGGTGCCCTGCGGGTCACCTCCAGCAATGGCGGGCAGGTCTCCCTGAGCAGTGTGGCGCGGGTGGAAGAGCGGCTCTCTTCGCTGGTCTTGAACCGGCAGGGGCAATTTCCGGCGATGACCCTCTCCTTCAATCTGGCTTCGGGGGCCTCTCTGGGGGAGGCGGTGACGGCCATCGAGGCAGCCGAGCGGGAAATCGGCCTGCCGGTGAGCATTCAGAGTACCTTTCAGGGGGCGGCCCAGGCCTTTCGGGTCTCTCTGGCCAATGAATTGTGGTTGATCCTGGCAGCGGTGATCACCATGTATATTGTCCTGGGGGTGCTGTATGAGAGCTATATTCACCCGGTGACGATTCTTTCCACCCTCCCTTCGGCGGGGGTGGGTGCTTTGCTGGCGTTGATGCTGTCCGGCAACGATCTGGGCATTACCGCCATCATCGGTATTGTCCTGCTCATCGGTATTGTCAAGAAAAATGCCATTTTGATGATTGACTTTGCGTTGGATGCCCAGCGCAACCAGGGTCTGCCCCCGGAAGAGGCCATTTATCAGGCCTGTTTGCTGCGCTTTCGGCCCATTTTGATGACCACCCTGTCGGCCATGTTGGGTGCCCTGCCGTTGATGTTGGGGAGTGGGACCGGTTCCGAGTTGCGCCATCCGCTGGGGGTGACCATGGTGGGCGGGCTGATGTTCAGCCAACTCATCACCCTTTTTACCACCCCGGTGATCTATCTGGCCCTGGATCGCCTGTCCAGGCGGTTTGCCCGGCCTGGGCGGGAGGAGGAGGAGGGTACCGCAGAGGAGAGCCCCCTAACGGAGAGCGTGGGGTGACAGCGTCGCGGGATGAAAGGCCTTTGTTGTTGGAATTCTTACTGGTGGCGCAGATTTTGATTGTCAAGCTGGGCGGTTTTTGCCATGATTTTCCAACAGAGAGGAGGCGACAGGTATTGGCATGACCGATCACGACGATCTCTACCATCGGCTCTATTCCCACCCCAAGCTGGTCGCGGACCTGATGCGGCATTTTGTCCACGAACCGTGGGTGGCGGACCTCGATTTTGCGCGCATGAAGCGGGTCAACGCCAAATTTCACGTGCGGGGCATTCGGAAGCGGGAAGGCGACCTGATCTGGCGGATACCCACCCGATCCAAGACACCGCTCTATTTGCTTACGCTGCTGGAGTTTCAATCCCGATCGGATCGGTGGATGGTGGTGCGGATTGTGGTCTATATCTGCCTGTTGTGGTTGCAGTTGGTGCATGAAAAACAGATCCCGCGTCGTGGCAAATTGCCGCCGGTTTTCCCCGTGGTGATCTATAATGGTGATCCGCCCTGGTTGGTGCCGGTGCGTCTGCATGACCTGATTGGTTTGCCCGACGATTCGCCACTGTGGGATTTTCAACCGGATGGGCGGTTTTTCCTGTTGGATGAAGGCCGGTTTTCCCCGGAGGAACTGGACCAGAAGGATGCCTTGTCGGCCTTGCTCTTTCGGACCGGGCACTGTCTGACACCGGAAGAGTTGCCCGAACTGGCCAAAAAGCTGTTTACCTGGATGAAAAAACACCCGGATTTTGAGGAGCTTCGTCTGTCGGTCGCGGATCTCCTTTTGCAGACCCTTACCACGCTTGGCGTAAAATCGCCCATTTCACAACTGTTGCCCATCGACTTGGAGGATGTGCCCGCCATGTTGCAGACCAGGATTGACCATTGGAAGAAGGAAAAGAAAAGGGAGTGGTTCCAGGAGGGGAAGCAGGCAGGCGAGCAGAAAGGCGAGGCGACTATGCTGACACGCCAGTTGCGGCATCGTTTTGGTACTGTACCGGACTGGGCCAGTGAGAAAATTGCCAAGGCCGATTCCCCCTCTTTGGAAGAGTGGGGGCGGCGGATATTGGATGCTCCGACGCTAGACAGCGTCTTTGCGGGGCGGTCGTGACGAAGAGGCAGTCAGCGCAGCGTATTCTTCCTCCAGGGCATCGTAGGCGGCTTTAAATTTTGGATCAGCCAGCCAGCGGGCTGTGTCTCCTTGCGTATGGGGTACGGGGTCGTAGCGGTCAGAATCCATGTTTCACCTCCTTGAGCCGTCGCTTCGCATCATGCCCTGTCATTGCCGCCCGTCCAGAATACCCCCCGTATACAATATAATACAATAGAATATCGTGCAGTCCGGCGGCACATGGCGTATATTCCGGGAGGGTGGTTGGTCGTGCGGTTTCCTCTGCGCGCAGGGAAGAGGGAGGTGAATCCATGCTGTTGGATCGGAACAAGGGCGGCAAGGCTGTGCAGTGTGCTGCGCATCGGATGGCGCGGATGGTCCCTCCCGCGTCGCAGTCGCCAGGGAGCGTGCCGTGAATTTTTCTGCCATTTTTGTCCGGCGACCGGTGGCCACCTCGCTGCTGACCCTCGGCGTGGTGCTGGCGGGGTTGATCGGCTTTTTGCTGCTGCCGGTGGCTCCCTTGCCACAAGTGGATTTTCCCACCATCTCGGTCAGTGCCAGCCTGCCCGGAGCCAGCCCGGAGACCATGGCCGCCACCGTCGCCAGCCCCCTGGAGCGCACCCTGGGGCGTATCGCGGGTGTCACCGAAATCACCTCCACCAGCAGCCTGGGCAGCAGCCAGATCACCCTCCAGTTTGACCTGAGCCGCGACATCAACGGGGCCGCGCGGGATGTCCAGGCGGGCATCAGTGCCGCCAGTGCCCTGCTGCCAACCGGTCTGCCCTCCAATCCTACCTACCGCAAGGTCAACCCGGCGGATATGCCCATCATGATCCTGGTCCTCACTTCCGAGTACCAGAGCCAGGGCAAAATGTATGATCTGGCCTCCACGGTCCTGGCGCAACGGCTCTCCCAGTTGGAAGGGGTGGGGCAGGTCCGGCTGGGAGGCAGCTCCTTGCCCGCCGTGCGGGTCGAACTGGACCCCGGTCGGCTGGACCATAATGGCATCGGTTTTGAGGATGTGCGGATGGCCATTGCCACCACCAATGCCAACCGCCCCAAGGGGGTGCTGGAACAGGGGGATCGACAGTGGAGCATTGAAGCCAACGACAAGGCCACCGAGGCCGATCACTATCGGCCCATCATTGTCACCTGGCGCAACCATGCCCCCGTGCGCCTGGGCGATTTGGGCAAGGTGGAAGACTCGGTGCAGGATCTGCGCAATGCCGGTTCCGCCGACGGCAAGCCATCGGTCCTGTTGATCATCTCCCGGCAGCCGGGGGCCAATATTATCGATACCGTGGATCGCATCAACCAATTATTGCCGGTGTTGCGCAGCTCGGTCCCGGCCGAGATTGACCTGTCGGTGTTGATGGACCGTACCCCCACCATTCGGGCCTCCCTGCGGGAGGTGGAGCGAAGCCTGCTGCTGGCCACGGCCTTGGTCATCCTGGTGGTTTTTCTCTTTTTGCGCAATGCCCGAGCGGCCTTGATTCCCACCGTGGCGGTGCCAGTCTCCCTGGTGGGCACCTTTGGTGTCATGTATCTGCTGGGCTACAGTCTGGACAATCTCTCCCTGATGGCCCTCACCATTGCCACCGGCTTTGTGGTGGATGATGCCATTGTGGTCCTGGAAAATGTCACCCGTTACCTGGAACAGGGCTATTCTCCCCTGCAGGCCACCCTGCGCGGGGTGCGTGAGGTGGGGTTTACGGTCTTTTCCATGAGTCTCTCCCTGGTGGCGGTCTTTATTCCCATCCTGGCCATGGGGGGCATTGTGGGACGCCTCTTTCGGGAGTTTGCGGTGACGCTGGGGGTGGCGGTGTTGGTCTCCCTGGTGGTTTCGCTGACCACCACCCCCGCCATGTGCGCCCGCCTGCTGCGCGCCCATAACCCTCACGCTGGCACCCGGTCGGAAGGATGGTTTGCGCGGGGGGGAGCCAGGGTTTTCCAGGGGCTGTTGAATGGTTACGAACGGACCCTGGACGTTGCCTTGCGCCACTCTCTGCTGACCTTGATGGTCTTGCTGATCACCATCGGGCTGAATGTCTATCTCTATATCAACATTCCCAAGGGATTTTTTCCCCAGCAGGACATTGGTCGCCTCATGGGGAGCATCCAGGGGGATCAGGGGATCTCCTTTCAGGCCATGCGGCGCAAGATGGATGATTTTATCCGCGAGGTGGGCAAGGATCCGGCGGTGGAGCATGTCATGGCCTTTACCGGGGGCGGGCAACGCAACAGCGGGATGATGTTTGTCTCCCTCAAGCCCCGCAGTGAACGGGGGACACAGGATGAAGTGATGGCGCGGTTGCGGGGCAAACTCTCCCACGAGGCGGGGGCCGATCTGTTTCTCCAACCGACGCAGGAGATCCGGGTGGGGGGACGGTCGAGCAGTGGTACCTATCAATACACCTTGCAATCCAGCGATCTGGATGCGTTGCGCTTGTGGGAACCGCGCATCCGCCGTGCCCTGACCGAGTTGCCCCAACTGACCGATGTGTCCAGCGATCAGAACGAAAAGGGGCTGTCCACCCTGATGACCCTGGATCGTGCCAGTGCGGCCCGCCTGGGTGTCACCCCTCGGTTGATGGATGCCGTCCTCAACGATGCCTACGGGCAGCGATTGGTCTCCACCATCTATACCCCCCTCAACCAGTATCGGGTGGTGATGGAGGCGGCTCCGCCCTTTCTCGAAAATCCCGCCTCTCTGGGTGGGATTCATCTGGGCACGGCCAGTGGTGCCCAGGTGCCGTTGGCCGCTGTCACGCGGGTCACCCCGTCGGTGGCTCCCCTGGCGGTGAACCATCAGGGGCTGTTTGCCGCCAGTACCATTTCCTTCAATCTGGCTCCGGGGGTGAGCCTCTCCCAGGCCACCGAGGCCATCGAGGCCACCTTTGACCGGTTGGGCACGCCGGTGCAGGGGGGCTTTCAGGGCACCGCCAAGGTGTTTCAGGCCTCGCTGGAAAACCAGCCCTGGTTGATTCTGGCGGCTCTGTTTTCGGTATACATTGTCCTGGGGATCCTTTATGAAAGCTATATCCACCCCCTGACCATCATTTCCACCCTGCCGTCCGCCGGGGTGGGTGCCCTGTTGGCCTTGTGGGCGACCGGCAACGATTTCAATCTCATGGCCATGATCGGCGTGGTGTTGTTGATTGGCATTGTCAAGAAAAATGCCATCATGATGATTGACTTTGCCTTGGCGCGGGAGCGGGGGCAGGGTATTCCTCCCCAGGAGGCCATTCGGCAGGCCTGTCTGTTGCGGTTTCGGCCTATTTTGATGACCACTCTGGCGGCTTTGTTTGGTGCATTGCCGTTGGCGTTGGGGAGTGGTGACGGGTCGGAGCTGCGGCATCCGTTGGGCATTTCCATTGTGGGCGGATTGTTGTTGAGTCAATTGTTGACGTTATACACGACGCCGGTGGTCTACCTCTATCTGGATCGGATGCGGTTGTGGTTTCTCCGTCGTCGGGGGGGGCACCCCGTCCTGGTGGCGTAAACAAAGGGAGGAAAAATGCAAATACCATCGAGGGTCCAGGGGGATCATCCCCCTGGTGGGGTCCAGGGGCAAAGCCCCTGGTGGGGTACGGGGCAAAGCCCCGTCCGTTGTTCCCGTCTTGCACTGGCAATCGTGCTATCCTTGTCTTTTTTCCCGTTCTCAGGTTGCACACTGGGGCCGGATTATCACACGCCCACCGTCACCCTGCCCACCGATTTCAAGGAAGGGCCCGGCTGGAAGGTCGCCCAACCGCAAGATCAGCTTGCCCGTGGTCCCTGGTGGGAGGTGTTTGGCGATCCTGTCCTGAATCGCCTGGAGGAGCGGTTGACGCTGGACAACCAGAACATCAAGGTGGCGGAGGCCCAGTATCGGCAGGCGGTGGCCCAGGCCGAGGCGGCGAATGCCGCGCTGTTTCCGGGTTTGACCGGCAATCTGGGGGGTGCCCGGGGCAAGGCGAGCGGGACCAACAATACGGTCACGACCCGCACGGTGGGTTTGAATGCCAGTTGGGAGTTGGACTTGTGGGGGCGGGTGCGGCGTGGCATTGAGGCGGGGGAGGCCAATGCCCAGGCCGGGCTGGCCGATCTGGAGGGGGCGCGCCTGAGTTTGCAGGCCCAATTGGCGCAAAATTATTTTTTGTTGCGGGTGGCGGAGGAACAGCAGCAATTCTACCGGGCGACCCTGGTGGCTTATGAGCGATCTCTGGCTTTGACCCGGCATCAACAGGCGGCGGGGGTGGCGGCTCCCAGTGATGTGGCCCAGGCGGAAAACCAGCTCAAGAGTGCCCAGGCGGAGGCATTGGATACCGATCTGCAACGCACCCAGTTGGAGCATGTGCTGGCCCAACT
>JADFYM010000135.1 GCA_015233035.1 Magnetococcales bacterium
GCGGCAGGCCAGCCATCGGATATTGAAAGACCTTGCAAAGCTCGGTTTGGAGTCCGATCGGCTGACACTGCCGCCTTCCTTCCCCGTTGTCCCATGTCAAGCATCAAAAAACTTGAACATCGAGTATTACCACTCCAACAATGGTCGCCCGATACTGGATGTAAAGGGTGAAAAGCGTATATTGCCCGAGGGAAGTATTGATGTCTGGCGTTCCATTCTCGCTCAACGTCGCGACCCCGATCAGTATCCAGAGATCACTTATCTTGCTGAAACGTTTCCAAAAATCCGTATATATCGCGAATAGGGTTTTGGTCGTTATACGGCCCAGCGTCTTCCGCAAAAGACCGATCTTCCAAACTATATGTTGGAGTCAGACGTCAGCAATCTGGGGTTGGTGCTCAATCGTTTGCAGCGTGACCCGGAAGTAAAGGTACGCTTACTGGATGCACTCAAGGCATTGTACGATGGCATCGACGATTACGGCGTACAGATTGAAGGTGGGACAGTGCAGGTGTTCCTGCAAGAGGGCCGCTTTATCATTCCGGCAACGCGCCTTTCCGATGGTACGTTGCGCTACCTGTGTCTGCTCGCCATCCTTTGCCATCCCAATCCGCCGCCATTGGTGTGTATCGAAGAGCCTGAGTTGGGGCTGCATCCAGATATTTTGCCAACCCTCGCCAACTTGCTGAAAGAGGCTTCGGAACGCTGCCAGATTATTGTCACGACGCACTCTGATATACTGGTGGACGCGATGACCGATGTCCCGGATGCCGTGCTGGTATGCGAAAAACGAAATGGCGCGACCCATATGAGTCGGTTGTCGGCGGTCGAACTGCAACCCTGGTTGGAACGCTATCGCTTGGGAAATCTGTGGATGAGCGGAGAAATCGGGGGGACGCGATGGTAACAATGCATTGGTATGTCGAAGGCGGTGGCGACACCAAAAAGTTGCGCATTGCCTGCCGTGAGGGGTTTGCCAGGTTTCTTGAGAAAGCCGGACTGAAAGGTCACATGCCGCACATTGCTGCATACGGCGGGCGTGCGGCCACCTATGACGCCTTTTGCACTGCATTACGGCAAAAAAAAGGTGCCATGTTGCTCGTCGACAGTGAAGAATCTGTGGATTTTCGGTATGCACAGGGCGAATCCAAGGACTGGCACCCTTGGTTGTACTTGGCTCAGAGAGATGGATGGCCTCAACCCAAGGGTGCGGAGGATTTGGCGTGCCACCTGATGGTTCAATGTATGGAAAATTGGTTTCTGGCTGACCGGGAGACGCTACATGTCTTCTTTGGCCAAGGCTACGAGGTCAAAAAGTTGCCCGCCGTGGGCAATCCCATCGAATCGGTGGCCAAAGAGACGCTATACAAGGCTCTGGCCGATGCCACCAGACATTGCAAAACCAAGGCACCTTACGGAAAAGGGGAACATTCGTTCCAGCTTCTGGCGAAGATTGACCCGGCCAAGGTAACGGCGGTCTCGCCGTGGGCCGCTCGTTTTATGACCACCCTCAAACAGGTGATGGGCTGCTGAACATAAAAATGACTTACCGCGAAGCCAGCCCGATGATGGTGCGATAATCGTTGCGCCATGCCTCCCGATCCGCCGGATAGCCAAAATTGCAGGGCATGGCCTGGCAATAGGCATGGTCGGTGACAAAATCCAGAATCAGGCGATAGATGTTGAAATGGGCAAATCGATCATACTTTTCAATCTTGCCCGCCCGGAACACCAGAAAACGGTTGATCAATAACCGGTCCGGTTCCTTTTGAAAATAACCCAACGTATCATATTCGCCGATCCCGTCCGGCAGCGGGGGCAGATGATCACTCGCCAGCACGATGAGGGCGGTGGGATCCATCTCCATCAGACGGTTTAGATAACTGGCCAGGGCCTTGGTCCGATAATAATACTGATTGAGAATTTTGTCCACGGCACTGGGCATATCCGGGGCGGTGAACAGCGGCGGGCCCGCCCTGGCACCCAGGTCAAAGGGAAAATGGCCATACACAGTCAGGAGATAATTGAAGAACGGCTTTTTCGCGTCGAGCATCTTCTGCACAAAGGCCAGATTTTGGGCAAACAGATCCTCGTCGAAGAAAAATTGATTGTTTTCCTCCGCGCCTTTGGAAAGATAGGTCTCCATGGTCGGCGTATATTCCTTGGCGAAGTTCATGGAGTCGAAATCAAGCCCCCGGTAGGCCGGGATGGTATTAAAAAATTCCGGTTTGTAGGCGTTGGAAGCCGTGCTCTTGTAGCCAAATCCTTTGAGAATGGCGGGCAGACAATATGTCTTGGAGCCGGTAAAAATATTAAATTCGATCTGGTCGAATTCCTGGAAGGCCGGTACCCCACAGAGTGCCTCAAACTCGGGTTGGGCAGTATAACCGCCGAATATGGGCGAAATGGAAAAGCCTTGTTGGCCCTGGACCAGCTTGAGATAATCCGGGTGGGTGGGCTTGATGGATTTGGGCAGGGTGTCGAACAGCGTGGGATCAATAAAACTTTCCAGAATGATCAGGTGGACATTCTTGCCATTGGTCTTTTGATTCATCTCCGGGGGTACCCGGAGGGAAAGCTGCTCAAGGTCGCGGAAATTGATCAGATTTTTTAATGTTTCCCGGCGTTTCGCCTCATGATAGAGCGAGGTGACAATGCGCCCGTTATATCCCACATTAATGCTGGTGGAATAATAGATAATCTCAATGGTAAGTTTGCGGAATACACTCAGAAATCCGTCTGGATACTGGAACGGAGCAACAAAAACAAGCAGTGCGGGCAGCAACAAGACCACACCCTTGGGAGAGATTTTCAAGCAGGAGATAAAAATCACCAAAGGGATCAGGATGGACGCACCCAGAAGCGGACCCAGTTTCATGTCGAGAACGCCAATTAATTCAGGTATTTGAGTGCATTCTATCCATTTGGGGATGCGGGCAAAGCGCATAAAATAATAATCGTGTCCCAGATAAAGCATGGCCAACGGCAGAGCCGCCACCACGGCCTGCCACCGGGAAGGCTTGATCAGGTTATTAAAACAAAAATATAAATAAAGCAGCAGGGGAATTTCCATGCGCCACACGCCCTTGGTCAATTCAATAATCGGCGCGGAGTCGATGTAGAGGAGAACGATTCCCAAAAAAAAGGTATACCGATTGAAAATAATCGACAAAAGGAGCGTTAATGGCATGGGCAGGTGATCCTGAACGGGCGTATCAGACAGCGGGCCTTGATCATCGTTTCGTCCACGAACTCTCCTGGATGACCGCCTTCGCGGGCATGACGGGAATGGGTATGACACGAAATTCGCTCGTCATTCCCGCGAAGGCGGGAATCCAGGGTTCTGACTGGAATGGCCGAAACGATGATCAAGGCCAGACAGCGCAACAAAGCGGGGGGAGCGTAGTGCCTTGCAGGGCGAAAGTCAACGGTAAATAGTAATTTATCAAGGGGGTCCGGGCCCCCGGTGGGGGCCAGGGGCAAGGCCCCTGGTGGTCGTTATACTGCACACGGTCATAAGCGACACTTCCTGCTCCGTCATTCCCGCGAAAGCGGGAATCCATTTGGCCCGTCGGACCTCCTGGATTCCCGCCTGCGCGGGAATGACGATACTCGTCCATTGTGACCGTGTGCAGTATATACTGCACACGGTCATAAGTGGCATTTCCTGTTCCGTCATTCCCGCGCAGGCGGGAATCCATTGGGCTTGTTGGACCTCCTGGATTCCCGCCTGCGCGGGAATGACGATACTCGTCCATTGTGACCGTGTGCAGTATACAATGCTCAAGGCGGGGGAGACATATTGCGGCCAATCATTTCCCGGATGAGCTCCATGGGTACGGTGCTCTGGATGCTGGCCTGACCAATATGGTCCACCAGCACCAGGCGCACGGCACCGCCCAGAACCTTTTTGTCTCGGGCCATGGCTTCCAGGTACTGCTCCACGGGAAACCAGGGGGCCCGGACCGGCAGTCCGCAACGGGCGATCAATTGTGCAATGCGCCGGGCTTCGGTGGCGGAACAGAGGCCCATTGCCTGGGAAAGATCGGCGGCCATGACCATGCCAATGGCGACCGCCTCGCCATGCAGCAGATGGCCATAACCGGTCAGGGTTTCGATGGCATGACCAAAGGTGTGCCCCAGATTTAACAGCGCACGTTGGCCCGTTGCGGTTTCCCGTTCATCCTGGGCGACAATGGTGGCCTTGATGGCACAGCAGGCGCGAATGGTCGCAATCAACAGGTGCTGTTCCAAACGCAGCACCCCTTCCAGATCCTGTTCCAAACGTTCAAAAAAGGCGGCATCCCACAAAATGCCATATTTGATCACTTCGGCCATGCCAGCCAGTCGTTCCCGGGCGGGCAGGGTGGCCAGGGTGTCCACATCGATGATGACCTGTCTGGGCTGGTAAAAGGCCCCGAGTAGATTTTTGCCCAGGGGATGGTTGATCCCCGTTTTGCCCCCTATGGAGGCGTCCACCTGTGCGAGGAGGGTGGTGGGCACCTGCACAAATGAGACGCCCCGCAAAAAGGTGGCGGCGGCAAAACCGGTCATGTCACCCACCACACCGCCACCCAGGGCCAACAGCGTGGACGACCGTTCGAAACGGTGCTGGATGAGGGCGTCAAAAATTTTTTGCAAATTTTCCCAGTTCTTGTGAGCCTCGCCATCCGGCAGCAGAATGGGAAGCGTGACAAAACCGTGCTGGCGCAGGGACGCTGCCACAGTTTCCAGATAGAGGGGGGCGACCGTGGTATTGCTGACAATGGCCACCTGTTTGCCGGGCAACAACGGTTGCAGCCGGGCCCCGAGTTGGGCAAACAGGTGGGTGCCGATCACAATGTCATAGGATCGGCTGCCCAGGGCGACAGAGAGGGTTTCAAGCAGGGGGTCGGACATGATTCATGTTTCCATTTGGCTAGTTTTTTGGTTTTTTGGCCTCATTTTCCTGCCCCGGTTCCTCTGGTTTATGCAACAGCAACGTCATGGTATGCCGGGCGGTGGGATCGCTGACGGAGGGTGCGGGTTCCTCAATCAGCACTTCACCGGCGCGAATTTGGATAATTTTGCCTTCGTTGACCCCGAGATAACTGCCCACCCGGACCAGATGACCGATGCCTTCGGGATCCTCAACCATGGCGACCGCTTTGCCATTGGTTTGGGCCGCATCGGGGGTGTTGACATCAAACAGAATGGCAACCAGTTTCAGGCTGTCCATCTGAAAAGATTCCAGAAACTCTTTTTTGCGCACCGCCTTCCGTTCGAGTGGGGCCGCTTCATCCGGTATGGCCGCAACGGGCGACTGGAAGGGATCCCGGCCATGAAACAACAAGGTTGGCGTGCGGTGGACGACCGGAGCGGTTGTGGTCTGTTCCACCTCTTGTTGGACCATCTGTTCGGCCAGAACGGTGGTCGTAGCCAACAGGGTGCCGAGCAGAAAAAATGGGCGAACCTTCATTTTTTGCCTTTTTCTGGGTTGCCGCGCTCTTTTTGTGCCACGGCCTGCTGGTTGAGGAAGCGGTAGGTGGTGGCGCGTGCCTTGGTCACCAACAGGCCTGGTTGCTCTTTGGCTGGTTCCATGGTCAGATCCGCAAAAGTGACAATGCGCGGCATTTGGGCAATCCTGGCCATGAACAGGGCCGTGGCGCGAAACGGACCGCGCACCTCCATGCCAACGGGTACCTCGGCATACAGTGCACGGGTCACTTCCGGTCCCGGGGCAAACAGGAGAAATTCCAGCCCCTGCTCGTGTCCCGCGTTGGAAATATCGGTGAGCAGGGTCGGAATCTCCTTCTCCGAAGGCAATTTTTGCGCCAGCTTTTCCTCCTCTTCCTTGAGCTTGGCCAGTTCTTCCCGCATTTTCGGCAGTTTGGCCAGCAGTCGCCGTTTGGATGCCATCTGCTCTTCCTGTTGCTGGATCTCGGACTGTCGTTTGTCCATAATGCGGAGCCGCTCTTCCAGAAAAAAATACCAGTAACCGGCGGTGAGCAGGGCGAGCAGACCCAGTGCGACGCCGATCTTTTGGATCGGCTTCAGGCGCAGGATGAGGAGGGGGTCAAATCCGAGTTCCATGATCTTATTTTCCCCGGTCGGCAGTCGCTGCCTGCCCGTTGGCAGCGGGGGCAGGCGCAGGCGCAGGTGTGGAGGGTTTGGGCAGGGCAAATTGCAGACTGAGCGAAAACGATTGAATCGCGTTTTTGCGTTCCTTCTGCTCCTTCTGTTCCTGTT
The DNA here is from genome assembly GCA_015233035.1 of Magnetococcales bacterium. Taxonomy (GTDB): domain Bacteria; phylum Pseudomonadota; class Magnetococcia; order Magnetococcales; family Magnetaquicoccaceae; genus Magnetaquicoccus. Next base: position 6,229 of record JADFYM010000135.1, read on the forward strand.
GGGCCACCTTGGACAACTCGATATTGGCAAAATAAGGGGAGCGGCTCAACTGCCGCATAAAATCTGCCACCACCGCGCTGGAAGAGGAGAGGCCAGTCAAAGTCAACAGATTTTTTTGTATTTCCATCCTGGTCAGCCAGACCTGGTCGGGAATGGTGTGGGTCAGTTCGTCCAGAACATGGATGGAGATGGTCTGTTCGTTGCTCAGACGGTTGATAATGTCCAGACGAGTCAGAGCCAGGGCCTTTCTGTCGTTGATCTCCTTGATCTCGCCAAGTTTTTCATTCAATTCCGCAATGGTCTGGTCATTGCGGTTTTTTTGGCTGGTCAGGGTTTGAATCTCATCCAGGATGAGCAGATCGGCCCCGAACAGCAGCAGCAGGCCGAGCACAACGGTCGCGGCCCAGGTGAGCAAAATCCGGTTGAGTGTGCGCAGTCGTTGTGCCGGTCGGTAGGGCAGCAGATTGATGCGAATCATCGCCGCTCCCCCCGCAGAGCCAGACCCAGGGCGACCAGAAACCGGGGGTCGGTGGGCGCGATCAGGGGGGCCGTTGCGCTCTTCTGCTTGCCACGGCCCATGCGATGTGTCAGATTGGCGAGAGGCGTGGCGATATAAACCGGAATCTCCATGCGCTCCTGGATGAGGGTGTCCACCTGCGGCAACCGGGCCGCACCGCCCGAGAGATAAATGGCGGTGACCGGTTGGTCCGGGTTGCCCGTTTTGTGAAAGCTGACGGCCTGGCGGATCTGTTGCACCACCTGTTCCAGGAAAGGAGTGATGATCTCTGCGTGCCAATCCGCCTGTTCAGAATGGCGTTGAGGGGTTTGTTCTGGCATAATGAGCCGCTGTTCGGCCTCGGCCCAGGTCGTGTCCAGGCGTGACTTGATCTCCTGCACAATTTGACGACTGCCCAAAGAGTGATCGCGAATATAGCCCGGCAACCCCTGATGGGTGACAAGGGCGATGTTCAGGAAGGTGGCTCCCAGATTGACCAGGGCAACGGTGGCCAGGCCGGGTGTGGTTTGCGCCGCATAGGGCTGAATGAAGGCCTGATAGGCATTGATGAGGCAAAACAGATCCAGGTCACAGACCCGAGGCTCCAGACCCGCCTGGCGGACGACCTCGGTGTGACCATGGATCAACTCCCGCTTGCAGGCCGTCAAGAGGATCTCCATGGTGTCGTTGTTTTGACCAAGAATCTGGAAATCCAGATTGACCTCGTCGATGTCGAAGGGGATATACTCTTCTGCCTCCAGGGCAATCTGGTCTTCCAGTTCCAGTTCGGTCAGACTGGCCATCTGGATCTTTTTGGTGATGACGGAAGATCCCCCCAGGGAGATGGCGGCCTGTTTGGTCGTCACCCCATGGGTGGTCAGCAGTGTCTGGATGGCCTGGGTGACCGTGTCCGGTTGTTTGATCTGCCCGTCTACGACCGCATCGGGGGGCAGGGGTTGCAGACCACAACGCAGCAGGTTCCAGCGCGGGCCGGAGCGTTGAATTTCAGCCATTTTGATGGCAGACGATCCGATATCCAGGCCCACAATCGGGCGATGCGCCACGGTTGAGCGGGGTGGTGTCGGGCGGCGGAAGGGACGCAACAGGCCGGTCAGAGAGAACATGGCGTCTTCAGTGGCAACACAAGCCGCTCTTGCCGGGGCGAGAGCGGCGACAATGACAGTCGTCGTTGGTCCAACTTTTTTGGTAAATTTGTGTATAATCCATGGATAATACTCCAGAAACAAAGCCTGTTCGCCGGTTGAGGCCCAGGGTGCCGGGGCCGGGTGGTCCCGTGCGCCGTCCGCTGGCTTCACGCCGGCGGGCTGTTCCCAAAATGACCGTTGCCGGTGGCGGTTGGCGGTGGTTACGCTATTTTGCCCTTTTCCTGTTGTTCGCCAGTGTGGGTGGCGCAGGGGTGTTGTGGGGTGCTTATCTCCATTTTTCCAAAGGGCTGCCCGCCTTGAATGGTCTGGCCGACTATCGGCCCAGTCTGGTGACGCGGGTGTATGCCCGGGACTACCAACTGCTCGGCGAATTTTTTTTCCAGCGACGTCAATTTGTCCGCATGAGCGATGTGCCGCGGCCGCTGGTCAACGCTTTTTTGGCGATTGAAGACGCCAAATATTTCCAACACCCCGGTATTGATCTGTTAGGCATTTTTCGTGCCGCAATGGCCAATATGCGTGCCGGTCGGATGGTGCAGGGGGCCTCCACCATCACCCAACAGGTCGCCAAGACCTTTTTGTTGAGTTCTATCAAGAGTATCGACAGGAAAGTCAAGGAAATTATTCTGGCGTTGCGCATTGAACGGGAATTTTCCAAGGAAGAGATCCTGGAACTGTATGTCAACCAGATCTATCTGGGGGCGGGTGCGTATGGGGTGGGAGCGGCGGCCCGTATTTATTTTGATCGGGATGTTTCGGAATTGACCTTGGGTCAGATGGCCATGCTGGCTGGCTTGCCGAAGGCCCCCAACCACTACAGCCCGTGGCGATTTCCTGAAAACGCGCAGAAGCGGCAACGGTTGGTCTTGAACCGGATGGTGGAGGTGGGGTCGATCACCCAGGCGGAGGCGGATGCCTCGGCGGCGGAACCGCTGGGTTTGGTGCGTCCCCAGGAACCTCTGGAGGCGGTGGCACCGCATTACCTGGAGCATGTACGGCGGACCATTATCGGGGATTGGGGCGAGGGGCAGTTGTACAAGGGGGGGTTGGACATCTATACCCCGCTGGATCCGGTCCTGCAACGGTTTGCGCAGGATGCGGTGCGTCATGGTCTGGTGGAATATGACCATCGGCACGGTTATCGGGGGGTCTTGGATCATGTGGAACATGCCCAGGATGCAGCTGGGCGGCAAGCATGGCTTGCCTCCAAGGCGGTTACCGAGTTTTCTTCGGTATCCGACTATCAGATCGGGTTGGTGGTGGGGGTGGAGGCGCGTCGCGCACGGGTTTTTCTGCCGGATGAACGGACGGTGGACGTGCCGCTGGAAGGGATGTTGTGGGCGCGCAAGCGTCTGGACGAAAAAAAGCGGCCCGGCAAACTGGTGGGTCCTGCCATTCGCACGGTTGCGGAGTTGTTGCGGGTGGGGGATGTGATTCTGGTGGAGCCGCCCGAGGGCAAGCGCAAAATTTTCCAGTTGGCGCAGGATCCGGAGGCCGAATCGGCCCTGGTCAGCCTGGATCCGCATACCGGGCAGGTGTTGGCCATGGTGGGGGGATACAGTTATGAGCGGAGTGAATTCAACCGGGCGACTCAGGGGCAACGGCAGCCGGGATCTTCTTTCAAGCCGTTTATTTATGCGGCGGCTCTGAATGGGGACATGACGCCGGTCACCCTGATTGATGACAGCCCCATGCCTCTGGCCTATCGGGATCCGGTGACCGGGGAGAAGAAGGTATGGCGCGCGCAGAATTATGAGCATAAATTTTATGGTCCGACGACGTTGCGGGTTGGTCTGGTTCATTCGCGCAATCTGGTGACCATTCGGATTTTGAAGCGGGTTGGCATGGCGACGGCGATTCCCTTTTTGAAAAAATTTGGCTTCGAGATACCGGATTTTCGGCAGGATCTGTCGCTGGCGTTGGGTACGTTGGGTTTTACGCCGTTGAAGATGGCCTCGGCGTATGCGGTATTTGCCAATGGGGGCAAGCTGGTTGAGCCGGTTTATATTTCCCGGGTTCAGGATCGGTTTGGCCGGACGGTGCATCGCCATCGGGGTGGTGACTGTTCGTTGTGTCACAGTGATGTGGAGCGGGTGGGGGTGGTCTCCCCGGAGCAGACGGAAGGCAGAGAGAGGGAGGAGGAGGCGCAGGTTTTTGGTCGCTCGGTATTGGATCCGGCGACGGTGTATCAGGTGACCAACTTGTTGAAGGGGGTGGTGACGCATGGTACGGGTCAACTGGCCAAGCAGTTGCAGCGTCCGGTGGCGGGCAAGACGGGTACGACCAACAGTTTGCGCGATGCCTGGTTTGTGGGATATACCCCCTCTCTGGTGACGGCGGTTTGGGTAGGGATGGATGACAATTCGACCTTGGGCCAAAAAGAGACGGGGGCACGGGCGGCTTTGCCCATTTGGGTGGATTATATGGGCAAGGCACTCAAGGATATTCCCGTGACCGATTTTCCGGTGCCGAAGGGGATTGTGTTGGAGGAGGTTGATGCGGAGAGAGGGTATCCGGCGACGGAGGGGACCCAATTCAAGGTGATGGAGGCTTTCAAGCCTGGGCAGGCCCCCTTGTCGTTTCAACCTCAGGGGGCTATTCCCGACCTGGGGACCGGGACAGGGCCGACGGGGCCGACAGGGCCGGAGACGGGGCCGGGAGTGGGGACGGCACCACCGGCTGTGGTGGATGGATTTTATTGAGGGCGATGGTCTGGGGCGGGTTGTAGCGAATCTTGTCGCTGTGTGTGGGCAGGGATTGACAACCGCGCCCACATCCTTTATGGTTCCCTCTCTTGACAATATCGGGCGTGGCGCATGTCACGACGGGGGCGGTTAGCTCAGCGGGAGAGCACTACCTTGACACGGTAGGGGTCACAAGTTCGATCCTTGTACCGCCCACCATATAAAACAAAGACTTACGGCTACCTCTCTGGTGGCCGTTTTTGTTCCAGCAACCAAATAGCAACCAGTTGGGAAAAATTCAGCAACCAGCAATCAACGACATGCCCCACCGCTCCCCACCGCCCATCCACTCCAGTCACCCATCGTCACCGCTCCCCGCCAGGAGGAGACTGCCCTGGTCCCGGTGGCCGTCGTCACCATCTGCACCAAGGCCGTCGTCGCCATCGCATCTCTGGCAGCGTTCGCCACAAGGCAAGGCATTGAATCACCCTGGCAGCAATCGCGTTCTCTGCGCATCCTGGTGCGAATGGCTCTACTGGTGCACAGCGGAAATTCGGAACCCTCCTTCAGACCGCAAGGGGTTTGCCCTGGTAGGTCCAACGGAACGGTTTCGACATCGCCTTGTTAAAATACGCGATGAACGACGTGATTTTTTCCCT
>JADFYM010000136.1 GCA_015233035.1 Magnetococcales bacterium
GGGACTATGCTGAAAATCCGGTCAATGTCCCAAAATATTGAATGGGGGGGCAGTGAGGTGTCTGCTGACGAGGCCCAGATCCTGGGCAATAAATTTGGACCGTGGAGGCCGTTTTTGGACACCCCAACCTTGTATCCATTGGAGTTCTTTGGCTTCCAGATTTTCCAGAATAATAATTAATTCTACTTTCGATGATCAAAAATCTAGATTAGATGTGTCTCAGATTTTATTAGAATTGACAAATCTGAGCATTGTACATGAAAACCCAGGTCAATTTGTTTCTTCTGAGATGGTTGCAGAGGAGATTGCCTCTAGAACTTTTGAGAAGCAATATATATGGGACCAAAATAAATTAGAGGCAAGAATTGAACTTGCCAATAATGTAATCTTTAAAATAGGATGTCGAGAGGTAGAAAAGGAAATCGTTGTTTCTATTACTTGGTTGTTCGCAGGGATGGGAAAATTTGAGCAAAGGAAAAAGATGGGTACCTATTTTAGTAATATTATAGATATTCTAATAGCGGGGCAATGGGTCATCGTAGAAAAAAACATAGGTGGGAATAACGAGCTAAAGATATTGGGAAAAGTGTCCGCTATAACTGCATCTTTACAAATGGACTCTGTTTGTAAGAGTTTAAAGAAGTCATATATCGAGGCCATCAAGGTTCAATAATAAAACCGGTAGGATCTGGAAATTCCAGCCTCCCATCGCCACACCCAAGCCGATCATTCCCCGTTCGCAGGATTTGGTGACTTGTGCGGGCAGACCTGATATGCTCATTTCATGAACGAAATCACCCAGCCCCATGACCGCCTGTTCAAGGCCATCATGTCGCATCCCGAGACAGCGGGTGCCTTTCTGCGGGAGAGTTTGCCGCCAGAAGTGGCACAGCTTCTGGTGCCCGAACCGCCGCAACCGGTGGAGGGCTCTTTTGTCGAGGAGCGGTTGCGGCCCTATTTTTCGGATCGCTTGTTCCAGACCAGGACCATCAGCGGCAAGCCTTTGTTTCTCTATACCTTGTTGGAACACAAGAGCTATGAGGACAAGAAGGCGGGCTGGCAGATTTGCCGGGGTCTGTATGCCTTCATGGAGCAGAAAACCCGCGAGGATGAACACTGGCAAAAGTTGCCAGCAATTCTGGCCCTGCTTTTATATCATGGAGAGCAGGAGTGGCGGACTCCCAACGAGTTTATGGCCCTGGTGGATGCGGACGAAGTCCTGCGTCCCTGGCTGTTGAATTTTCGCTTTCCGGTGCTGGACCTGGGGCCGATCCCGGATGAACAACTGTCACGTCATGCCCGTTTGCGGGCCGGTCTGATGGCGTTGAAATATGGAACTCGTGATCCGCAGACGCAGATGGATGCTCTGGAAAACATCACCGCCGCCTTGGTGGATGCCCCGGAACTTTTGCTGTCGGTGCTGTTGTATCTGTTGACGACATTCCCGAACCTGGATGAACAACATGTGCGGCAGGTTGTGCGCCGCATCAACCCGCAGGAGGAAGCTGAAATGATGTCACAATTTGCGCAGGAGATCCTGGCCAAAGCCAAGCCGGAATGGGTACAGATGGTGCGCCAGGAAGGTGAGCAGAAAGGTGAGCAGAAAGGCCGCCAGGAGGAGGGTGCCTCCATGTTGACCCGTCAGTTGCAACGCCGTTTTGGCAACGTGCCCGTTTGGGCCAGCGAAAAAATCGCCCAGGCCGAGTTGTCTTCCCTGGAGGAATGGAGTCTCCGCATCCTGGACGCTCCCACACTGGAGAGTGTCCTCGCGGATCTTTCGTGACGGCGAACGCACACTCCTTGTGCGACAGGCTTTGGCTGTGCGAATGTACACGCAGCATTCCATTATTCTGACGAGGTGATGATGAGCCAAGATGACGGGCACCGCTCTGGTTCAACCCCGGCGCAACAGTGGCGGCAGGCGGCTCAGAAAGCCTTGGGGGGCGAATCGGTCGAGAGTTTGACCTGGACCAGTCCCGAGGGGATGGCCGTCCACCCGCTTTATACGCGCCACGATCTGGAAGAACGGGCCTGGGACAGCGACACCGTGCCCGGTCTGCCGCCCTTTGTGCGCGGTCCCTATCCCACCATGTATGCCAAACGCCCCTGGACCATTCGGCAATATGCCGGCTTTTCCACGGCGGAAGAGTCCAACGCCTTTTTTCGCCAATCGCTGGCAGCAGGTGGGCAGGGGGTCTCGGTGGCCTTCGATCTGCCTACCCACCGAGGCTACGATTCCGATCATCCCCGGGTGGTGGGTGACGTGGGCAAGGCCGGGGTGGCGGTCGATAGTGTGGAGGATATGAAAATTCTCTTCACGGCGATTCCTCTGGATCGGGTGTCGGTCTCCATGACCATGAATGGAGCCGTGTTGCCCATTCTGGCGGGCTATGTGGTGGCCGCCCGTGAACAAAATGTGGCCCCGCAGCAACTGAACGGTACCATCCAGAACGACATTCTTAAAGAGTTTATGGTCCGTAATACCTATATTTATCCGCCCGCGCCCTCCATGCGTATTGTGGGTGATATTCTGGCCCATGCCTCGGCCCATATGCCGCGTTTCAATCCCATCTCGATTTCCGGTTATCACATGCAGGAGGCGGGGGCCGATGCCGCTTTGGAGTTGGCCTATACCTTGGCCAATGGGCAGGCCTATGTGGCGACGGCCCTGGCGCGGGGGCTGGATGTGGATGAGTTTGCGCCCCGCCTGTCGTTCTTTTTTGGCATTGGGATGAATTTTTACCTGGAAGTGGCCAAGTTGCGGGCGGCCCGCCTCTTGTGGGATCGGATCATGACCGCTTTTGGTCCCAAAAATCCCAAATCCCGCCTGCTGCGCACCCATTGTCAGACCTCGGGCTGGTCGCTCACCAGTCAGGATCCCTATAACAATGTGATTCGCACCACCATCGAGGCCATGGCGGCGGTCTTTGGCGGTACCCAATCGTTGCACACCAACGCCTTTGATGAGGCCATCGCCCTGCCGTCGGCCTTTTCGGCCCGCATCGCCCGCAACACCCAGATTATTCTCCAGACCGAGGCCCATCTGACCCATGTGATCGATCCCTGGGGGGGATCCTACCTGATGGAGAGTCTGACCTGCGATCTGGCGGAGCAGGCCTGGCGGTTGATCGAAGAGATTGCGGCGGCGGGCGGCATGGTGGCGGCCATCGCCAGTGGCTTGCCCATGCGCCGCATCGAGACCGCCGCCACCGCCAAACAGGCCCGCATTGATCGGGGTTTGGAAGTCATCGTGGGGGTCAATCGGTATGGTGCCGAGCCGGAGGCTCCGGTTGAGGTGCGGGTGGTGGATAATGTGGCGGTGCGCGAGGCACAACTGCGTCGGTTGGCCCAGGTACGGGCGAGTCGGGATACGGCGGCGGTTGAAGTGGCCCTGGCGGCCATTACCAGGGCGGCGCGGGAAGAGAGTGGCAATCTGTTGGCCTTGACGATAGAGGCCATGGCCCTGCGTGCCACCGTGGGCGAGGTGAGTGATGCCCTGGAAAAGGTCTATGGTCGTTATCGGCGGGAGATTGGGGGCTTGGCGGGTGTGTATGGAGCCGAATGGCAGGAGGAACCGGTGTGGCAAACGCTCAGGGCGGAGGTGACGGCCTTTGCGGCCCAGGTGGGGCGTCGGCCCCGGTTGCTGGTGGTCAAACTGGGGCAGGATGGGCATGACCGGGGGGCCAAGGTGATCGCCTCGGCCTTGGCCGATGCCGGTTTTGATGTGGATATAGGGCCCTTGTTTCAAACCCCGGAAGAGGCCGCCCGGCAGGCGGTGGAAAATGATGTCCACGCCATTGGCATTTCCAGTCTGGCCGGTGCCCATCTGACCTTGGCTCCGGCCTTGGTGGCGGCACTGGAGCGGGAGGGGGCGGATGAGGTGGTGGTTGTGGTAGGGGGGGTGATCCCGGAGCAGGATTTTCCGACGTTGCGGGCGGCTGGGGTGGCGGAGGTGTTTGGTCCGGGTACCTCGGCTTTGGAGGCGGCCCGGCGGGTGTTGGCGGCCATCATGCAGAGGCAGCGTTGATTCCTGGTCCCTATCAAGGGGGTCCGGGGGGGATTATCCCCCCCGGTGGGGTCCAGGGGCGAAGCCCCTGGTGGGGTTGGGGGCGAAGCCCCCCATGCGCCGACACACGACAAACAATTCATTATATTATACTGCGCACGGTCACAATTGACGAGTATCATCATTCCCGCGCAGGCGGGAATCCAGGAGGTTCAACAGGCCAAATAGATTGCCGCTTTCACGGGAAGAAATTGCAAAATGCACAAGAATATGAAAAAAACGTCATTCCCTCGCAGGCGGGAATCCAGAAGTTCCCGAGGGTTAGCTGGATTCCCGCTTTCGCGGGAATGACGGAATCGGGCATTTTGCAATTACCTCACGGGAATGACGGAACAGGAAGTATTGCTTCTGACCGTGTGCAGTATAGGTTTGTTTTTTTCTTGCGGGATTTTTTTGGATGTGTGGCGCAACTTTTCTGTGATCGTTGGCGGCGCGCTGTGTCGCAGGGGCTCTGCCCCTGCACCCCGCCAGGGGGGATGATCCCCCCTGGACCCCGCAATCCTGTTATGTCATTGCCATGACCCAATCCCCCCCCGACATTTCCGCACTGGTTGCCGGCATTCGACGGGGCGAACGGCGCGCCCTGGCCAAGGCCATCACCTTGATCGAAAGTCATCGCCCGCAAGACGATATCGCCGCCAGACATCTGCTGGCCGCCCTGTCGCCCATCCCCGACACGGCACTGCGCGTTGCCATCAGTGGTCCACCGGGCGTTGGCAAAAGCACTCTGATCGAGGCTCTGGGCTTGCAGGCCGTCGCCCGTCACCTGCGCACCGCCGTGCTGACCGTGGACCCTTCCTCGCGCCTCAGTGGTGGCAGCATTCTGGGGGACAAGACCCGCATGTCCCGTTTAAGCATCCATCCGCTGGCCTTTATTCGTCCGACGCCCGCCGGGGAAACCCTGGGCGGAGTGGCCAGACGGACCCGTGAGACCATGCAACTCATGGAGGCCGCCGGTTTCGATCTGCTGTTGGTGGAGACCGTGGGGGTGGGCCAGAGCGAGACCGAAGTGGCCGACATGGTGGATATTTTTGTCCTGGTCCTCCAGCCCAATGCCGGGGATGAACTGCAAGGGATCAAACGTGGCATTATGGAGCGGGCCGATATTGTCCTGGTGAACAAGGCCGATGGTGTGGCCATCCCGGCGGCGGAACTGACCTGTGCCCAGGTCGATGCCGCCCTTGCGTTGCGCGGTGCGGTCGCTTCGGCCTGGCAACCCCGCACAGTGGCAGTCAGTGCCCTCGAAGAGCGGGGCATGGCCGAAACCCTGGACATGTTCACCACATTCCGTTACACCATGACCGCCAGTGCCGCATGGCAGAACAAACGCCAGGTCAGAAATACGGCCTGGATGTGGGATCGGGTGCGGGAAGGGTTGCTGACGCGCCTGCTGGCCAATGACACGGTACAAAATGTGTTGGCCGAGTTGGAGCCTATGGTACACAACGGGGAACTTGGCCCGGTGGAAGCGGCGGAACGGTTGCTGGATGTTTTTGTGGGATCAGGAAATTAAGTCATGTGGGAAATTATTGAAAAATTAGACAAGTTGCGTGCGCAAGCCCGTCTGGGGGGTGGTCAGGAGCGGATCGACGCCCAACATCGACGTGGCAAGCTGACCGCCCGTGAACGTCTTGAAGCCCTGATGGATCCCGACTCCTTCGAGGAGTTGGATATGTTTGTGGAACATCAATGTACCGATTTTGGCATGGATCAGGCCCATGTGGCGGGGGATGGGGTGGTCACCGGTTATGGCTCCGTGCATGGTCGCCGGGTGTTTGCCTTTTCCCAGGATTTTACCGTCTTTGGCGGCTCCCTGAGCGAAACCAATGCCCGTAAAATATGCAAGATCATGGATATGGCGGTCAATGTGGGGGCACCCGTCATTGGCCTCAATGATTCGGGCGGGGCACGCATCCAGGAAGGGGTGGCCTCCCTGGCCGGGTATGCCGAAGTGTTCCAGCGCAATGTCCTGGCCTCGGGCGTCATTCCGCAGATCTCCGCCATCATGGGACCGTGTGCCGGAGGTGCGGTCTATTCGCCCGCGTTGACCGATTTTATCCTGATGGTCAAGGATACCTCCTATATGTTTCTTACTGGTCCCGACGTGGTCAAGACGGTGACCCATGAAGAGGTCTCCGCCGAGCAGTTGGGCGGGGCCATCACCCATACCACCCGCTCCGGGGTGGCCGATTTTGCCTTTGATAATGATCTGGTGTTGCTCAAGCAACTGCGGCGTCTGCTCTCCTTTTTGCCTTCCAGCAATCGTGTTCCTCCCCCTCGGATTGCGACCGGGGATGATCCACGACGGCAGGATTTTTCCTTTGACACCCTCATTCCCAACGATCCCCAGCGTCCCTACGACATGAAAGAACTGGTGGAAAAGGTGGTGGACAATGGGGACTTTCTGGAAGTGCAGGCGGAATATGCCAAAAATATTATAGTCGGCTTTGCCCGTTTGGATGGCCATACGGTCGGCCTGGTGGCCAACCAGCCGCTGGTGTTGGCCGGGTGTCTGGATATTGCCAGTTCGGTCAAGGCGGCCCGTTTTGTCCGTTTTTGCGATTGTTTCCAGATTCCGTTGGTCACTTTTGTGGATGTGCCCGGCTTTTTGCCGGGGACGCAGCAGGAGTTGGGTGGCATCATCAAACAGGGGGCCAAGCTGCTGTTTGCCTTTGCCGAGGCCACGGTGCCCAAGGTGACGGTGATCACGCGCAAGGCCTATGGCGGGGCTTATGATGTCATGTCATCCAAGCATTTGCGGGGCGACCTCAATTATGCGTGGCCTCATGCCGAGATTGCCGTGATGGGACCGAAGGGGGCGGCAGAGATTATCTTTCGCAATGAAATTCGTGCTGCCCAGGATCCCAAGGCCAAGTTGCAGGAGGTGACAGCGGCCTATGCCGCCAATTTTGCCAATCCCTTCATTGCGGCCCGCAAGGGGTTTATTGACGATGTCATCATGCCGCATGATACCCGTTGGCGGGTGATTCGCGGTTTGCAGACCATGACGGACAAACAACGGGCCATGCCATGGAAAAAACACGACAATATGCCCCTATAAACCCCCGGTCTGGTATAATGTAATGCGGGTCCAGGGGGATCATCCCCCTGGTGGGGTCCAGGGGCAAAGCCCCTGGTAGGGTCCGGGACGAAGTCCCGAATAAAAAACGACGCACGCCAGGATTCAGGACAACACGGATGCACAAAATATTGATCGCCAACCGAGGTGAGATTGCCTGTCGGATCATGCGGACGGCCCGCCGCATGGGCATTGCCACCGTGGCCATTTATTCCGACGCCGACCGGGATGCGTTGCATGTCCGCCAGGCTGACGAGGCCGTCTGGGTGGGACCGGCTCCCAGCGCGGACTCCTATTTGAATGTGGATGCCATTCTGGCGGCCATCGAACAGACAGGAGCCGATGGGGTGCATCCCGGTTATGGCTTTCTGTCGGAAAATGCCGCGTTTTGTGAGACCATCCAGGCGCGTGGTATCACCTTTATCGGTCCGGGGGCGGGGGCCATTCGGGCCATGGGGGACAAGATTGCCTCCAAAAAGCTGGCCATGGCGGCGGGTGTGGCCACCATTCCCGGTCACCCGGAGGCGGTGCTCAGTGTCGAGGAGGCCATCCGCGTGGCGCGGCAGATCGGCTATCCGGTGATGATCAAGGCCTCGGCGGGCGGTGGCGGCAAGGGGATGCGGATTGCCCGCACTGATCAGGAGGTCGCCGAAGGATGGTCATCGGCCGCCAACGAGGGGCGGGCCTATTTCAACGATGGCCGGGTGTTTCTCGAAAAATATATTGCCACCCATCGGCATATTGAAGTCCAGGTGCTGTGCGACACCCATGGCAACGGGGTGTGGTTGCATGAACGGGATTGTTCGATCCAGCGGCGCAATCAAAAGGTGATTGAGGAGGCTCCTTCCCCCTTTGTGGACCAGGCCATGCGGGCGCGCATGGGCGAGCAGGCACTGGTTCTGGCGCGGTCGGTGGGCTATGTCTCCGCCGGTACTGTGGAATTCATGGTCGGCGACGACCAGGAATTTTATTTTCTGGAAATGAATACCCGCTTGCAGGTGGAGCACCCGGTCACCGAGTGGATCACGGGGTTGGATCTGGTGGAACAGATGATCCGTATTGCCCGTGGCGAGCGGTTGAGTTTTGCCCAGGCCGATGTGGGTTTGCAGGGGTGGGCCATGGAGTGTCGGATTTATGCTGAAAATCCTGCGGCCCACTTTTTGCCGTCTGCTGGACGGTTGGTTCACTATCAACCGCCCCTGGCCAACGAGTGGGTGCGGGTGGACAGCGGGGCCTTTGCCGGTGGCGAGGTTTCCCTGTTTTATGATCCGATGATCGCCAAATTGATCACCTGGGGTGCCACGCGGGCGGAAGCCATTATCACCATGCGCCAGGCCCTGGACCATTATTTTATTGACGGCCCTCACCACAATATTGACTTTCTGAGCACCCTGCTGCGGCATCCGCGCTTTCAGGCGGGCGATATTTCGACGGGCTTTATTGCCGAAACCTATCCCGATGGTTTTGTGGGTACGCCGCTTTCGGTTGGGGAGATCCATTTTTTTGCCCTGGTTGCGGCCCGCATCGAGATGGTCCAGGAGTCTCTGCTGGCCCCGGTGCCCGATCCCTGCGAGTGGGTGGTGACGGTTGACACAGAGACGGTCCGCCTGACGGTTGTCCACAGTGTCGGCATGGAGTTGATCACTCTGGACGATGGCACCGACTATCAGGTGTGCGATGATTATCAGCCGGGGATGCGTGTGGCCACCTTTGTTGTGGATGGACAGCCCAGGACGGTGCGGGTGTGGATCCTGAACGGGGAGGGGTATCGTCTGGCGCATGATGGCTGGCGGGTGCAGGCCGTGGTACGTCCGCCGCGTCTGCACGCGCTGGCCCAGCAAATGCCCGCGCGACCGCCTCCCGCGCTCTCCGGGCAACTGCATTCGCCCATGCCGGGACTGGTCTGTCAGGTGCTGGTTGAGTCTGGCCAAGCGGTGCGCCAGGGCGATGCCCTGTGTGTGTTGGAGGCGATGAAGATGAAAAACACCTTGCACGCCGAAAAAGCGGGTGTCGTGACCACCGTCCACGTGCGGGTGGGGGAGACCGTGGAGAGTGATGCGGTGTTGTTTACCTTTGCATGATGGGAGTTGTGATGATCGGACGACTGGATCATGTCGCCATAGTGGCACCGGACCTGGATGCGGCCATCTCTTTGTATCGGGATGGGCTGGGGGCGGAGGTTGGCCCGGTCCTGGACTTGCCGGCGTTTGGGGTCAGCACAGTTTTTATCCGCCTGCCCAACACCCATCTGGAGTTGCTGCATCCCCTGGGCGAAGCGTCGCCCCTGGTCGGATTTTTGGCCCGGCAACCGGGAGGCGGGCTGCACCATCTTTGCTTCGAGGTGGCGGACGTGGCCGCCGCCGTGACCACGTTGCAGGCGCGCGGGATGCGACTGCTGGACCCGGAACCCAGGCCGGGTGCCCATGGCAAGCCGGTGCTTTTTCTCCATCCCAAGGATACCGGCGGCGTGTTGATCGAACTGGTGCAGGCCTGAAGAGGATGTTGCCGCGTGGTGGGTTGCGTCCTGGGGTTGTTTTTTCTTGAGTCTGACGTATAAACCATGACCTATAAAGGAGTTGTACAGGATGGATGGCATTGTCATTGTCGGGGCGGCACGTACTGCGGTGGGTACCTTTAACGGGGTGTTGAGCCCGCTTTCTGCGGTGCAGTTGGGCGAGGCGGCCATTGTGGCGGCCTTGAAACGGGCGGGTGTGGCACCCGACGCGGTTGCCGAGGTGATCATGGGGCAAATTTTGACCACCGGCGTGGGGCAGAACGGGGCCCGTCAGGCGGCGGTCAACGCGGGCATTCCGGTAGACCGAACGGCTCTCACCATCAACCAGTTGTGTGGTTCCGGTCTGCGGGCGGTGGCGTTGGGTTTTCAGTCCATTGCCGTGGGCGATGCGGACATTGTGGTGGCGGGTGGTCAGGAGAGTATGACCCAATCCCCCCATTTTATCCAACTGCGCGCAGGTACCCGCATGGGAAATGCCGAATTGGTGGATACCCTGCTCCGGGATGGTTTGACCGATGCCTTTCACGGCTATCACATGGGGGTGACCGCCGAAAATGTGGCCAAACAGTGGGGCTTGACCCGATCCGAACTGGATATCTTCTCCGCTGCCTCCCAGCAAAAGGCCGAACAGGCCCAATTGGCGGGCCGTTTCAAAGAGGAAATTGTCCCGGTGACGATCAAATCCCGGAAGGGGGATGTGGTGGTGGATACCGACGAGCATCCCAAACATGGCACCACGGTGGAGAGTCTGGCCAAACTGCGACCGGCCTTTGACAAGGAAGGGACGGTGACGGCGGGCAATGCCTCCGGCATCAACGATGGGGCGGCGGCGTTGGTCCTCATGTCGGCGGCTGAGGCGGCCAGGCGGGGGCTGGAACCGTTGGCGCGTATTGTCTCCTGGGCCTCCTGCGGCGTGGATCCGGCCATCATGGGTACCGGTCCCATCCCCTCCAGCCGCAAGGCACTGGCCAAGGCGGGCTGGACCATCGATGATCTTGACCTGATCGAGGCCAACGAGGCTTTTGCCGCCCAGGCCATTGCCGTCAACAAGGAGATGGGCTGGGATTTGCGCAAGGTGAATGTCAATGGGGGAGCCATTGCCCTGGGCCATCCGGTCGGTGCCTCGGGAGCGCGTATCCTGGTCACTCTGCTGCATGAAATGCGGCGGCGGGATGCCAAAAAGGGGCTGGCCACCCTCTGTATTGGCGGCGGAATGGGCATTGCGGTTTGTGTGGCGCGTGATTGATGGGCCTGGTTTTTTGCCGTGCGATGGTGGCGTTGCAGGTTTTTTCGCCCTCTCCCTCTGGGCTACCCTATGCACACATCCTTATGCTGATAAAAAATCCGAAGCATATTGTGCGGTTATAGGGGTCCAGGGGGATTATCCCCCTGGTGGGGTCCAGGGGCAAAGCCCCTGGTGGGGTCCGGGGCGAAGCCCCGCGAGGCATACAATATCAACCTGTTGGGGGGTTCCGCTCCCAACACCCCCCCACGCTCGTGTAGGTCTCCCTGCCCCCGCCAAAG
>JADFYM010000137.1 GCA_015233035.1 Magnetococcales bacterium
GAATGGGTATGACACGCAATTCGCTCGTCCGCCTTTGCGGTCATGACGGGAATGGGTATGACACGCAATTCGCTCGTCCGCCTTTGCGGTCATGACGGGAATGGGTATGACACGCAATTCGCTCGTCCGCCTTTGCGGTCATGACGGGAATGGGTATGACACGCAATTCGCTCGTCATTCCCGCGAAGGCGGGAATCCAGGGTTCTGACTGGAATGGCCGAAACGATGATCAAGGCCGTTGTTTTCAATTCCCCCAGAGGAGGAGATGATCTCGCTCGTACCTACCTCGGGGTGCGTCGTTTCTCGTGCGGGGCTTTGCCCCAGACCCCACCAGGGGCTTTGCCCCTGGACCCCACCAGGGGGATGATCCCCCTGGACCCGCAGAACCATATACCAAAACGGGCGCAGTTCAGTATTATTGACTTGGAAATGGAATAAAAACGGATGAAATTTACCTACCGCTGGTTGTTGCAACATATTGAAACCGATCTCGCACCAGAAACCATTGGCGACCGGTTGACCCTGGCCGGTCTGGAACTGGAAGGGTTGACCGATTTGCGCCAGGGCCTGGAACGGGTGCAGACCGGACTGTTACTGGCGGTGGCTCCCCACCCCAATGCCGACCGGTTGACCCTCTGCCAGGTGCAGGTGGGCGCGGAACGGTTGACCATTGTCTGCGGGGCGACCAACCACCGGGCGGGCGACAAGGTGGCCGTGGCCCGGGCCGGGGCCAATCTGCCCAATGGCCTGACCATCCAGACCAGCACCGTGCGTGGCCAACTGTCCGAAGGAATGCTCTGCTCCCGTGCGGAACTGGGGCTGGCCGGGCCGTCGGATGGCATCCTGATCCTGCCGCCGGAGACCGCAGACGGTCTGCCGCTGGCCGCCTTGTTGGGGCGGGAGGACCATCTGTTTGAGTTGAGCCTGACCCCCAACCGGGGCGATTGCCTGGGGGTGCGGGGCATCGCCCGCGAACTGAGTGCCGTGACCCAGACACCCTTGCGGCCCCTGTCGATAGCGGCACCCACGCCGCAGGCGTGTGACACCGCCGCGCTGGTGCAGATTGCCGACGGGGTGGGTTGTCCGCGCTATGCAGGACGGATCGTGCGCGGGGTGCGTATCGGCCCCAGCCCGGATTGGCTGCGTCTGCGCCTGGAAGCGGTGGGGCTGCGCAGTATCAACAATGTGGTGGATGTGACCAATTATATTTTGCTGGATCTCAATCAACCGCTGCACGCCTTTGACCTGGCCCGGTTGCATCTGCCGTTGCAGGTGCGCCGTGCCCGACCGGGCGAGGTGTTGCGCACGCTGGATGGGGTGGACCGCACCTTGGATGCGGAGATGACGGTCATTGCCGATGCCCAGCGCGCCCTGGCCCTGGCCGGTATCATGGGCGGGGAGGAGAGTGGCGTCACGGCGGCGACGACCGATCTGTTTTTGGAAGCCGCCTATTTTGAGCCGATCCGCATTGCCCGGACCGGTCGCCGGTTGGGGATTACCAGTGACTCCCGGCATCGCTTTGAACGGGGCACCGACCCGGAGGGGTTGCTGCTGGCCTTGGAGCAGGCGACCCGGTTGATTCTGGAACTGGCCGGGGGGCAGGCGGAGCCGATTGGCTGGGTGGATGCCGGCAGTTGGTCTCTCCCGCCCCCGGTGGCCATGCGTCCCCGGCGGATCAACCAATTGGGGGGCATTGCCTTGACCCCGGAGGCGATGACGACCCTGCTGGGTTATCTGGGCTGCACGCTGGTGGGGCGTGAGGCGGAAACCCTGCTGTTTCAACCGCCCAGCCATCGGCATGATTTGCGCCGGGAAGAGGATTTGCTGGAGGAGGTGATTCGGCTCTATGGCTATGACCAGGTGCAGACCAGTCTGCCCCGTCTGGAGATCAGTGCCCCGGCGGTCGAGCCGTTGGCGTTGACCCTGGAGACCGTGCACCACATTCTCGGTGGGCAGGGCTATCGGGAGGCGATCAACTATGCCTTCATCAGTGCCGAATTGCAGCAGCGGTTTGAGCCGACGCTGACGGCCACCGCCCTGCTCAATCCCATTTCGGAGGAACAGGCGGTATTGCGTACCGGTCTGGCGGCAGGGCTGGTGGAAAATGGTCGGCGCAATCTGGATCGGGGCAATCTGCAATTGCGTTTGTATGAGACAGGACGGGTCTTTTTGCCGACTGCCGAGGGGGGTCTGGTGGAGGCGCGGCGGTTGGCGGGGTTGCTTTCGGGTCCGTTGCACGGGAGCAACTGGCATACCCCGTCCCGGGAGGCCGATTTTTTTGACCTCAAGGGGGATGTGGAGGCCTTGTTGCAGGGGATTGGCTGGCGCGGGGTGCGGTTTGTGGCGGGTGGTCCCGCATTTCTCCATCCGGGTTGCAAGGCGGTTGTTGTCAGTGCGACGGGTGTATCCTTGGGCTGGATTGGTCAACTGCACCCGTCTGTGCAGGCGCAGCAGGGCTTGCCCCAGGCCGTACAGCTTTTTGAACTGGAGGAGGGGGCATTGACCGGGGCGGTTCAGTCGTCTGCCGCTTCGCGCATGGCCAGCCGGTTTCCCTCGGTGGAGCGGGATTTTGCCTTTGTGGTGGCGGAAGCGTTGCCCTGTGCGGACTTGCTGGCAGAGATTGGCCGGGTGGATCCCGTTCTGATCCGTACCTCCCATCTGTTTGACCTGTATGCGGGTCAGCATTTGGCCACCGGGTATAAGAGTCTGGCGGTGCGGGTGGTGTTGCAGGCGGATGATCGGACCTTGACCGAGCAGGAGGTGCGAGTGGTGACCGAGCGGATTGTGCAGCAGATGCAAGAGCGTTGCGGGGCGACCTTGCGGGGTTGACCATCAGGTGCAAGGGGGTCCGGGGGGGATTATCCCCCCCGGTGGGGTCCAGGGGCGAAGCCCCTGGTGGGGTCGGGGGCGAAGCCCCAAAACGGACATCGCCCGGATCCCTTACGCTTGGATCATCTGACAAGCCGGTCAAGAGGGCAGGGTGCCGATGTGTCAGCCAAGAAAACGCTGTCACTCAGCGCAACAGATCCTCCAACGACTGGGCGTCCAAAATTCGATCTGCCCAGATTTCCAGTGTCTCCCGACTGGCGTCAGCAATCCGGGCGGATATCCACTCCGGGAGCGGCGCGAAGCGACGGTGCATCTGACGCAGCAGGGTACGTGCCTCGCCGTCCCGCAGCCCTTCCTGACGGCCAATCTGGATGCCCAGTTGCTTACCCCGCTGCTCGCCAATCTGTTCGCCTTCCCATTTCCCCATGCCATAGGTGGATTCCACCATGCTGGCCTGATAATGCAGGTCATCCTTGTACCATTCATACGAGTGCCGCTCCGCTGCGGGCAATTTTAATATGTCGAGCTGTTCCTTGGCCTTGCCAAGACCACGGGCGGTAAATTCTGCGCGAATTTCCTCGTTTTTGAGAAAATAGATCCACTCATCCAGGGTGTCGCGGGCGATATCATCGAAGCGATTGACCTTGATCAGATAATATTCCGGGAAGAGGGCCGTCACCGAGTCGCGACGGAAGAGGGCCTTTTGTCCTGCACTGAGACCCAACTCATCGTTGGTATGCAAGCCCCGGAAATGGGTGGTGCCCCGGTAGATATAATCGGTGCCCAAGCCCAGGTCGAAGTACAGGATGCTGACCGAAATGGCTTTTACGACATGGGAATAAGGTTCCCCTTCGGTCAGATGTTCGGTGATCACCTTGGCCGTGCCGTAGAGCAGACGCTGCAAATAATCCGCCTCCCGCTCATGCTGGATTGCAACGAGGATCACCTCGCCTTGGCCATTTTTTATCTTGAGATCCACCCGGTTGTATTTGTCGCGGCGGGATTCCTGGTTGCTCTCACTCTCCAAAACTTCCAGGATGGAGACCTCCTCATGGAGCAATTCGCTTAAAAAACCTTCCAAAATCTCGAAATTGGCTTTGCTGCGCAACAGCCGTTTCATGGCCCAATCAAAGCTGATCAACTGGCGTTGTTTCATGTTCTGTGTTCCTTGGCAGAAGATGGTGTGAGCATAGCAAACTCTGCCACCCGTTGCCAGCAGGGAATGCGGTCAACTCATGCGGTCGTTTGGGCCATGCCCGTGTTTGCGCCGACCGGAGTGGAACGCAGACAATATTCCGCCCACTGGAAGTCAAAAGCCGTATCAATATCCACCGACCGTTCGGCGGGCATGACATGGGCGCGGGTCTCCGCGCCGACCAGAAGACGATGCTGCCGGAACCAATCACACCGGGCGACATAGACCGCACCATTCAAGGTGTACGCAGGGGGCAATTGCTGCCGTCCCACCTGGGTATTGTCCCGCCCCAGAACAGGCGTCATGCGCTGGTCCGCAGCCAAAAAATAACTCCAAAACGGGCTTTTGGTGGGGGTCACCGTGACACAGGCCGGGGCGTTTTCGTGTTGGCAAACCGCCAGACAGGCCGAAATGTCCGCCGCCAAACGCAATGGCGAAGTCGGTTGGAGCAAAACCAGCCAGTCATACCGTTCCGGCAGGGTGTCCAGGACATGCAGAATGACATCGGTGGCGGATGCCGTGTCGTTGGCCAGATGGGCTGGCCGCACAAAAGGTACCTCACAACCAAAACGGCGGGCCGTGGCCATGATGGCCGGGTCATCCGAGGAGAGAATCACCCGATCCAGCTCTGGACAGGCCGTGGCGGCGGCAATGGTCCAGGCAATGAGCGGTTTGCCCGCCAAGGGCAAAATATTTTTGCCCGGCAGCCCTTTGGAGCCACCGCGTGCTGGAATCAGGGCCAATACGGTTTGTCCGGCGATCATGCGGGCTCCTCTCTTGTGGTGTGTCCAGGGGGGCTTTGCCAGTGGTGCAGGTTTTTTGTATATCAAATATGAGGTAATTGCAAAAAGCTTGATTCCGTCATTCCCGCGAAAGCGGGAATCCAGTTAACCCCTTGGAACTCCTGGATTCCCGCCTGCGCGGGAATGACGTTTTTTCATGTTCTCGTGCATTTTGCAATTTTCTCAGATGGTTACAAAAAAACTTTCGCAGGGGTCTGGGGACCGTCACGGTCCCCGGCGGGAGTCCAGAGGGCGGAGCCCTTTGGTGGGGTTCGGGGCAACGCCCCGATGGGATCTGTTGGACATCGCGAGTCTTTTTGTGGGGGCTTCGCCCCCACGCCCCCACCAGGGGCTTTGCCCCTGGACCCCACCGGGGGGGATAATCCCCCCCGGACCCCCTTGATAATGGTTGTTACCCAACCGGCTCATCCGCCGCATACGCCCGTTCGGCCCGTCGTCCCACCCATTGCCAATAGGCCATGGGAGATATCCCATTGCCAGGCCGCCGGGCCCCCAGGTTGGCCTCCGAAAAACACTCTCCCGCCGCCACCTCGGTCAACGTCACCAACCGCTTGCGTACCACATCGCGGTTTTTCAACTCCACCTGCGCCGGTATCTTGCGCCCATCGCCCAGGGCAACCTCCACGGCACGAATGGCACGCACCATCTCCGCCAACTCCGTCGGTTCCAACGAGGCCGCATGATCAGGCCCCGGCAGGCTCCGGTCCAGGGTAAAATGCTTTTCAATCAAAACCGCCCCCCGTGCCACCGCCGCGATGGGCATGACAATGCCGGAAGAATGGTCCGACAGGCCGACCGGCAGGCCAAACGCACTGGCCAAGGTATCCATGGCGCGCAAATTGATTGAGTCGAAAGGCGCAGGATATTCGCTGGTGCAGTGCAACAACACCACCCGTTCCCGCAACAGACGTTGCCCTTCTGTGGAATGATACGCCTCGGCAAAGGCCGCCAGCGAAGGCGGTTGACCCCGGTAGCCACACGCCAGGACAGCCAGAGCCTGTTCCACCTCGCCCAGACTGGCCATGCCGGTGGAGAGAATGAGGCGGCAACCACTGGCCGCAGCCCGCCACAACAACGGTCCGTTGGTGATCTCCCCGGAGGGAATCTTGATCGGGTTCAATTGTAGATCAGTCACCAAAAAGTTCAGGCTGGTCAGGTCGAACGGCGCGGACAAAAATTGAATCCCCACCTCCCGGCACCGGGCCCGCAACAGATAATGGGCTGGCCAATCCAACTCCAGCTTGCGAATCATCTCAAATTGCGACTCTGCCTCGTCCGTGGTCAAGCGTTGATACTCCGCCTTGGGGGCGGCCTGGCTGACCAGTTCTGCGGTCTTGAAGGTTTGAAATTTGACCGCGTCCGCCCCCGCCGCCGCCGCCGCTTCCACCAACCGCAATGCCTGTTGCAGATCGGCATTATGGTTGACGCCAGCCTCGGCAATGATGAACACTCTCGTTCGGGAAGCGGGGGATGGATGGTGCGTCTGCATCATATTCTCTCTCAATAGGTCATGCGTTTGGCCAGCAGTGTCTCTTTGTTGGGCAAATTTTTGAACAGGGCGACGGTGCGCTCGGCCATATAACCATCCCCGTACAAGGTGTCTCCCGGCTGCACGGTGGCGCGATAATCGGCAGCAAAGGCCGCCCGGTGGACCGCCTGCTGAATGGCCTGTATATCCAAGGGGACCGACTGGATGGCCTGGGAGGCCAATCGACCGCGCTGACGGTCTCCCACGTTGACGGCGGGCAGGCCCAGAAAAGGGGCCTCATGAAAGGCCAGCGAAGAGTTGCCCACCAGACACCGCGCATGGTGCAACAAGGCCACAAAGGCCGAACGGGGCAAATGACGATAGAGCGTTACCTCGGCGCGCTGGGCATACGCCTCCACAACCTTGGCCACTTCCTGATAGCCTGGATCGCTGTTGGGTGCGCCGACAAAGAGTGGCAACCCCGCGCGCAGCGTGCCCTCCAGGCAGATGGCCACCTGCTCCCCCCCCTGTTGGCACTGGGCATCCATCAGGGGGTGAAAGATCAACACCGCATAGGCGGACAACACCTGTGGACCCAGTGTTGCTGCCAATGTTTCCCGTGTCAGCAGCGGTTCCTGGCGCAGACGGTCCACCCCGCCACTGCCCACCACATGCACCCGCCAGGGTTCTTCGCCCATCTGCACCACCCGCTGGGCATGGGCGGCGGCCATGACCAGATGCAGATGGCTCATCTTGGTGGCGGCATGGCGGACCCACTCGTCCGGGCAACCCCCATGCAGCGAGTCCCCCCCCGCCAGATGCACCACGGGAATGCCCAGATAAAGACCGGCCAGACTGCCGACCACAACCTCTTCCCGATCTCCCAGCACCAACAGCAGGTCAGGTCGCTCCCGTGCCAGGGTTTGCCCCAGGGCGGTCAGCAGGAGGCCGCTGGATTTGACCTTGCCCAGACGACTGCTGGAGTGCAACAAGGTTTCCAGCCGTTCGACAATGCGCAGACCATCCGCCTCGATTTGACGCACCGAATAATGGTGCAGGTCGGTCAGATGGGCCCCGCAGACGATGACGCCCAGGTCAAACGCGGCATCTGCCGACAGTGCCCGCAACAGAGGGAAGAGCAGATCATATTCAGAACGGATGCCCGTCAGAGCCACCACTTTGATCTGCCCGCCGCACTCTTGCAGCAACCCTCCGGGCCGATTGTCTGCGTCAGACACAGCCGGTGTCCCTGTCCGGCCCCCGGTGTGTCAACCAGACGGTCTCCATTGCCTAGTTGATCCGCACCGCATCGCCGCCGATCTTACCCAACATTTCCGCCAGGCGGTTCATGTTGGACAACGAGAGCAGGTGGGCATAGATCCAGCCCATTTCGCCGGAGCGGAACAATTCCAGAGCCTTTTCCTTGTCCAGTTCGACCAGTTTTTTCTCATCCACCACCAGCAGTCCGCCCATGGAAAATTTGACCCCGCCCGCCAACTCGGCCCGGGCCGTCAGTTCGGTCAGCAGATCCATCTCTTTCAAACGGTTGACAAAAATTTCCGTGCGCTGGTTTTGCCCTTGATATTCTTTGAGAAAGTTAATGGCATTTTCCAGCAGGGGGGCTTGTTCACCCGCTTCGTTGAACAGGGGGATGCCCGTTTCGGTATTGAAACCGGCAAATCCTTCATCGATGCAGACGGCCAGATTGCCATCGCCCGAGTCGGCGAGGACAAACGGATAACGACGCACAAAGGCGGGTATGTAGCGTGCATCCCAATGCCCGGCTTCGTTGACAAACAAATTTTCATCGTTGCGCAGCCCCAGCAACGCCAGGGGCACGATACGATCACCCGCCTTGGCGAAGACGATGGGATATTCCTTGGCAACGTGGACAAACTCCATCCCGGTGATGATGACCGAGTTGGTTGCTTTGGTAAAAGAAAAACTGGCTCCCTTATTGTCAATCTTGAATGCCCGATGCCGTTCCTTGTTGAGGGCCACCGGTTGTTCATAAAACAAAAGCTGCTTCATTCGATTCACCTTTCTAAATGTTTGACAGACGGGTCTGGATCATCCTGTTTGACTTGGTTCATCCAGAGTGATTATAGAGCAATTTTTTCTGCAAGAGGAGGAATAAAAAGGCCAACGCCCCAGGGCAGGATTGGGCCGGAACGCAAGACCGGCAACCCTGCACGGACGGTTGCAACAGACCGATGATCTGCCGTAGAATGCCCCGTCTCGGGCTTGGGTCGGGCTTGGGGTCCGCTCGAGTGCAACCAACGCACCGTCCGTCGGTTCTCCAAAGCCCTGAAACATACGATAACGAGGATATACCTGTCAGAAAGAGAGGTCAATCATAAACAAGCATCCATTCATGCCACGGGTACAAAAAACAACCCGGACCAACCGCTGTCAATCACGACCAGGTCAGGAGGGCAATTGTGCCGGAAATTTATGTTGACGGGGATGCCTGTCCAGTCAAAGAAGAAGTCTTGCGGGTGGCGACCCGTCATGGACTGGTCGTGCACATGGTGAGTCACCAATGGATGCGACTGGGCAACACGCCGCCCAGGGTTCGTGTCGTGCGGGTTTCAAAAGGGACGGACAGCGCGGACGACTGGATTGTCGAACACATCCAGGCGGGCGACATTGCGGTCACGGCGGACATTCTGCTGGCCAATCGTTGTCTGGAGGTGGGGGCGCGTGCCATCCATCCCAATGGCAAACCCTTTGATGTCGAGAGCATCGGCATGGCTGTCGCCATGCGCGAGTTGATGGCCAACCTGCGCGATATCGGGCAGATGGTTGGCCAGACGGGTGCTTTTACCAAGCAGGATCGTTCCCGCTTTCTGGGGACGCTGGAAAATGCCGTGCAGGCCAGTTTGCGGGAAAAACAGTCCAGACCACCCACCCAATCCGCCCCGGTTGGTCCAGCCGATGCGGTTTAATTGAGGGTATGCGTACCGTCCGTGGGTATGTACGGGCCACCCATGTCGGTTGTCACGGATTTGACGGATGAAAACGGCAGGGAGAGATCCCAATCCGCCTTGTCGACGGCATCGGTCAGCAGTTTGCAGAAAGAGTGCATCAATTTGGCATCCATCGCCACCTCAATGCCATAGCGTTCCTGTGGATGCAGACAGACCCGGTATCCGCCCCGTTCCATGGGTTCGATACGCGCCCGGGTGACCAGGACGGGCAGCGGTCCCAGCGGCATTTCGCTGGGCGTATCCTGAAATTGTGTGGAAAAATCGGTCTCGGAGATGGCCTGTTCGTGCATAAAGCTGAGTATGGCTGCCCGGGCCGCCGGGTCCAGAGGGGTGTCTGTCTCCATCCGGGTTTGGCCCTCCATGGCCTGATGGAGGCCCGGCCACAACCGTTTGACAAAACGCCGGGTCAACCAGAAGCGGAATTCCGTCTTGCCCTGGGTGTTGATCCTGAGCTGCAAACGGTCTTCTTCCGGGGAAAAATTGACTTGAATCTGATGGATGCGTTGCGCGCTCATAGGGCAAAAACTCTACAGAAAAAACGTTGCACACCGTCGAACTGACACCACAGACTATAGGGCCGAATGGCCTGTTTTGCAACACTTTGTGAAATCAAAGAAACAGAGAGAATCTCTGCCGGCGGTTTCTCCCGGGGAGTACCCGATCCATTCTTACTTTCGTTCATCAGCCGAAAAATTTTGCCGGTTCCACTAAAAAAGGTTGAAATTGGTAGGAATGGTCCGTAGACTACCGCGTCATCATCATGCTGAAGGTTGCTGGGTTGGTGTCGGCATGGGCGTGGCGGGATTGCCCGCTGGTCCCTGTGTGGTCGGTTCGCCGCTGCACGGGAGACAAAAACGGGGGCTTCTGGCACCGAAACTGGGCCAAGGTAGAATTGGTCCGGCGATTGCAAAGGTGACAGAGTGTGCGCAATGGTACGTCGTCGTTGACGGTGATACGACAGCCCCAAAAAATCTACAAGAAGCAAGGGAAGAAAGATGAACAAAGCCGCTCGTTTGGTTGCTCTGATGGCCGCTGCGGGTTTCTGTATGACAACCGCCGCGTATGCAACAGATACCGCTCCTGCAAAGATAAAAGACGATTGCAAGAGTGATAAAAAGTGCGAAGAGCAGCAAAAGGCCGCCGCCGAAAAAGCAGCCGCCACCAAAAAGTGATGGCTGTTTGCCTGACGCAACGGTCTGGATCAGAAAGCCAATTGCGCGGTGAGTTTGCTGGAGTTGTGCAACAAAAAAAAGTCGGTTCGAATCAAGGACAACCTCGTTTAACAGTCTTATAAAGCACTAGATTAAGGAAAGAGTAAAATGCAGAATTTCAAACGGATGTCGGGTGTGATCGCTTTGTTGGTTGCCATGGGCTTGTGGGCTGCCGTGCCGGCGCAAGCTGCTACCACTGACGCCAGCGGCGTTCAGACGCAGCAGACCACTGCCAAGAAGCACACCAAGAAAGCGAAACGGGCGAAAAAGGCCAAGAAGGCCAAGGCCGCCGCCGCCCCCGTGCAGCAGTAAAAAAAACGCCTCCACCGTCATTGCATACGGTGGGTCGGTGCAGAAAAAGATAGGCGGGACAGGAAACTGTCCCGCCTGTCTTTTTGGCCTTGATCATCGTTTCGTCTACGGACTCACCTGGATGCCCGCCTGCGCGGGCATGACGGGAATGGGTATGACACGAAATTCGCTCGTCATTCCCGCGAAGGCGGGAATCCAGGGTGTGCAGCGGTTTTATAGACCATCGTTTGCAGGTCTCGTCATTCCCGCGAAGGCGGGAATCCAGGGTGTGCAGCGGTTTTATAGACCATCGTTTG
>JADFYM010000138.1 GCA_015233035.1 Magnetococcales bacterium
CCGGACCAATTACCATGTTGCGAGGTCTGATAAAATTCGAGCTGCTCCTGGAAGGCTGGAAACTCGCATCCAAAAAGATGTGTGCATAGGGTAGGGTGGGGTCCAGGGGCAAAGCCCCTGGTGGGGTTCGGGGCGAAGCCCCGCCTGGCCGCAACACAACACAACATGGCCTTGATCATCCTTCCGGCCATTCGAGTCAGCGAACTCTGGATTCCCGCTTTCGCGGGAATGACGAGCGAATGTCGTGTCATACCCGTTCCCGTCATGCCCGCGCAGGCGGGCATCCAGGAGGCTTCGTGGCCGAAACGATGATCAAGGCCCACACCATCACGGTGTCTCAACAGAAAACCCAAAAATGGTCACATCATCGCGTCGGATTTCCTGGCCTTGATGGGCGAGCAGTGCCTCATACAAGTGTGCCCCAATCTCTTCGACAGGGGTTTCCCGATGGCGGTCCAGCAGTTCCTGGAACCGTTTTTTTCCCCATCCCTGGCGTTTTTCTTCTCCCACCTGGTCGAGCAGGCCGTCTGTGGTCAGGATAAACCGCCGATTGGGCAATCGGGGCATCCGTTGTTCGGTAAACTCGGGCGCGGTGGCAATGGATCGATAGCCGATACCGGTCCGATCGCCTCTCAATTCCACGACGGGTGTGCCCGGATCTTGATAAAACAGCGAAAAACGGGCTCCCACAAACAACATGTCCGTGTTGTTCGGGGGCAAATAACAGGCCCCGAGTTCCACCCCATCGTCGGTATTGCCCGGTTCCTGTTCTCGTCCCAGAACCTCCTGCATGTTGTTGTGCATGGTGGTGATGAGGGTACCCAGTTTACCCGGCTGGGTCATGTTCAGGGCATGGCCCAGGGCACCGTTGGCGATCAGGGTCATGAAGGCTCCCGGTACACCATGCCCCGTGCAATCACCCACCACGAGCAGGGTGCCCATGCCCCACAGCCGACACCAGTAAAGATCGCCACCGACCACATCCCGAGGCTGCCAGACGACAAAATGATGAGGCAGCAAAAAGCGGACAAATTCCGGGTTGGGCAGGAGGGAGTGCTGGATGCGACTGGCATATTGGATACTGCTGTGGACAATTTGCAATGTTGCCTGCAACGCCTGGGTCCGTTCCTGCACCTTTTGATCCAGAGAGAGGTTCAATGTGCGCAGTTCCTGGTCGGAGGTGCGCAGTTGCTGCCACATTTCCTGCAACGATACCGACAGGGTGCGGATTTCATCGTGCCCGGTGATGGCAATCTCCACCGAGGCATCGCCTGACCGAATCCGGTCCGCCGCCTGGGTCAAGGCGGTAATGGGACGGGTAAAACGGGTGGCAAACCACCAGGCGACCACAAAACTGAGCAGGATGCACCCGATGGAAATGGCGATGGTCTCTTGCAACTGGCGCAGAATGCTCCGATTGATCTCCTCCAGGGAAAGTTGCAGATACAGTCGCCCCAGAAATTCCGAGCCGTCCAGGGTGATGGGTCGTCCCAGTTTGAACACTTGCTCGCCGCGTTCGATCACCCAGCCCTGGGTGGCCAGAATCCGTGCGACAAAGGGATCGTCCAGCCGTTGTCCCCGCCTTGCGTTGTCCAGCGTTCCGTCGGCCAACACCTGGCCTTGTTCATCCAGCACAAAGGTGGCAACGATGGAGCTGTTTTTGTGGACCGCGCCCAGATGCTGCCGCAGGCCGCGCAGGTCGAGCCGGTAGAGATCATTGACCATCGCTTCGGCCAGGGTATCGCCATCCCGGATGGCATCCTCCTGGTAGAGTTCCAGGGCATGGCTGCGGTTGGTCACAATGGTGTAGGAGGTCAACAGGCCCGACACCAGCAGCACAAGCAGGGCGGCGCAACCGAGCAGTTTGGCGCGAATGCCGAACCAGGAGCGACCGGTTGCGGGCAGAGAGGGCGGTGTCGTCATGGGTGACCGCCCAGGATGGCCAGGACGGCGGGAGTCATCTCCTGCAACCGCGACCGGGTGGCGGGCGGAATCGGATCAAACCGGGTGGTCTGTTCAAAATTGTCCAGAATGGGCTTGCCGGTCGTGCTGTGTTCCATGGCCAGCAGGGCTTCGATCAATGCCTTGGCCAGGGGTTCCGGCAGATCGCCCCGCAGGTTGACCACATGCCGGGGGATGGTTACCGTCTCATGGATGATGCGCAGCGTGTTCCGGTCTCCCTTGGCCTGTTTGGCCA
This sequence comes from Magnetococcales bacterium, assembly GCA_015233035.1. Lineage (GTDB taxonomy): Bacteria > Pseudomonadota > Magnetococcia > Magnetococcales > Magnetaquicoccaceae > Magnetaquicoccus. The sequence continues at coordinate 2,198 of JADFYM010000138.1, forward strand.
ACTCCTCCGGGGACATGGCCCCGGCCACGGTCTTGCCCGTGACGACCCAGAACAGGTTGGTCTCCCGGTCATTGGTAAAGACAAAGCCGATTTTGTCGGCTGGAACCTTGCCCTGCCTGTTGGTCATGTCCGCCAGCTGCAACCCGGCCTGTTCCATGGCAATGCGGGGCAGCAGATAGCTGCTGGAGGAGAAGGGATCCTTGAAACCAACCAGTTGCCCGGCCAGTTGGGCGAGGGTATGGATGGGGCCATCCTGTTTGACAAAAATGGTGGAGTGATACTCGGCCTGTCCCTGTTTCCACCGCCGCAGCACCATGTTGCCACCGGACAGATGATCGACCAGCAGGGCTGGCAGTGGGCTGTCGAGATAGAGATCTACCCGTCCGCTCTGCATCAGATCGGCCATTTCCTGGATGCTGGCCGCGACCACTACCCGTCCTTTGGTGATGCCCTGGGGAGCCAGTTGGGTCGCCAGATAATGTACGACAGGCGAAAACAGCTGTATCTCTTCCATCGGTTGGTTGCCGATGGAGCCCATCGTCAGGGTATTGGCTGTAGCCGGGGCTGCGCTCACCCACATACCCCCGAAGAGCAGACAGCCGAGCAGCAGGGCGCGCGTAACGAGAGAGATCATGACCCTTTTGTTCCCATCCCAAGGAGTCAATCGATTGGCCACGACCCTGAAAAAGGGCAACCGATCATAACGTGACACAAGACATTCGGGCGCAAAGTGTGTACAAAACAGGTGTCGACCGGGAGGGATTGTATCCTTTCAACTGTAAGTCGTAAAGAAACTTTCCACGTAGCAACCCATGCAAAGGCACTGCACATGATCTACGAACTTTGTTTTATCGCACCCCAGGCACTGGATGAGCCCTTGTCTGAATTGCTGACGGAGGCGGGTTCCATGGGGGTGGTGTTGGAAGATATTGGCCGCAAGGCGGTCTTTTCGCCCCTGGTGCCTTTTGAACGGTGTCAGTACAAGGGCTATTTTGCGGAGACGGTCAATCAGCGAGCGGTGGAGCGGGCGATTGGTCTGCTCTTGCTGGAGCATGGGGAACGGGGCGAGACGGAAATGCACTGGCTGGCCCTGGAAGAGCAGGATTGGCAAGGACACTGGAAACGGTATTTCATGCCGATTGTGTTGGGCAAACGGCTGTTGGTTTTGCCCAGTTGGTTGCAACCGCCCGAGGGTACCGAGGAACGCCTGATCATTCGGATCGACCCCGAGATGGCCTTTGGCAGCGGCAAGCATGAGACCACCCAGGGGTGTCTGGAGTCGCTGGAGTGGTTGGCCGAGCAAGGACCGTTGGGGCGTTGCCTGGATATGGGCACCGGATCGGGTATTTTGCTCATTGCAGCCATGCTGTTGGGGGCCGAGTCCGGCCTGGGGGTGGATCTGGATCCGGTGGCGGTGGCGACGTGCGAACGCAACTGCCGGATCAATCTGGGGGAGCGGGCGGGCTATTGGGAGCGACTGGCCTTTTGCCAGGATGACCAACTGCCACCGGGCCCGTTTCAAACCGTGGTGGCCAACATTCTGGCCCCGGAGTTGACCGCCTTTCTGGCCCAGACGCCGGTTCGGTTTTGCCACTGTGTGGCCCAGGGGGGGCATCTGGTTTTGTCGGGCATGTTGCGCGAACAGGCAGAGGCGGTCGCAACCTGCGCCAGTCAGAACGGTTTTGTCTCCGTGGCACAACGGCTGGTCGATGACTGGTCGATACAGATATGGCGCAGAGAGGCGTGAGTCGGCGTCCCGCCCGCAACCCGGAACTTGACCAGATGGGGTGTTTGGGTGTAGAATTCACGTCGTTATGCCCGAAGGGCATCCTGCCCGAACATTGGTAAAGAGGGCTTTAAATCACGGGAGGAAAAAATGCAATCCTGCTTCAAATGGATGGGTGTTGGTCTGTTTTTCATGCTGATGGCGGGGGATGTGTGGGCCTTTGGGGCCGTGGCGGTGAACGAATACGAACGTCGCGAAATCATGGTAACCAACCTGCCCGATCAGCGTCTGGCCGACATCATGGCCATGGAACAGTGTGGGCGCGGTTGTCGGATTGTGGGCCGGTTTGTCAATTCGTGCGGTGCCATCGCCTGGGCACCCAACGGCACGGTTTCATGGGACGAGGGCTTTTTTGACCGGGAAGAAGCGGAGAGACATGCGCGGCACACCTGTCGGAGGGTCAGCGGGGGCGAGCATTGCCGCGTGAGCGTCCAGTGCGATGGCCGACCGCATGAACACCGGCACGAAGGGTACCGTGACGAACATATTCATGAAGGGGATCGTGGCGGATATATGCGGTAGGGGCGCATTCGGTTGTGGGATGCGCAACCGGTTGTGGCGGATGGCTGCCACAACCGGTTCGTTTTTATGAGGCGTTGTGGGTGGTGATGGGCCTGCGGCGCGGCGGTGGAACCGGATGTCCGTCATGTCTTGTCTGTGAACACCCCTGCCAGTGTCTGGGCATCCAACAGGCGCAGCCCCCATTTTTCCAGAGAGGAGAGGTCGGCCTGGGCGATTTTTTCCACCGTCCCCGCTGGCAGGGTGCCAAAGCGGTGTTGCAACTGGCGTGTCAACAGGGCTGTCTCGCCTTTTTTTTCGCCTTTCTGCTCGCCCTCCTGTCGCGCCAGGTCGACGGCTCCTCGCGCATCCGTGATGGCGATGCCCGCCTTGTCATACCACTCCATTTCCTGCCTGGTCATGTTGGCGACCCTGGCCCTCTCGAAGGCATGGTGGAACGGGGCTGAGTCCATCTGCTTTGGAATTTCTTCCAACGACCCGGCAGACTGGATGAAATAGATCCACATGTCGAGAATACCATCCAGTTTTTCCAGTGGTTTGGCAAACTTGGGCAGTTCGATGAACAGATGCACACTCTCCTTCAGACAGGCTTGTCCTGTGATGGTTTCCCGCGACTCGTGCCGTGACACACAATGTTCAAAGCCATCGAACAGGATAAAATCGGTGATGGTAATGGCGATGACCTGATTCAGCTTGGGGTACTCGTCTCCCCGCTCAATCTGGTGGGTATAGGTTTTGGCGGCATTATACTGAATCCGTTTCAGGAAGGCGGCCACCTTTTGTACCTTCCAGTCAGAACCCTGGATTCCCGCCTTCGCGGGAATGACGAGCGAGTTTCGTGTCATACCCATTCCCGTCATGCCCGCGAAAGCGGGCATCCAGGAGAGTGCGTGGACGAAACGATGATCAAGGCCCAAAGGTCAAACTCAACCGGCCATTTCCGGGCAGTATGATAGACGCGCAAAATCTGGACGGCGTCTTCTTTCACCCGGTAATGGACGAAGTAGGGCAAGCCAGGGATAAAGAGTTTACGGGTGTTGGTGACAGGATCCGGTGTGCCCATCTGCGGCGTCACTGGGAGGTTTTCGACGGAGGCAATAATACGCAAAAACACCCGCCGGGCGGCGACCGGGTTATCGGCTTCGATATAACGGCCAATATTGAGAAGGTCGGAGCGCGCTCGTGGTGACCAAACAATTTGCATGTTGCTGCGGTCGAGTGCGCCGTTTCCCACTCACGCGCCAGTTGCACGATCTCCGTATGAGGAACGCCTTGTCCGGCATCCATCTCAGCGATGGCGATCATCACCCCCGTTTGCTGCCATGCACGGAGTTCTTCTGTGTCCGTGGGAGTGGCTGCTGGTACCCGCGCCCCATCCATGCCTTCCAAACGTCGTATCACTTCCATGTGGTGAAAATTTCTCGCCACTTTCATTCTGTGTCTCCCAACCAGCGGATTCGCCATTGTTTTGGAAATTCTACCTCCTGGGCGGCGGAAACGCCATCGCTATACTGCGCACGGTCACAATTGACACATATCGTCATTCCCGCGCAGGCGGGAATCCAGGAGGTCCAACAAGCCCAATGGATTCCCGCCTGCGCGGGAATGACGGAACAGGAAATGCCACTTATGACCGCGTGCAGTATATCAAACCCACATCCCACAAATTTTCCCACAATGGCAGCCGATTTTGTGCTATGCTCCTTTCACCGTCAATATTGCCTGGAGGTGCTGACTGTGACCGCTATTACTTTCGATACACTCAAGTATGTCAAGACGCTCAGAGCGGCTGGTTTCGAGGAGCGGCAGGCCGAGGCGATGGCCGAGGTGCAAAGAGAAATTCTTTCCACCAATCTGGATAACCTCGTGACCAAAGACGATCTGTCTCAGGGCCTCAGGGAACTCAGGCTGGAAATGGCCGCCGAAATAGCTCCCCTCAAGTGGGGCATGGCCGTTTGTGTCGCCGGTATCGTCGCCATTGTCCTCAAAACCTTCTTTCCGCATTGATGGCGGTCGGGCCGGGCTTATTCCGGCTCATACCCCAAAAAGGCCGTCAGCCCTTTTTCCACCTCGGCAATCGTCATCCCCTTGCGCACGGCATACTCCGCCACCTGATCCCGTCCGAGATGATCCACCCGGAAATAACGGCTCTGGGGATGGGCCAGATAATAGCCGCAGATCGCCGCCTGGGGCGACATGGCCTGGCTCTCCGTCAAATGGATACCCGTGTTGGCTGTGACATCCAGCAGTTCAAACAAACGCTTCTTTTCCGTATGATCGGGACAGGCGGGATAGCCGGGGGCCGGACGAATGCCCTGGTACTCCTCCCGGATCAGGTCTGTCGCTGACAGCGTCTCCTCGGTGGCATAGCCCCAGAAGCGGGTCCGCACCTGCTGATGCAACTGCTCGGCAAAGGCCTCGGTGAGCCGATCCGCCAACGCCTTGAGCATGATGGAGCCATAATCATCTCCCGCCTGCTCCTGTATCGCCGCCGCCTCCACCAACCCCAGCCCGCCAGTGACCGCAAAAAGACCCATATGGTCCCGCAGACCACTCTCCAGCGGCGCGATAAAATCGGCCAGGGCATAACAGGGTTGCCCGGCGGCCTTTTCCCCCTGCTGGCGCAAGGTCTGCACCTGGGCCAACCGCTGCGCCCGCTGGCCATCGGCATACAGTTCGATGGCATCGTCTGCGGTGGCATTGGCCGCAAACAGGCCAAACACCCCCTTGGCGTGCAGCAGACCATCGGCCTCGATCCGATCCAGCCACACCTGCGCCTCCTGCCAGAGTCGAGTGGCCGCCTCGCCACTCTGGGGGTCGGACAACAGGTCGGGATAACGACCGGTTATCTGCCAGGTATGAAAAAACGGGGTCCAGTCGATAAAAGAGCGCAAGGAGTGGATCGTCGGAGTGACACACTGCACCCCCAGGGTGTGGGGGGCAGGGGGCAGGGTGGTGGCCCAGTCGATGGGCAGTCGCCGCGCCCGGGCCTGGACCAGGGGGATGGAACGCCCCTTGCTCTGCCGACTGCTGTAGCTGAGCCGCAACCGCTCTTGTGCGGCGCGCAACTCGGCAATAAACGGCATCCGCTCCTGCGGGTGCATCAGTCTGGTGGCAATCCCCACCGCCTGCGAGGCATCCTTGACCTGCACGGTCGGACCGGCATAATGCGGCGCAATCTTGATCGCCGTGTGCAACGGCGAGGTGGTGGCTCCCCCCACCAGCAACGGGATGGTCAGCCCCTGCCGCTGCATCTCCTGCGCCAGCAGAGCCATCTGCTCCAGGGAGGGGGTGATCAAACCGGAGAGGCCAATCATGTCCACCTGCTCCGCCAGTGCCCGTTCCAGAATGGTCTGCCCCGGCACCATCACCCCCAGATCGATCACCTCAAAATGGTTGCACTGCAACACCACCTTGACAATATTTTTGCCAATATCATGCACATCCCCCTTGACCGTCGCCAGCAGAATGCGCCCCTTGCGGCTGTCTGCCAGAGCGGCACCGGGGGTGGATTCGATGTAGGGCAACAAATAGGCCACCGCCTGTTTCATGACGCGGGCACTCTTGACCACCTGGGGGAGAAACATTTGTCCCGCCCCGAACAATGCGCCCACCCGATCCATCCCCTGCATCAGCGGTCCCTCGACCACGGCCAGCGGATGGGGGGCGGCCAGCCGGGCCTCTTCGACATCCGCCTCGATAAATTCGGTGATCCCCTTGACCATGGCGTGGACCAGACGCTCGGTCACACTGCCTTGTCGCCAGGCCAGCACGACCTCCGGGTTGGTCGCCGGGCCGCCAGCATCCCGCAGCGTTTCGGCCACTGCCAACAACCGCTCGGTGGCATCAGCACGCCGGTCCAACAAGACATCCTCGACCCGCTGCCGCAGTTCTTCGGGAATGTCCGAATAGATCGGCAACTGACCGGCATTGACAATGCCCATATCCATCCCGGCCGCGATGGCATGGTGCAGAAAGACGGCGTGCATGGCTTCCCGCACCGTTGTATTGCCGCGCAGGGCAAACGAGACATTGCTGACGCCGCCACTGATCAGGGCACCGGGCAGGTGGGCCTTGATCCAGCGGGTGGCGGCAAAATAGTCCACCGCATAACGGTTGTGGGCCTCCAGACCGGTGGCAACCGCAAAAATATTCGGATCAAAAATAATTTCTCCCGGCGCGAAGCCGGCCTCTTCTGTCAGCAGGCGATAGGCCCGCTGGCAGATGGCCTGCCGCCGCTCCAGGGTGTCGGCCTGCCCCTGTTCGTCAAAGGCCATCACCAGGACCGCCGCTCCGTAGCGTTGGACCAGCCGGGCCTGTGCCAGGAAGCTCTCTTCCCCCTCTTTGAGACTGAGCGAGTTGACCACCCCCCGTCCCTGGATGCACTGCAAACCGGCCTCCAGGACTGCCCAATTGGACGAGTCGAGCATGATCGGCACCCGGCAGATGTCGGGTTCCGAGGCGATCAGGTTTAAAAAACGGGTCATGGCGGTGACCGAATCCAGCAGGGCATGATCCATGTTAATGTCGATCAGACTGGCCCCTTCCTCCACCTGCTTGCGGGCGATGGCCAGGGCCGCTTCATACTGTTCTTCCAGGATCAAGCGGGCAAACAGGCGGGAACCGGCCACATTGGTCCGTTCGCCAATGTTGACAAACAGGCTATCTGGTGTGATATTGAATGGTTCCAGTCCGCTCAACCGGCAGGCGGCCGGCAGTGGGGCCGGGATACGGGGTGGCAGACCGGCCACGGCTTCGGCGATGGCGCGGATATGCTCTGGCGTGGTGCCGCAACAGCCACCGACAATGTTGAGCAGGCCGGAGGTGGCAAATTCCCGAATTTTGGCCGCCATAAGGGCGGGCGTTTCGTCATAGCCGCCCAGTTCATTGGGCAGCCCGGCATTGGGGTGGGCGGAGACCAGTGCCCCGGTGCAGCGGCCCAGTTCCAGCAGATAGGGGCGCATCTGGTCCGCCCCCTGGGCGCAATTCAAGCCGATGCTGAGGGGGCGGGCATGGGCCACCGCATGGCAAAAGGCCTCCACCGTCTGCCCGGAGAGGGTGCGGCCGCTTTGGTCGGTGATGGTCGCCGAAATCAGGATGGGCAGCGGGTCGGCCCGCCCGGCGTTATATTCGGTGATGGCAAACAGGGCCGCCTTGCAGTTCAATGTGTCAAAGACGGTCTCCACCAGCAGCAGGTCCGCCCCACCATCGACCAGCCCCTCGATGGCGGTGGTGTAGGCCGCTTGCAGGGCGCGAAAGGTGACATTGCGATAGCCGGGATTGTTGACCTCGGGCGAGAGGGAGGCGGTGCGATTGGTGGGGCCGAGGACACCGGCGACAAACCGGGGCCGGTCGGGGTGGATCGCCTCGATCCGGTCGGCCTCGGTGCGGGCCAGTTGGGCCGCCGCCTTGTTCAATTCATAGGCCAGGGCTTCCAAGCCATAATCCGCCTGGGAGATGGCGTTGGCATTGAAGGTGTTGGTCTCCAGAATATCGGCTCCGGCCTCCAGATAGGCGGCATGGATGGCGCGAATCAAGTCGGGACGGGTCAGGGAGAGCAGATCATGGTTGCCTTGCAGATCGACCGGGTGGTCCGCAAAACGGGTGCCGCGAAAATCGGCCTCCGTCAACCGGTGCCGTTGCAGCATGGTGCCCATGGCCCCGTCCAGGATCAGGATGCGCGACGGCAGCGTCTGGTGGAATATCTCTATTTTTTTTGTAGTTTTTTTCGCTTGTTGCGCCATTTTAAAATTCCGGCCAAAAAAAGAAGGTTGAAAGAGAGACCCCATTGCCGCCATGATGGTGCCGGTGGCGGTTGCAATCCGCCGTGACTGGCCACACAATTCTCAATAGGGTACCATAAGAGCCTCAAAACGGAACCGGTCTGAGTGAATTTTTAAAGAAGAAGCGTCTGGGCATGTCTGGCTGGCCGGGGGAGATATCGTCTGCCTGGGTGCTGTCCGGGACTGCCACGTTGAAAAATGGAACGAAAGGGAGGATTTCGATATGCGTTTTTCGCTTGTCTTGCTGGGTTTGTTGGTGATGCTGCCATGGGGTGATCTGCATGCCAAGGAGATCTACAAGGGCGGACGTTATACGGTGCGCAAGGTGGAAGGGACGTGCAAGCTGGAAATTTTGTTGCATGAGGGCGATCAGGAACCGGCGGCCATCCTGGCCTTGTTTCCTTCCGACGAATATTTCGGCGAAATGTTTACCGAAAAGTCGCGCATCGGGGTGGCCCAGAAAAAGGTGCGCATTCAGTTTGACCAGGAAAAGCCGAAAGATATCAACTTTATCGCCGATGCCTCCGCCAAGGACAATTATTGGCGTTGGCAGTATCTGGAAAATACGCAGGGCTTGTTGAACATGTTGGGCAAGCATACCAAAATGATTGTCTCTTTTTCCAACGGCAAGTCGCTGTTCAAGTATACCGTGCCGCTCAAGGGAAGCACCAAGGCGGTGTTGGCCTTGCGGCATTGCCGGTAGGTCATGCCTGGGGGGGGGGGGAAACGCCCCCCCCCCCCCCCCCCCCCCCCCCTTTTTTTTATAAAAATACCACGGGGGGGGGGGGGGGGTATACC
>JADFYM010000139.1 GCA_015233035.1 Magnetococcales bacterium
TTGTTTGCCGGCAACCTGGTGGTGACGACCGACCATTTTGATCAGTTCAGCAAGCTGGCCCATCTCAGCCTGACCGATGTGCTGGCGGCCCTTCCCGAAATGCTCACCTATCTTGAGACGATCAACCCGGCGGCTCTGGGTCTGGAGCAACTGCCGTTCGTCGAGCAGTCGGTTTCCAGTCTGCTGGACCTGGCCACCGGTTTCAAGACCGAGGTGGTCGACAAGATTGATTTTTATCGTGACCCGGTGGCCTGGGTCTCCACGAAGGGCGAACCCCAAAGCGCGGAGGGCCAAGGTACCGTTTCTGCCGATGGCAATCAACTCGTGGGGGTTGCCGGTCAGTTTGCCGGGTCCATGACCGGTTCCTGGGTAACGGTGGGCAATCAGACCGTGCAGATCAGCGGTGTGGCGGCGGATGGCTCCTCGTTGTTGGTCTCAACGGCTCTCTCCTTGAACAGTACCCAGCAAGAGTATCTGGTCCATGCGGCACTGGAGAAGATCAAGACCCTGGATGAGTTTGTCAACGCGCTCAATGCATCGGGTCTGCTGGGCTCGAACAAGGCAACCTATGACCCGACCACGGGCGATCTGCGTATACCTGTGCGGTTTGCCCACACATTCGGCGCGTTGGAGACACCGATTAAGCTTGGCCTCGGTGGCGATAATGCCCCCATCTCCCTCTCCACCTCGGCGGAAGGTCAGATTGATGTCAATCTGGCCGCCGGGTTTGATCTGGTCATCAATCTGGGCGATACGCTGGACGTGGCAATCGACCGGTTCGCGGCCACGGCCGATATTAACCTGTCGGCCTCTGACATGGAGGTCGCAGCCCGACTGGGCTTTGTCGGGTTGACAGCGGGCGGGGCGGGTACCGGCTCCGGTGTCATGCTGGCCGCCGAGGTCGGTCTTGCCTTGGACCGCACACCGGGTGCCAACGGTCTGCCCACCTTTATCGATGCCAATGGCCAGTCTGACAACAGTGGCCGTTTTGAAATCCAGGATCTGGGCGAGGCGTTCAACTCGGTTCTCGTCAAGGTGGGCGGCACAGCCTCGGCCAGCATGAAGGGGTTGACCATCCAGGCCGGCGGCGTGACCTTTGCCATGCCCGACCATCCTGAGATGGATATTTATGTGCAAAATCTCCTGGATTGGGACAACGTGGTGCTCCGTTATGCCACCCACTTTGATCTCGCTGCCGAAGTAGCCGCCGGTTTGGATCCCAATGCGGTCGTTATTGTGCTGCCGCCGGTTGATGGTCTGCTCGACATGAGCAAACTCAGCATGGCCGACATTGTGGGGGCCATCCGCACCGGGATGGGCTTTATCGATCAGGCGATCGGTGACCAGCCGTTCTATGTGGATCCGTTGCCGGTCATCAACCAATCGCTCCAGAGCATCATGCATGTGGGAGACACCTGGCTGGGTGTGCTGGGAGATGTGGCCGACAACCCGACGACCGGCCTGGACGAGGCCGAGCACCTCATTGAAAAGAGCCTGGGGTTGGACGATAACGCCCTGGACTTTACCCTGGATGCCCAGCACCAGAAGCTCTACCTGGATCTCAATCTGGCCATGGGCCTCGACCGCAATATTGCGCTGGATCTGAACCTGGCCGATCTGGTGGCTCTGGCAGGCAATGGTCTGACCCTGCCGGATGGTTTCGACAAGCTGGTGGATGCGTCGGGATCGGGCAATATTCATCTGTCCGTCGGGGCCGATCTCCAGTTGCGCCTGGGCATCGATCTGTCCCATCTGCCTGGCGGCGTGCAGGTTGCCGTTGAAAACTACGACGCTGCCACGGACAAGGGGAGTCGCCTGGCGTTGACGGCGCGCATGGTGGCCGAGAATGTGGCCCTCAACTTTGCCGTTGGCCCGCTCAATCTTGGTGTCAGCGGTGGTGTGGTAGCCTTCGATGCCGACGCCGATCCCGCCACCACGGCACCGGCGGCCCTGCAGATGACCCTGGTTGATGGCACACCCCAGGTCAATCTGGTGGGCGCGTTGAACATTACCTTGCCTCTGACGGCCAAACTGCTGAGCAGCAATCTCCCGATTGGCAAGCTGGTGGTGCAGACCGATCCGACCTTGGGTCCCAAGGGTCTGGAGGCCCTGGTTGAGCAACTTGCTGGCCAGGCACCGGCGGGGTCACCTTCGGCACTGGTGGTCAAATTGCCTGACCGCGATTTTATGGATACGGTCGAGCACGGACTGCTCGATCTGATCAACGACCCGACCGCATTGCTGAACGGTGTGGACCTGGGTCTGGGGGCCGTGCAGGACGTATTCCAGAGCAGCCTGGCGTCCAATATTCCGTTCATCGGCGCGGGCCTGGTCAACGCCGGCAATCTGATCGGCAGCCTGCGCGGCGATCTCCTGCAGGATCTGCGCCTGAAGCTAGCCGGACCCGGCAAGCCGGTAGCCGTCGTGCGCGACACGCTGTTCAATGCCTTTTCGGTGTCGGGCCTGAACATTTTGCAGGACAGAAATGGCGACCAACAGATCACCGAGGACGACATTGACATTGCCTTCTATGACGTGGCAGGCAAGCGTCTCTCCACCTGGCAGCCGGGTCAGGCCATGCCCCGGTCGGGCGTCGATGCCATCCGCTTTGACATGGATCTGGGGGGGACAATTCTCAACACCGGTCTGGATATTCCCTTGGACCTGAACCTGCCGGGCTTCAGTCTGAATGTCAACGGTGGCTTCTCTCTGGGTGCGCAATGGGCCTATGACTTCGGCTTCGGTCTTTCTTCGGCGGACGGCTTTTTCCTGGGCACCGACGCCGATGCCAGCCACCCCGAACTGAGTGTGGACATCAAGGCCTTCCTGGATGGCGACCCGCGCACGCCGGAGGTGACACCATTTTCGGGTTCCGGTTCCCTGCTGTTCTTCAATGCGGCCGTCAAGGACGAGGACAGCAGTCCGGATCCAGGCTTTCAGGGCAGCAATGTCACGGGTCTGCTGACCGTTGATCTCAAGGGCAATGCCGCCGGTCGGTTGACATTGGACAAGCTGGTTTCGGCTCCGCAAAGCGTGTTGACGGCGGCCTTCGGCGTCAACGCCGACATCAACCTGGGTCTGGAACTCAGCGCGGCCAGTTTGCCAAAATTGGAGGCCGATTTTGTGCTCGATTGGGATTGGCGTCTGGGTGATCCGTCGGTCTCGTTCCCGCACATCAATATTGAAAACATTCGCCTGGACATGCACTCGGCACTGATGGACTTCCTGTTGCCGATTGCCACCAAGATCAGCACGGCAATGGAGCCGTTCCGGCAGGTGATCGACGCTCTGGTGGCCCCGGTTTCCGGTCTGGACATGATTCTCAATCCGGCCCGCGCTGCACTGGGCAAGGCACCGGACCCGACCATTCGGGGCCTGATCGACACCCTCTATGAAATGGTCCGTGTGCCCAAGGGTCTGCCGCCGATCGACTGGGCCTTCCTGGATGCGGCCCGCTTTGCCCTGCAAATGCCGGACATGCTGCGCTCGCTGGTCGCCGTGGGCAGTGGCCTGCCCCTGGGCAGCCTGTACGATCTGGGGACGGCCAATTATCATTTTGTGGCGGGCGAGGGATCGTCGGGCGGTCTGCCCATGAGCAACGCGGCGATGGACTCCATCTTTGCTGGCATGTCCGCAATGACCTTCCAGGCCTCGGGGGGCAGCACCAGTTCGGCTGCCCGTTCGGGTTTGCAGGTGTTGCCCTATGTGACAGACATTGGCAACTGGGCCAAGATTTTCAGCGGCGGCTCTGCCACCCTGTTCACCTATGAACTGCCTCTGTTGCAGTTCAGTGCCGGTTTCAATGTCACTCTGGTCCAGATCCCGATTCCATTTCCGCTACTGGCCTGGATGAATATTGTCATCGGTGCCCTCGGCAACCTCAGTGCCTATGTGGACCTGTCTTTTGGCTTTGATACCTTTGGCGTGCAAAAGGCCTTTGCGACGGGCAATCCCCTCGATGTGGCCGATGGCTTCTATTTGAATGATTGGACCCTGCCAGAGTTCAAGAACGGCGCAATCGTGCCCGGTACAGGCGGTCGGGAAAAACCCGAATTCAGTCTGAGTCTGGAACTGGGTCTGTTTGGTGGCCTGGGTGTGGGACCGGCATCTGCGGGTGTGGGTGGTTCGATCACCGTAACAGTGGATGCGGATCTCAACGACATCAAGACGGGCACTGTGACGCGCAGCCCGGATGGCCAGGTGACCAACGTCAGCTATGTTGGTGATGGCAAGGTCCGTGCGTCGGAATTGCTTGGCATGATGACCTACCCGGGACCGATACCGGGACTGCCGGGTGGTCCGCTCAACCTGTTCGATCTGCACTTGCAGGGCTCCCTCAATGTCTTTCTCTGGGGCAGACTCTCCTTGCCATGGCCCTTTCCAGACTTCGATGCAAGGATAAATCTGTTTAGTATTTCCCTGTTCTCGATTAATCTCAAGGCCCCGACCGTCATGCCGGAGCTGGGATCTTATGACTCGAGCACTGGTGTGTTGACCTTGCTGGCCGGTCCGCTTTCGGCGAATCGTCTCTATTTGAATACGGTTGATTCGGCAGAAAACTGGATCGTCAGCGGCAACCACAACAAGGTTGACGTCGAGTTTATGGGCTTTGTCGAGAGCTTTACCAATGTAAACAAGGTGGTTGTGGACCTGGGTGCCGGCAACGATACCCTCAATGCATCTGCCCTCAACGCAGTCCCTGTGCTGGCTTACGGCGGCAGCGGTGATGACACCATCCTGCTCGGCAGTGGCGGCGGGATGGCCATGGACACCGAAGGCAACAACACCTTGCGCGCCCTGGCAACGGGGACCGCTCCGGTCTACCTGATCGGTGGCCGTGGCGATGACAAGCTGTATGGCGGCATGGGCGACGATGTTCTGTACGGCGGAGCGGGCAACAATGAACTGTCCGGCGGTGGCGGCGACGACACCCTGTATGCCGTACAGGGGATCAACAAGCTTACCGGTGGCGATGGTGTGGACACTTATGTCTTTACCGGCGAGCTAGGTCTGAACATTGTCACGGAGACCGGCAAGGATCCCTCCCGTATTGATTTTTCAGGAGCCTTGTCGCCTGAGTTGCTTGGCTTGGTCGGGCCATTGCCGGGTGCGCCGACGGTCTCCGTGCCGGCAAAATTTACCCAGGTTCGGGGCAGTTCGGCCCGCCTTCTCTTTTACGGTACCCCCTTTGCGGGTGACCCGAACCTGGAGACCGTGGTCACCTTGTCGATTGCCGATGGTATCCTCAAGGCCGGTTCCATGAATGGCGTTACCGTTGGCGGCAACAACACCGCCCGGCTGACCCTGACCGGCAAAATTGCCGATCTCAACAAGTATATGACGTCGTCCAATGCACCGACCTACACCTATATCAGTGGCGATGATCTGCGCACCCTCTCCGTTGAGATCAAGCAGAACGGTATAAGCAGCACCGCGCAAGCCGAGGTGTCGGCCATGCAAAGTTCCGATGTGAGCCAGGGCTGGAATGACATGGCCCAGGCTGGTGATCTGCTGGTGGCGGTATCGGGGGTCAATGCCGACCAGGCGGGCGTCTATCTGTCCCGCGACAAGGGATTGACCTGGCAAAGGGCCAATACCCCTAAGGGGATCTCCTACAACATGGTCTCGGTATCGAGTGATGGCAACATTATTGCGGCCATGAGTACAGCCGGCAATCTGACGGTCTCCCGTGATGGCGGTCTGACCTGGACCAACAGCAACGCACCGGCCAACAACTATTCCGACCTGCTGGTGTTGGATGATGGCCGTATCCTGACAACCGACCGCACAGACAGCTCGACCTACTCCTATTGGTATTTTAATAATATCTTCGATTGGGGCTATAGAAGCGGGACCAATTACTCGCCGGGTGAAATGCGCATTCTGAATGCGAGTGGCACCGCCTGGACAGCGGTCAGTGCGTTCAACGCCAACTGGAACGCCGTGAGTTCCAACGCCGATGGCAGCAAGTTGCTGGCCGTCAGCGGGGCCGCCTCCAACAACGGCAGCGGCGGTGGCATCTATATGGCCACCCCCACTGCCAGCGGGCCGATCACCTGGGTCGACATCACCCGTGGTGCGGCCAGCAATGGCGACTGGGTTGGTGTCGACATGGATGCCAGTGGCACGCACATGGTGGCGGCTGTGCGTGGTGGGCAGATCTATCTGGCCGACACCAGCAAAAGCGACTGGACCTGGCGGGCGACGGGTCTGACCGAGCAGTGGACCTCGGTCTGGATGAGCGACGATGCACAGACGGTGGTGGCGACGGCCAACGGCGGTGCGGGCGGCGTTTGGCTCTCTACAAACGGCGGTCTCGTCTGGACGCGGGTGGCCGGTCAGGGCACCATGGGGGTGGATGCGGGCCGCGATTGGCGCATGGCCACCTATGATCCAACCACCAACCTAGTTACGGCGGCCATTAATGGCGCGCCGCTCTTGACCTTCGAACTGCTGCCTTCCGGTCTGGCACCCAATATTATCCTGCCTGCGCAAATGTTTGTGAGTCGCAGCGAACCGACCGAGATGACCTTTGCCAACAGCACGCTGTTCGATGGCGACTCGCAGCGGTTGACCGTCACCATCTCTGCCACAAGCGGAACCTTTACCGCTGTGCAGCCCACCAGCACGGTACTGACCAAGGTGAATGTGATGGCCGCCACGGCATCGTCGGCCAACAGTTCCAGCACCGAGCGGGTGGCAAACATAATCGATGGCAACACTGCGACCAAATATTTAAACATGGACGGTCCTGGCAGTGGCTTGATACTAACCCTGTCGGCAGCCGAGGTGGTCACGCGCCTGGATATGACCACCCGTACCAACGACGATAATTATCAGTGGGATCCGAAAACCTATGCCTTATATGGCTCCAACGATGACCTAGCCTGGCAAAGCACCGCCTGGGTAGCGGTGGCCAGTGGCGCGACCGGCCTGGGTAACGGGCGGGGCGTCAGCAATACAGTGACTTTCAGTAACGACACAGCCTACAAATATTACAAACTGGTCTTCCCTGAGGTGAAAGGTGCCACGAAGGATGGCAAGAGCTATGTGGCCTTGTCTGAAGTGGCCTTGTATGCACCCAACCTGACCGTTCACAACGGTGATTTACTCACCCTCACCGGTGTGCAGAAGGATATTGCCAATTATCTGGCCCAGTCGGGCAACGTGCAGTTTGTGCCGGGTGCGCAAGGTGCCAACGGTATGCTCAGCATGGTCGTGGAAGATGGGGTGAACCGGACGGAAGAAGAGATCCCGCTGACCGAGCAGGATCCTTTTGCCATGAAGGCATCATACGATGCTGGCAACTTTGAGATTTTTGCCGATTCGGGCAGTGGTCTGCGCTTCAACCGTGGCGCAGTCAGCGAAATCCGCCTGGGCGAGTTGTCGGACGAACTGACTGTAACGAAACTCATGGAAACGCCGATTCTGGAACCGTGCGCCATCCAGTCGGTGACGGCTTCGTCGGCCAACAGCCCAGTCGGTCAAAGCGCATCTGCAGCCATCAACGGCGTGAACTCGAGCACATATCTCAACCGCGATGGTGCCGGCAGCGGCATGATCTTTGCCATGACCGTGCCGCAAGCCGTGTCGCAGATGTCGGTGACGACGGCCAGCGATCTTCCCTCGCGTGATCCGGCGACATACACGCTGTATGGTTCCAACGATGCCCTGGCATGGGGCAGTACCGATTGGACCAAGGTTGCCACCGGCGATCTCAACCTGCCTGTCGGGCGCGGTCAGAGCAGCACTGTCACGTTTCAGAACAACACGTTTTATACCTATTACAAGTTGGTGTTCAACACGGTCAAGGGTTCCAGCCCGACCGAGTTCATGCAGGTAGCGGATGTGGCCCTGGTCGCGCCCAGCATGTTGGTGGTCAAGGCCACGCCAGGGGCAGACAAGGTGACACTGCTTGCCGGCAACACCCGCTCGCAGGATGGCTCGCTGCGCACCATGTACCTGCAGGATGACAATGGCCAGTTGAGTAACGACACCCTGGAGCTGCAGCTCAAGCCGGTCGCCACCAGCCCCAGCCGGAATCTTATCAAGCTCGGTTCCGGCCAGTTGATCAGTGGTGTCGAGCAGGTTTTCTGGGATGAAACCTTGGGTACCCTCAGCATCCAGGGGGACACTATTCATTTGGTTGCCTCGGAGGGGGATAAAATCGACTTGGGATCACAAACGACGCTGAAGATCACCGCCGACCGTCTGAGCATTGATGGAGACCTGTATGCGGATGCGTATGACTTCAGCGGCGTTGACCCGACGCATGTCATTCTGAATGGCAATCTCTACACCTACGCAGAGAATGGCAGCGTGGCAGCGTTCGAGTTGCCGGGCAGTGTGCGCACGATAACACCCCGGGGGGGGTCCGTTGATCTCACCAATGTCAGTTCCGGCAATGCCTTGCAGATCGTGCCAGCCAGCTCGATCATGCCAATCCATCTGGGTGGCAAAGCAGCAGATGGCGATGTGCAGATTGTGCAGATTGATCCCCAATCCCTGGCGGCGAAAAACCTGCCGTCGCTGGTACTGGGATCCGAAGGGGGATCCAACCCGATTGATGTGGGGCAATCCGGTTCTTCCCTCTCTCTGAACATGCCCCTGGTGCTGATGGCACAGGGCAAGGGGGGTGAAATTGCCATTGACGGCACGCTGAGCGGTACCTCCCTGCGGGTCTATGGTTCTGGCAGCACCACAACGCTCAATGACGGTACCAACCTGCTCATGAGCAACGAATTGTTGATTGACGACTCCTTGAAGATTAACGGTGCCGTCAGTCTGGGGGTTGGACCCGATGCGGTGGCTGACATTGCTGTATCCGGGCGTATCAATGGTGGCCTGGGTGACAGCGACGTGCTCACCCTGGCAGCCAACAACCACAGTATTGCCGTCGATGGTCGCGTCGGCGACGGCGTTGGCAGCGTATCGCTCGTCTCGGGTGGTCAAAAGTATGCAGCCAGTGTTTACAACAATGTCAGTCTGACCGGCGGTTCCGGCGCATCGGCCACAGCGACCATCACGGTGGATGCCAGTGGTGCGGTGACCAGTGTCGTGCTGGGTTCACTCGGAGGTGGATACAAGGTCGGTGATCTCCTCAGTGCCACCCGCTCCAGCCTGGGTGACCTGGACGGCGTCGCCTCCGGGTTTTCGCTGCGCGTCGATGCGCTGGCCGATCTGGAAGGTTTGAATGTGACGAGTGCCCAGAATGTCACCTTCAATGATCGCGTGTATGTCGATGGTGACATTTTCATCGCGGCCACAGGGTCGGTCATCTTTACCGATCAGGTGGTGCTGCGCGACGGTGGCCACCTCATCATCAACGGTGCGGCGCAGGTGCAGTTTCTCGGGGGCATCAACTCAGAGGGGAGGACCGATCCCGTTCTGGAGTTGACCGGCGCGAATACCAACGTGGATTTTGGCAATGGTCTGCTGGTGGGCGGCAATGACACGGTCCACTTTGGTGGTGTAAAGAGTCTGGAGCTGAGCGCACCGACCACGGGTCAAACGGCACCCAGTCTCAAGGTCAGCGGTGGTGCCCTGACGATGACCCAGATGGCGGGCAGTCAGGCGTTGCGCCTGAATGTTGCCAACCTGGACCTGTCGGGAACCACACTGGCCTTTTCACCGCTCGGCAGTGTGACGCAGCAAATTACGGCCAGTGATGTGCTTCTGACCTCCGATCAGGGCATCGGCAGCCAGGCGGCCCCCTTTGATGTCAAGGCGACGGCATTGTCCGCCCAGACTGCGACAGGCAACGTCTACCTCAAGCTGGACAGCAGTACCACGCTGGTACGCCAGGGGGTCAAGGTCACCGGCGGTGGTGACATTGACATGGATGTGACTGGTGATTTGACCATGGCGACAGCGGCGGTGCTCAGCACCACTTTGGGTCAGGCCAATGTAACTGCGACCGGGGCTGCCACTCTGTCGACACTCGGCAGCACGAGTGGCAACATGACGGTGACCGCTGGTGCGGCCCTGTCACTGGCCAGGATGACCAGCACGTCTGGTTCGCTGGCCTTGACCAGTAAGGACTTGACGTTGGATGGCCCAGGTATCAATCTGGGTGGCAGCGGCACCGTAACCATTCATGCCACGGGCCAGTTGACGATGAATGACGGCTCTGCCATGCAGACCGCAGCGGGGGGGATCACCGTCATTGACACGGGTGCGGCGACCTTGACGACCCTGTCCAGTGGCAGCGGCGGCATTCAGGCAAGCTCGACCCAGGCCATGACGCTGGCAACGATGAGCAGCGATTCGGGTTCAGTGACCCTCAACGCTTCCGACCTCACGCTGACTGGTGCTGGAATCGGTACTGGAGAGACAGGCACTGTCTCGATCACGGCGACCGGCGATCTCGCCATGGGCAGCAGCAGTGGCATATCCACCGTGGGCGGTGATATTGCTGCCAGCGTGGCTGGCAATGCCGCCGTATCGATCATCCAGAGCACGACTGGCAGCATTACGCTGGGCACCAAGGATCTGACCCTCAACGGCGCAGGTTTGCAAGCCGGAGGCGGGGGCAATATTACCACGACCTCATCCGGCAAGCTGTTCATGAGCACGGCCAGCCACATCACGACGGATACCGGTGATATCCGCTCCACGACGACCGGTAATGTCGAGGTGTCCGTCATCAGGAGCAATATCGGGTCGATCACCCTGGGCAGTGCTTTGCTGACCCTGCGTGATACGGGGTTGCAAGTGCTGGGTGGCACGGGTCGAATCAACGTGGCGGCAACCGGCGATCTCGCCATGGGCAGCAGCAGTGGCATATCCACCGTGGGCGGTGATATTGCTGCCAGCGTGGCTGGCAATGCCGCCGTATCGATCATCCAGAGCACGACTGGCAGCATTACGCTGGGCACCAAGGATCTGACCCTCAACGGCGCAGGTTTGCAAGCCGGAGGCGGGG
>JADFYM010000013.1:0-7025 GCA_015233035.1 Magnetococcales bacterium
GGAAAAAATCACGTCGTTCATCGCGTATTTTAACAAGGCGATGTCGAAACCGTTCCGTTGGACCTACCAGGGCAAACCCCTTGCGGTCTGAAGGAGGGTTCCGAATTTCCGCTGTGCACCAGTAGTCCCCTTTTTTCTATCCCAACTCGGACTTCAAACTGCGGAAATATGCACCATGGAAAATCTCTTGACGTCGGTTGCCAGCACGTGATAGCGTTCCTGTAATGTTATGAGTGTATGACATGCGCGTCTACATGTTTTGGTAAATATAAATTTTGGTGAAGACAATGACCGGAACGATGCGTGAAGTGATTGCGACCATGCTAAGCGTGGTGCGTCAGGAGTTTGGTCTCTCCCTCGCCACCATTGCGGACGAGGCTGGCCTCTCCCGGGCACGCATGGAGGATATTGGCAGAGGAGTCCTCTGCGATGATCGAGAGACCCAGGCTCTGGCGAAGGCCTTGCGCCTGGCCGATGGTTCTGCGTTCGTGGACAATGCATCGTGGCATGATGAGCCGGTGCGTTTGTTGACGCGGCGAGCGGAATTTCAGCAACTCTCCCAGGAAAGCCGTTTGCGGGTTTGCCAACTTTCCCAAACCGCACGTTCTCTGGAGTTTTTGCGTCAACGTCAAGCGGTGGGTAGTACCTGGGATCATTTTCTGAAAGCACGCGATGCACTGCGACTGCGGTCGCCTGGCAGGAACCTCCAGCCATGGCAACAGGGTGAGCAGTTGGCCAAAGCCCTCAGAAAGGCGTTGGGACTGGGGGATGAGCCAATTGCCTCCATGCGGGATTTGGTCAGAGATCGTTTTCCCAGCCTGACCCTGCTGTACGGTACTCTTGGTCAGGATGGACCGGAGGCTCTGCTGTTTGCAGACAAAAGTCGGGGTGTGACCATTGCCCTGAACCTGGATGCTGCCAAAAATGGGTTGTCGGTCGTGCGTCGTTTCAATCTGGCCCATGAACTGTGTCACGCACTGGTTGACGTGGGACGCCAATGCCCCTTGGCGCATACCACTCGTCAGTTGGACGAGGTCCATCTTGACTGAAGCCATGCATTTCCAGACAGGCCCCGCTCAAACGGTTGCAGCAACACGAGACTGGTCACACCCCTTTCCCCCCAACGCATCCCATGTCTGCCAGATGGCATCAATGGCCACCTGCGCCGTCAGCGGCAAGGAAATATGCCGCGCCTTGCTCACAAGATAATCACGCGGATTGATCCGAATCAACGTTGCATGGTGCACCTTGGCATAAAACTCGGACCGATTCCGAATGGTGGGCACCGAGGTACCGGCTCCCACCTCCACAATGACCAGACGGCGCGTCATCACCAGCAACATTTCCAACCACTGCCAGAGACGCTCTTCCTGCTCTTTGATACGGTTTTCCACCCAGTATTTGTCATGAAACAGCAGAATATTGGGCCGCGCCAGGGCACCACAGGCCGGACAGGCCGGCAATGGGCCGCTGGCATGCAAGGAGTCCGCTTTGACCGCAATCTGCACCGCCTGCGCACTCCAAACGGTCTCCCCGCACGGTTGCGTACACTGAAGATGGTGGATGGAACCGTGGCACTCCTCGATGCGCTCGGGATCAAAGCCGGCCGCCTGAAACTGCCCATCGACATTGGAGGTCAAGACAAACAACCCCTGCGCCTTGTCCTGTCCCATGGCCAATAATTGCCCGAATCCCGCGTGCGGCGTGGCCCGGCGATAGAGGTCAAGCCGGTGTCCGTAAAAGCCCCAGGCCAGACGCGGCTGTTGCTTGAACCATTTCGGGTTGGCCATCTCCTCGAAGGAGAGATTCAGTTTCTGAATCGCCGGATAGGCTTTCCAGAAGCCCTGTTTGCCCCGAAAATCCGGCAACCCGGAATCGACGCCCATCCCGGCCCCGGCGGTGATCAGTACGGCGTCAGCGGCACCAATGGCCTCCGCCGCCCGACGGATCCGCTCTTGCAATTCCCGGCCTTCCTCTTGTGTCTTCACCCCGATTTCCCCTTTTTTTCCACCGGTCAGAAACTGTTCTGTTGATCCCAAAGATGTCGATAGATGGTACACCGTTCCAGCAACACCGCATGGGGTGCGAAATCCACCACCTCGCCCTTGTCCAGCACCAGAATGGCATCCGTGCTGGTCAGAGAGGAGAGACGGTGCGAGACGATGATCAGCGTGCGTCCCTCGGATATTTTGCTCAGACTCCGCCGGATGATCGCCTCGCTCTCCGGGTCCAAGGCACTGGTCGCCTCGTCAAAAATCAACAAACGCGGACTCAAAAGCAAAGCCCTGGCAATGGCAATGCGCTGGCGTTGCCCACCGGAAAAGTTGGAGGCACCCTCTTCCACGTAGGTCTCGTAAGAATGGGACAGGCGATCGATAAATTCGTCCGCACCCGCCAGCTTGGCGGCTTCGATCACTTCGAGCAAAGAGGCATCCGGCTTGGCCGCAGCAATATTGTCGCGCACCGTGCCCCGGAACAAAATATTGTCCTGCAAGACCACGCCAATGCTGCGCCGCAAATGCGGCAGTTCAAAGTGGCGGATATCATTGCCATCCAGCAGAATCATCCCCTCTTGCGCGGAATGAATGCTCTGAATCAGTCGTGTAATGGTGGTCTTGCCCGAACCGGACCGACCCACCACGCCGATGACTTGCCCCTCTTCCACCCGGAAAGAGACCCCGCGCAACGCCGGCGTCGCGCTTTTGTCATAGCGGAAGGTCACATCCTGAAATTCAATTTGACCCGTGACGACCGGGCGAATGCCACGATGGTTGGCATCCCGCTCGGGTGGATAATTCATGACATGTCCCAACATTTGTACGGACAAGGCGGTTTGTTGATATGAGTTGATCAGGGCCACCATCTGGACCAGCGGACCGCTGACCCGCTGCGACAGCATGTTGAAGGCGACCAGGGCACCAATGCTGAGATCGCCATCGAAGACCAGCGAAATACCCAGGCTGAGCACGGCCAGTCCCATCCCGCCCTGCAACATGTGCGTCAGGGTCGAAGCGATGGCCCCGAATTGTCCCACGGAGGTCCGCTGGGAGATGCAGTTGGCCACTTTTCTGTCCCAGGAGGCCTTGCGCAACGGCTCCAGAGCCAGGGACTTGACCGCCCGCATCCCATGCACCGTCTCCACCAGATCGGCATTGCGGGATCCTTCGGCATTGTACAATTTTTCCAGCCGTCTCTTGAAGGCGGGGATCATGAAACCGATAATGGCCGCAATCGCCATGGTGAAAACCAGCACCACGGCAGTCAGTTGACCGCTGTACAGCGTCAATCCGACCAACAGGAGCGGCAGGGAAGAAGCCTGGAGCAGGGTGCCAAACAACCCCCCCGTCAAAAAGCTGCGGATGGATTCCGTTTGCTGCATGTGCCGGATCAAAACCCCGGTGGGCATGCTTTCAAAAAAGGGCATGGGCAGGCCCAGCAAATGTTCAAACGTGCGCACGATCAATTGGGCATCAATCTTGTTGGTGGCATGAATCATCAACATTTGCTGTACATAGGTGAATAAACCGTCAAAGGCCGTCGCCACGATCAGAATGGCAGTCAACGTAAACAAGGTCTGGTGACTTTGATGCGGAACCACTTTGTCCAGCATGATCTGGAACGCCAGCGGCATGACAAAACTGAGCAGGTTGACCATGGTGGCAGCGACAATAATATCACGAAAATATTTTGCATTTTTCATGATTTCTGGCAGAAACCACCGCAAATCGAAGGTGCGGGGGCCATCGTCCAGATTATGTTCGCGCTTGATGAGCAGAATGGTGCCGTTCCAGTGTTCCTCAAACTGCTGGCGCGGGATCAGGGAGAGACCGGTCGATTCGACGGAAGGATCCATGACCGCGACATTGCTCATCCCGTCGGCGGTGGTGACGGCACTGGCCACGATCACCCAGTGGCCGGTCTTCTTTTCCACCATGACCGGGTAGGCGGTGCCCAGATTGGCCAAATCCTGCCATTTGCGATTTCTGAGCAGTTTGCCTTTCAGGTTGACTTCGTGCATCAGACGCAACACGGAGCCAGCAATGTCGTCCTCCTTGGCACCCAAAAACCGCTCCGGCGTTATTTCAATTCCATGGTGTTGGCACACCAGGAAAAAACAACGCAGGGACGAAAGAAACGGCGACAGGCCGATATGTTCAAGGTTGGGTTGGTCGGTCAAGGCATACAGGGAAACCGGTTGGGTTATCCCCTCCTTCAGTGTAAAAACGGTGACAGATTCCTGTGCACCACCCCGTACTGTTCCCCACCATGACCGGCGGGTACACGCAACAAACGGGTGGCGGAGGCTCTTGGAGGATGTGCGCCCCAAAACCTGTCTATCGTGCCGACTGGCGCGCGAAAAGGCAAGGCTTTTCTCAATCTGCCCCGCGATTGCCCCGCCCGCTGCCAATACCAGCCTGTACATTACCAGGGCAATGGATTATTTTGATCTGCTTCCCGATGCACAGACCACGGTGGCGGTTGGCAGTGGTCACGGCCAAGCAACCAACATCATCCAAAAGGAGCCGCAGTTATGAATAATGACAAAGTTTATCCAGTCAAACCGGCTTTTGCTGCCCATGCCCTGCTCAATCGGGCAGATTATGACCGGCTGTATGCCGAATCGGTCAACAACCCGGAGGCGTTTTGGGGCGAACAGGCCGAGCAGTTTTTGCATTGGTTTGGCAAGTGGGAGACGGTACTGGACTGGGATTTTCGCAAGGCCTACATCCGCTGGTTTGATGGGGGTCAACTCAATGTCTCCTACAACTGTCTGGATCGTCATCTGGAACACCAT
The DNA here is from genome assembly GCA_015233035.1 of Magnetococcales bacterium. Classification (GTDB taxonomy): domain Bacteria; phylum Pseudomonadota; class Magnetococcia; order Magnetococcales; family Magnetaquicoccaceae; genus Magnetaquicoccus. The sequence goes on from JADFYM010000013.1 coordinate 4,796, forward strand.
GGCGATCAAGTCGCCCTCATCTGGGAAGGGGATGATCCCACCCATTCCAAGAAGATCACCTACCGGGAACTGCATGCCGAAGTGTGCCGTTTTGCCAATGCTCTGAAGGCCCGGAACATCCAAAAAGGGGATCGGGTGGGCATTTATATGCCGATGGTCCCGGAAACGGTCGTGGCCATGCTGGCCTGTGCCCGCATTGGTGCCATCCATACGGTGGTCTTCAGTGGTTTTTCTCCCGAGGCCCTCAAGGATCGTCTTCTCGATGTGGAGTGCTGTGCCCTGGTGACCGCCGATGAGGGGCGGCGGGGCGGCAAACGGATCCCCCTGCGCGCCCATGCGGAAGCCATCCTGACCGCCTGTCCTGGCGTCCATACCGTGTTCAACGTGCGTCTGACCGGCAGTGAGGTCGATTGGCAACACCACCGGGATGTCTGGTATCAGGAGGCCATCGCCGCCGCCAGCCCGGATTGCCCGGCGGAACCGATGGATGCCGAGGATCCCCTGTTTATTCTCCACACTTCCGGCTCGACTGGCCGGACCAAGGGGTTGATGCACACGACGGCAGGCTATCTGCTGTATGCGGCCATGACCTATCGTTATATCTTTGATCATCATCCCGGTGATGTGTTTTGGTGTACCGCCGATCTGGGCTGGGTGGCTGGCCACAGTTATGTCCTGTATGGCCCGCTGTGCAATGCGGCGACCACGGTATTGTTCGAGGGGGTGCCCACCTATCCCGATGCCTCCCGTTTTTGGCAGGTGGTTGACAAGCATCAGGTGACCGTTTTCCATACCGCACCGACGGCCATTCGTTCGTTGATGAACCAGGGCGATGCGTTTGTGCAGCAAACCAGTCGCTCTTCCTTGCGCCTGCTGGGTACGGTGGGCGAGCCGATCCAGCCCAGGGCCTGGGAGTGGTATCACCAGGTGGTGGGCGAGGGGCGTTGTCCCGTTGTGGATACCTGGTGCCAGACCGAGACTGGCGGCATTCTCATCGCGCCTTTGCCCGGAGCCATGGATCTCAAACCCGGTTCTGCCACCTTGCCGTTTTTTGGTGTGGTACCAGAAATTATCGACGAACAGGGGGTGGTGCAGGAAGGGCCCGCCACCGGCATTCTGACCATCGCCCAGCCTTGGCCCGGCATGGTGCGCACGGTGTATGGCGACCATCACCGTTTTGTGGAAACCTATTTTGCGGCCTATCCGGGGCGTTATCTCTCCGGGGATGGGGGCCGCCGGGATGAGGACGGCTATTACTGGATCACCGACCGGGTGGGGGATGATACCATCACGGTTTCCGGGCATAATCTGGGCACCGCCGAGATGGAGTCGGCCCTGATTCTCCACGAAAAAGTGGCCGAAGCCTCTGTGGTGGGTTATCCGCACAGCGTCAAGGGGCAGTGTATTTGTGCCTTTGTCACCCTGATGGAGGGCGTGGAACCGGATGAGAGGTTGCGCAAGGAGCTCAATACGTTACTGCGCAAAGAGATCGGTCCCATCGCCCATATCGATGTGATCCAATGGGCCGCCAACTTGCCCAAAACCCACTCCGGCAAGATTGCACGCCGGGTGTTGCGCAAGATTGTCACCCATGACCAGGAAAATTTGGGCGACACGTCGCACTTGTCTGACCCCGGTGTTGTCCAAGAGCTGGTCAAGGCCAGACAGCCCACCTGAGGCCGCGCCTGGGGAGGGCCGCAGGCAGGCCTTCCCCGGTTTTTGCAGGCATGATTTTGTGGAGGAGAGCGAATATGAAACAACGCCAGTTGATCAGCTTCGATTATGCCCTGAAGCGTCTGTTGCGCAGCAAGGCCAACTTCGAGATTCTGGAAGGTTTTTTAAGCGAACTGCTCCATGATGAGGTGCGCATCCTGGAGGTTTTGGAAAGCGAGAGCAACCAGGAAGATCGATACGATAAGTCCAACCGGGTGGATCTCAAAGTAAAAAATGCCAGAGGCGAGCTGGTCATCATTGAGCTGCAGTACGAGCGGGAATCGGATTATCTACAGCGTATTCTATACAGCACGGCCAAAGCCATTACCGAACATATATCTGAAGGGGAACCATACTCCAGTGTGGTGAAAGTTATTTCTGTGAGTATTCTATACTTTGACCTTGGTCGAGGCACAGATTATGTCTATTGGGGCAACACCACTTTCCGGGGGATGCACACCCACGATGAGTTGGATCTCAGCGAAGGACAAAAGGCCCTGTTTCATCGTGACTCGGT